>NZ_JBHTAC010000072.1:0-32161 GCF_042663325.1 Catellatospora aurea
GGACGCGGCCGCGGCCGTCCGCCCGTCGCCCAGCCGCACCCCGTCGGCCGCGCCGAGCCCGTCGCCCAGCCGGGCCCCGGCCGCGGCGGCCAGCCCGGCCGCCAGCCACGCGCCGAGCCTCGCGCCGGTCGCCGCGCCCAGCCCGTCGCCGAGCGGCCCGGCCGCGGCGACGCAGCCGACCGGCCACCACCCGGCGACCCGGACCGGACCTCGGCCTTAGTCCCTTCGATGATGGGAAGGGCACCTTCTACAACGCGGAGCGTTGTAGAAGGTGCCCTTCCTTCGCTTCGGGCGCCGTTTCGCGAATCGGTGATCGGACGCGAAGGACGTGAAACGGACGTAACATTCGGGGCAGCGGCAAGGGCGGTGGGCGGGCTGCGGCGGAGGAGCGCGCGATGACCGGATTCGGAGTCCACTCGGAGGTCGGCAGGCTGCGCAAGGTGCTGGTGCACCGGCCCGACCTCGCGCTGCGCCGGCTGACCCCGTCCAACCGGGGAGAGCTGCTGTTCGACGACGTGCTGTGGGTGGAGCGGGCGCAGCAGGAGCACGACCAGTTCGTCGCCGAGCTGCGGGCCCGCGACGTCGAGGTGTTCCTGCTGCACGACCTGCTCACCCAGGCGCTGGCGTCACCCGAGGCGCGGGAGTGGGTCATCGGGCACACCGTCAGCCCGTACACGGTCGGTCCGGCCATGGTGGACGCGGTGCGCGAGGCGCTGGCCAACATGGACCCGAAGACGCTCGCCACGCACCTCACCGGCGGGGTGACCCGGGCCGAGCTGATGCGCTTCGCCGACGACGACCGGCTGGCCGCGCGCTCGCTGGCCGTGGCGACCACGGTCGGCTCGTCGTTCATCCTGCCGCCGCTGCCCAACCACCTGTTCACCCGCGACACCTCGTGCTGGATCTACGAGGGCGTCTCGCTGAACCCGATGTACTGGCCCTCGCGCCAACTGGAGACCGTCAACCTGGGCACGGTGTACCGCTTCCACCCGATGTTCCGCCAGGAGAAGATCAACTTCTGGTTCCCGGACGCGGGCGAGGACGAGCACGACGAGTTCGACATACAGTCCTTCGGGCGCTCGTCGATCGAGGGCGGCGACGTGATGCCGGTCGGCAACCGCACGGTCCTGATCGGCATCAGCGAGCGCACCACCCCGCAGATGGTGGAGATCCTGGCGCAGCGGCTGTTCGCCAAGGGCGCCGCCGAACGGATCATCGCGGTGCAGCTGGAACGCAAGCGCCAGTTCATGCACCTGGACGTGGTCTTCACGTTCATGGACCGCGACACGGTCACGGTCTACCCGAAGGTGATCGACGGGACGACGGCGTACAGCATCCGGCCCGGCGACAAGGCCGGCACGCTCGACGTCACCGCCGAGGACAGCTTCCTGGCCGCCGTCGCGCACGCCATCGGGCTGTCCCACGAGAAGGACCTGCGGGTCATCACGACCGGCGGCGACGAGGCCCAGCAGGAGCGCGAGCAGTGGGACTGCGCCAACAACGTGGTCGCGCTGTCGCCCGGCGTGGTCGTGGCGTACTCGAAGAACGTCTACAGCAACCGCCGGTACCGCGAGGCGGGCATCGAGGTCGTCGAGATCGACGGCTTCGAGATCGGCAAGGGCCGCGGCGGCGGCCACTGCATGACCTGCCCCCTGTTGCGCGACCCCTGACCGCCCGAAAGGAAGGGCACCTTCACAACGCATAGCGTTGTGAAGGTGCCCTTCCTTATCAGCGGGTGCGGTGGGCTCGCCATTGGCGGACGGTGTCGTCGGCGTCGACGAGAGCCAGGGCGATGGCGGGGCCCGCGAGTTCGCCGCGGTGGGCGCGGGCGATGCGGGTGTTGAGGTCGGCGACGTAGGCACGGACCGCCTGCTCGGAGGTCTTCTTCGCGACCGCGTCGGGCAGGTCCTCGATGTCGCGGCGCAGCAGCAGGGTCGCCGGGATCGCGGCGGACAGGTTCTCGCGCTGGACCAGGTCGCGCAGCCACCAGTCGTCGGGCAGCACCTCGCCCGCGCCGGGCAGCGGCTTGCCCGTGCCGGGCAGGTCGTCGAACTCGCCGCGCTCGGCCGCCTCACGGATCTGCCGGTCGATGCTCGACTCGTACCAGTGCGCCATCGCCCACCTCCGGATGATCGACTCCTGAAGCCGAATGTAGCTCGGCGACGGAAATCGCTTGCCCCCGGGCAGCGGTTCGGCGCTATCGTGCTCCTCATGCATCAGCACTCCGTCAGCACGACGACGCCGGGACGTCCCGGCGCTCGTACGCGTTGACCTGCTGATCTTTCAGTCGACCGTCGGCCCCGGGGCACACGCCCCGGGGCCGACGCGTATCCGCCCCCGTGTGCCCCGGCCGTTTCACTCCCAGGAGCACACCGTGAAGGACCACCGCCGCCTCGGCCGCGACCTTGAGATCTACCACGCCGACCCCATGATCGGCGCGGGGCTGCCGCTGTGGCTGCCCGCCGGCGCCGCCGCCCGCCACGCCATCGAGGAGTACGTACGCGAGGAGGAGCGCCTGGCCGGATATCAGCACGTGTACTCCCCGCCGCTGGCCAAACGCCAGATGTACCAAAGGTCCGGGCACCTGGCGAAGTTCGCCGACGACATGTTCCCGGCGATGTCCGACGACCCCGGCGCGGCCGCCGACGACCCCGAGGCGCTGATGCTGCGCCCGAGCCTGTGCCCGCACCACGCGATGGTGTTCGGCTCGCGCGGCCGCTCCTACCGCGAGCTGCCGGTACGCGTCGCC
Source organism: Catellatospora aurea (assembly GCF_042663325.1). NCBI lineage: Bacteria > Bacillati > Actinomycetota > Actinomycetes > Micromonosporales > Micromonosporaceae > Catellatospora > Catellatospora aurea. The sequence continues at coordinate 2,750 of NZ_JBHTAC010000072.1, forward strand.
GAGCTGGGCGGCATGTACCGCGCCGAGCGTTCCGGCGTCGTCGGCGGGCTGAGCCGGGTCCGGGCGATCTCGCTCAACGACGCGCACGTGTTCTGCTCGCTCGACCAGGTCGGCGCGGAGGTCGCGCTGGTCCTGGCCATGTGCGGGCGGATCCACCCGGCGCTCGGCTTCGCCGCCGACGGCTACCGGCTGTCGCTGCGCGGTCCGGGCGCGGGCTACCTCGGCGCGGACGCGGACTGGGTTCGGGCCGAGTCGTTGCTACGCGACGCGCTGGTGCAGGCCGGGGTGCCGTTCGAGGAGGCGCCGGGCGAGGCCGCGTTCTACGGGCCGAAGATCGACATCCAGGTGCGGGACCTGGCCGGGCGGGAGTCGACCCTGGCCACCGTGCAGGTGGACTTCGCGCAGCCGGAGCGGTTCGACCTGTCGTACACCGAACGCGACGGCAGTCCGGCCCGGCCGGTGATGGTGCACCGCAGCATCGTCGGCAGCATGGAGCGGCTGATGGCGCACCTGCTGGAGGTGCACCAGGGCGCGTTCCCGGCCTGGTACGCCCCCGTGCAGCTGGCCGTGGCCCCGGTCGGCGAGGCCCAGGACGGGGCGGCCCGGTCGTTCGCCGAGCAGGCGCTACGCGCCGGGCTGCGGGCGTCGGTGAGCCTCGACGGGTCGCTCGGGCTGCGCATCCGGGAGGCGGCACAGCGCAAGGTGCCGTACCTGGCGGTCATCGGGTCCCGGGAGGCCGAGTCGGGTGAGGTGTCGCTGCGGCTGCGCGACGGGCGGCAGCTGCCGCCGATGCCGTACGCCGAAGCGCTGGCGCTCGTCAGCGGCGTTGTCGCGAGCCGCTCGCGGGAGCTGCTGCCGTAGGCGTCAGCGCAGTACCGCCTCGACGAAGTCGGCGCCGAGGCGGGCGCAGGCGGCGAGGTTGAGCCGGTAGAGCACGTAACGGCCGCGGCGGCTCACCTCGACCAGCCCGGCCTTGCGCAGCACCGCGAGGTGCCGGGACACCTCCGGGTCGGTGAGCTGCCACGCGCGGGCCAGTTCGGTGGTGGTGTGCGTGCCGCGGGACAGGGTCCGGGCCAGCCGCTGGCGCACCGGGTGGGCGAGCGCCTCCAGCCGCCGCTGCACCAGCTCCAGCGGCACGGCCTCGGGCACGCCGGGTTCGGTGGCCGGATACTGCACCACCGGCCGCCAGCCCGGCGCGTAGACCGCCACCAGGTGCGGGCGGCCGAACGCCGTCGGAGTGAAGGTCACCCCGTCGCCGACCGCGCTGGTCCAGCCGTCGCTGAGCTTGTCGACGACGATGCGCCCGCCGTCCTCGCTCAGCGACAGCGCGGGCGAGATCGCGCCCAGCGCGGCGGCGAGGCCGTGCCGGGCCAGCAGGTCCGCCTTGTGCCGGGCGTCGGCGGCCAGGCCGTGCTGCACCCGGGCCCACACCTCGCCGAAGAACTCGTCGCGGCAGTCCTCCAGCAGGCGGCGCACGCGAGCCCGTACTGCGGGCGGGTCGGCGAGCAGGCGCTCGGTGAAGTCGGCGTGCTGCGGGCCGCGGGCCTGGGCCAGCTCCCGGACCCGCTGCCGGGCCGCCGGGTCGTGCAGCGGGGAGCCGAAACGGGCCTGCGTGATCGCGCCGCAGCTGGTGGCGATCAGCGCGCCGGCGACCCAGGTCTCGTCGGACAGCGCGTCCACGTCGTCCAGCTCCTGTGCCAGCGTCGCGCGCGGCCGGGCGGGCAGCAGGAACTCCGCGCGTGCCGAGCGCCAGAGCTGGTCCGCCTCGAAGATCCGTTCGGCCAGCTCGGGTTTGAGCGCCGACAGCGTCGCCGTGACGAAGCCGTGCAGCGCCGGGTGGTGCGCGGGCTCGACCAGGGCGTGCAGCACCGCGGTCAGCTCGCCGAGCGGCGAGGGGGCGAAGACGTACCGCTCCGGCGGCAGGCCGGTGACGTCGATGGTCAGGCTCACCACGCCATGGTGGCACCACCGCCACGGCCGGGCCGCGCCGATTGACGACCTCCGTCAACCCACGTGCCCGCGGCGGCCGGGCGGGCGCACGGTGCCGGCCATGACCCTCGTCTCCCCCACCCCCGCGCCCCCGGCCGTACCGGCGCGAACGTCCCTGCTGCGCCGCCTCGGCGGGCCGCGTTATGCCGCGGTGCTGGCCGTGGACGCGCTCGGCACGGGCATGCTGCGGCCGTTCCTGCTGCTCTACGGTCTGACCGCGGTCGGCCTGAGCCCCGGCGGCGCGGGCCTGGCGGTGACCGTGGGCCTGCTGGCCGGGCTGGCCGCGCTGCCACCGGCCGGCCGCTGGCTGGACCGCGGCGCACGGTCGACGCCGGTCGCTACGACACTGCTGGTCCGCGCGCTGGGCGCGGCCCTGCTGGTGGCCGCGCCGACCCCGGCCGGGTTCACGATCGGGGCGCTGCTGCTGGGCCTGGGCAGCCAGGCCTGGCCCGCAGCGCATGCCGCGGTGGTGGCCACGCTCGCCACCGGCCGGGAGCGCGACGCCGCGCTGGCCGCGGGCCGGTCGCTACGCAACGCCGCGCTCGGCGTGGGCGCGCTGGTGGCCACCGCGGCCGTCGGCGGCGGGGACACGGCGCTGCGCGGGCTCGCCGCGATCAGCGCCCTCGGCTACCTCGCCTCCGGCATCGGCGCGTGGGGCATGCGCCTGCGCGCGACAGCAGCGCCCGCCGCCCCGTCCGGCGGCACGCGAGGCGAGCTGGCGTACCTGCGGCCGCTGCTGGTGGCGAACCTGCCGTACGCGGCCAACTTCTCGGTGCTGGAGGTGGCGCTGCCCGCGCTGCTGCTGACCTACCTGCACGCGTCGCCCGCGTGGTCGGCGGGCATCTTCGTCGGCAACACCGTCCTGGTGATCACGACGCAGGTGGCGCTGGTGGTGTGGCTCGCCCGGGTGCCGCGGCACCGGGTGCTGGCCGGTTCCGGCGTGCTGCTGGCCGTGGCGTACGTGGGCTTCTGGGGTGCCGGGACGCTCGGCGGCGACGCCGGGCCGATCGCGATCGCGCTGTGCGCCGTCGTCTTCACCGCCGGGGAGATCCTGTACGCGGGCAGCGCCACCGCCCTGGTCATCGCGGGCGCACCCGCGGGTTCCCTCGGCCGGGCGCTGTCGCGTTTCCAGCTGTCCACCGGCATCGGCATGGCGCTCGCTCCGGCGCTGCTGACGTGGCTGCTCACCACCGGTCCGGGCGCGATGTGGGGTGGGCTGGCCGCGATGACGCTGCTGGCCGCGGGCTCGGTGGTAGCGACCTCGACGCGCTCCACGCGGTTAGCAGGGTAGGAACCCCGCTTTCGAGGAGGAATCGCCCATGAAGTCGTCGCGCGTGCTCGGGTACGGACTGGCGGTGTGGCTGGGCATGGTCGGCATCTCGCTGATCCTGCTGCCCGCCGAGGGCAAGCACGAGGCTCTGTACGAGTCGATCAAGCTGACCACGATGGTCGCACTGGTGCTCGGCTTCGCCATCCGCTACCTGCGCAAGCGCCCGACGGCGGCGGGCCCCGAGGGCGTGCTCGTCGGTCTCGTCTGGGCGGCCGTCACCACGGCCGGTGACCTGGGCCTGTACCTGGGCGGCGCGTTCAACATCGGGCTGGACGTCTACTTCTCCGACGTCGCCTCGTCGTACGCGGTGATGCCCGTGATCACCGGCCTGGCGATCGGCCTGCTCGCCCCGAAGCCCACCGGGATCCTGAGCGCCGAGGCGTACGGTGCGGCACTGCCCGCCGCTCAGCCGACCGGGCACTCCGAGGCCGACGAGTTCGCCGCGATGATGGCCGCGGCCGGCGCGGCGGAGGCGACTACCTCCCCGGCAGCGAGCTCGACCGAGACCGACGCGGTGCCCGAGACTCACTCGATCATCGAGGTCAGCCCCACGGCCGAGGCCGACGCGCGTCCCGAACCGGCCGCCGCGTCCCCGGTCCAGGCCGCGCCCGAGGCCCAGGCCACGTCCCCGGTCCAGGCCACGTCCGAGGCCCAGGGTGGTCCCGAGATCCACTCCGTGCCCGAGACCGCTGCGCCCGTGGTCCCGTCGCCCGCCTCGGCGAGTCACGCGGAGGCCACCCTCGTCGGCGCGGCGGCGTCCGCCCACGCGGCCGAGGACACCGACCGCCCGCTGTACATCCCGCGCGGGAATTGCTGACCCGCCCGCCGGGGTTGGCCTTGATCGTCCGACTTGCCAGGCACCTGTGCGTATCCGCGCTCAAGATACGCACGCCTGCCCGGCAAGTCGGACGATCTTGAGCAAGCGCGAGGCGCGGCGAACGCGGGAGTGGCGTGGGTCACACCGTTTGGTTGAGGGAACAACCAAGGTCGTCCTGGACTTGAGTGGGTAAGACTCAAGTTCAGAATGGCAGGTGTCGACGATGACCACACTCCCCGTTCTTCCCCTGGACGACGCCGTTCTGCTGCCCGGCAACGTGGTGGCGGTGGCGCTCCAGCCGGACACCCAGGCCGCGATCGACGCGGCGCGGGCGTCCGGTGACAAGACCGTGCTGGCCGTGCCGCGGCTGGACGGCGAGTACGGCACGTACGGCGTGACCGCGGTGATCGAGAAGGTCGGCCGCCTCCCCAGCGGAGAGCGTGCCGCCGTGCTGCGCGGTGTCACCCGTGCCCGCATCGGCTCGGGCGTGCCCGGACCGGGTGCGGCGCTGTGGGTCGAGGCGACCCTGGTCACCGAGCCGGAACCGGCCGGCCGCGCCAAGGAGCTGGCCCGCGAGTACAAGGCGCTGGTCACCGCCGAGCTGCAGCAGCGCGGCGCGTGGCAGATCATCGACGCGGTCGAGCGGATGACCGACCTGAGCGAGCTGGCCGACTCGGCCGGGTACGCCCCGTGGCTGACGCTGGCGCAGAAGGTGGAGCTGCTCGGCTCGCCGGACGTGACGGCGCGGCTGGAGCTGCTGGTCGGCTGGGCGCGGGAGCACGCGGCCGAGCAGGAGGTCTCCGAGAAGATCAACAGCGAGGTGCGCGAGGGTCTGGAGAAGTCCCAGCGCGAGTTCCTGTTGCGCCAGCAGCTGGCCGCGATCCGCAAGGAGCTGGGTGAGGACGAGCCCGAGGGCTCGGCCGACTACCGGTCCCGGGTGGAGGCCGCCGATCTGCCCGAGAAGGTGCGGGAAGCGGCCATGCGCGAGGTCGGCAAGCTGGAGCGGGCCAGCGACGCCTCCCCGGAGACGAGCTGGATCCGCACCTGGCTGGACACGGTGCTGGAGATGCCGTGGAACGTGCGTACCGACGACAACACCGACCTCGCCGCGGCGCGGGCGGTGCTGGACGCCGACCACGCGGGCCTCGACGACGTCAAGGACCGCATCCTGGAGTACCTGGCGGTGCGCAACCGCCGGGCGGCCCGCAACCTGGAGCAGGTGGGCGGTCGCGGCTCCGGCGCGGTGCTGGCCCTGGCCGGTCCGCCCGGGGTGGGCAAGACCAGCCTCGGCGAGTCCGTCGCACGGGCGCTCGGGCGCAAGTTCGTCCGGGTGTCGCTGGGCGGCGTGCGCGACGAGGCCGAGATCCGCGGCCACCGGCGCACCTACGTCGGCGCGCTGCCGGGCCGCCTGGTCCGGGCGCTGCGCGAGGCGGGTTCGATGAACCCGGTGGTGCTGCTGGACGAGGTCGACAAGATCTCCGCGGGGTACGCCGGCGACCCGGCCGCGGCCCTGTTGGAGGTGCTCGACCCGGCGCAGAACCACACGTTCCGGGACCACTACCTGGAGGTCGACCTCGACCTGTCCGACGTGCTGTTCCTGGCCACCGCGAACGTGGTGGAGACCATCCCCGGCCCGCTGCTGGACCGGATGGAGCTGGTCACCCTGGACGGCTACACCGAGCAGGAGAAGGTCGCCATCGCCCGGGACCACCTGCTGCCGCGGCAGCTCGACCGGGCCGGCCTGACCGCCGACGAGGTGTCGATCAGCGACGGCGCGCTGGGCGCGATCGCCGCCGAGCACACCCGCGAGGCGGGCGTACGCCAACTGGAGCGCGCCCTGGCCCGCATCCTGCGCAAGGTCGCCGTGAAGCAGGCGAGCGACAGCGCGCGGGTGCAGGTCGACAACGGCAACCTCAAGGAGTTCCTGGGCCGTCCCCGGTTCACGCCGGAGTCGGCCGAGCGCACGGCGACGCCGGGTGTCGCGACCGGACTCGCGGTCACCGGAGCGGGCGGCGACGTGCTGTTCATCGAGGCGACCTCGATGGACGGTGAGCCGGGGCTGACCCTGACCGGCCAGCTCGGCGACGTGATGAAGGAGTCGGCGCACATCGCGCTGTCGTACCTGCGCTCGCACGGCCGCAAGCTGGGGCTGGACCCCAACGCGCTGGCCGGGCGGCGGATCCACCTGCACGTGCCCGCGGGCGCGGTGCCCAAGGACGGCCCGAGCGCCGGCATCACCATGGTCACCGCCCTGGCGTCGCTCGCGTCCGGACGTCCGGTCCGGCCGGAGTTCGGCATGACCGGCGAGGTCACGCTGAACGGGCGGGTGCTGCCCATCGGCGGCGTCAAGCAGAAGCTGCTGGCGGCGCACCGGGCGGGCCTCACCGAGGTGATCATCCCGGCCCGCAACGAGCCCGATCTGGACGACGTGCCGGCGGACGTGCGCGAGGGTCTGACGATCCACGTGCTGTCCGATGTCGCCGACGTGCTGGCGCTGGCCCTGCGGCCGGTCGAGCCCGAGGTGACGCAGGCTGGTCCGGTCACGCCGGCCGAGCCCGCCCTGGCCGGGGCGTGACGCTCGGGGGTGAACGGAAAGGGCGTCCCCGCCACCTGTACGGTGGCGGGGACGCCCTTTGTTGCGCTGATCAGAGCGGGTGGACGTTGGCCGCCTGCGGGCCCTTCTGGCCCTGGGTGACCTCGAACTCGACCTGCTGGCCCTCTTGGAGCTCGCGGTATCCGCCACCGGAGATGGCGGAGTAGTGGACGAACACGTCCGCACCCCCGCCGTCCTGCTCGATGAAGCCGAAGCCCTTCTCAGCGTTGAACCACTTGACGGTGCCGGTTGCCATGAATCCCTCTCAGGGGCCGTCGACTGCCCCGCACCGCACTGCGCGGTGCGGCCATTGCCCCACAACCGCTGACCCTAGCGCGCCATGCACGGGAAGGATGACTTTTGCCGACGAACAGGGCGATTCTGCGACCGATCGAGCACCGGATCGGGCATGCTGGGCGAGTGACAGGTCGCGTTGATTGCGCAATGCACGACCTTCAGGACAAAACGCTACCGGCGCAGAGTGACGGACTCGACCGGCTCAGCCTGACCCAGGTGCCCCTCGTGCCCGAGATCCGCCTGCACCTCGCGGTCGACGCGATCGTGTGGTGGGCGCGGATGGAAGCCGAGGCGGGACGCGCCATGCCCACCCCGTTCTGGGCCTCGGCCTGGGCCGGCGGCCAGGGTGTCGCCCGGTATGTGCTCGACCATCCCGAGGTGGCGCGCGGACGCCGGGTGCTCGACCTCGCGGCGGGCTCCGGCCTTGCCGGGATCGCCGCCGGGCTGGCCGGGGCGGCCACGGTGACCGCCAACGACATCGACCCGTACGCCATCGCCGCGGTCGCGCTCAACGCGCGGGCCAACGGGGTGACCGTGACAGGCCGACAGGGCGACCTGCTCGACGGCGACGGCGGCGACGCCGACCTCGTGCTGGCCGGCGACGTCTTCTACAGCGACGAGATGGCCGCCCGGGTACTGCCGTTCCTGCGCCGGGCCGCCGACCGCGGCGCGACGGTGTACGTCGGCGACCCCGGCCGCGACCACCTGCCCACGGGAGAACTCGTGCAGGTGGCGACGTACGACGCCGGGAGCGCGCTGACCTTCATCGACTCCCAGTTGAGCCGGATCAACGTGTTCCGGCTCGGCGGCTGAGCAGCCCGTCCACGGCCCCACCGCACCGCCCGGCACACCCGATTTCACATAGACGCTGGCCTATTGCATCGAATTTTCGGCACTCGGGTTCGATGTGATAGGCCAACGTCTATGCAGGCGGCGGCGGCAGGCCACTGCCGCGAACCCCCGGCGCACCGGCGGCCGCTCCGGCATGCTGAGACCATGACCAGCAAGGGAGTCTGGCCGGCGCTGCCGCTGGCCGAGTGGAAGGACACGCGGGACACCCTGCACATGTGGACCCAGATCGTGGGCAAGGTGCGGCTCGCGCTCGAACCCATGATCAACCAGTGGTGGCAGGTGCCCCTGTACGTGGACGTACGGGGCTTCACCACCTCGCTGATGCCCTACGGCTCGGCCGGGCTGGAGATCACCTTCGACTTCCAGCGGCACGTGCTCCACCTGCACACCACCGGCGGCGAGCACCGTGAGGTCGAACTGCGCCCGCGCAGCGTCGCCGACTTCTACGCCGCCGTGATGCAGTCCCTGGACTCCCTCGGCATGCCGGTCGACATCATGGCCCGCCCGGTGGAGATCCCGGTGGCGATCCCGTTCGCGCAGGACGAGCAGCACTGCGCCTACGACCCGGAGTACGCCCACCGGTTCTGGCTGGCGATGGTCCAGGCGCACCGGGTGTTCACCGCGTTCCGGGCCCGCTTCCAGGGCAAGGTCAGCCCCGTGCATCTGTTCTGGGGCGCGCTGGACCTCGCGGTGACCCGCTTCTCCGGCGAGACGGCTCCGCGGCATCCGGGCGGGGTGCCCAACTGCCCCGACCGGGTCAGCCGGCTGGCCTACGACCACGAGGTGAGCAGCTGCGGCTTCTGGCCCGGCGGTGGCACGGAGGGCGCGTTCTACGCGTACGCCTACCCCGAGCCGCCCGGTTTCCGCGACTGGCCGATCTCCCCGGAACGGGCCCGCTACGACACGGAGCTGGGCGAGTTCCTGCTGCCGTACGAGGTGGTGCGCACCGCCGATGATCCGGACGCGGTGCTGATGTCGTTCCTGCAGTGCACCTACGAGGCCGACGCCGAGCTGGCCAACTGGGACCGCCACGCCCTGGAGGTCCCGGCCGGGGTCTGAGCGGCGGGCGCTGCGCCATCCGCGCCCGCGTTTCCGGTGCAGCGCCTAGCGTGATGACATGTCGGAAACGCCCGCACAGCAGCAGGCCCGCGACCGCGCCCTCGAACTGATCAGGCACCCGGAGTACCTGCGCGTGCTCGGCATCGCCGGGCTGGTGGGTGTGCCGGTGTCGCTGATCGCGTTCGGATTCCTCGCCGTGCTGCACGCCGCCGAGCACCAGGTGTGGCACACCATCCCCCAGGCGCTCACCGGCGGCGACCAGCCGCCCTGGTGGTGGCCGCTGCCCATGCTGGCCCTGGCCGGGCTCGGCGTCGGCGCGGTCGCCCGCTGGGCTCCCGGCCGCGGCGGGCACACCCCCGTCGACGGTCTGGGCGGCCCGCCGCCGAGCGCCTCGGAACTGCCCTGGGTGCTGGTGGCCGCGCTGATCAGCCTGCCGCTGGGCGCGGTGCTCGGGCCGGAGGCCCCGCTCATCGCCGGCGGCGGCGGACTGGCCCTGCTGGCCGCGCACGCGTTCGGCATCTCCCCCGGCAACCGGCGCGCGCTGATCGTCAGCGGCGCGGGCGCGGCGGCGGCGATCGCCGCCATCTTCGGCAGCCCGATCGTCGCGGCCGTCCTGCTGATCGAGATGGTGCAGCTCAGTGGTGTGGCCCTGTCCGCCGTGGTGATCCCGTGCCTGCTGGCGGCCGGTATCGGGTCGATCGTGTTCACCGGGCTCGGGCTGTGGTCCGGGCTGCCGATCGGCTCGCTGACCCTGCCCATCCCGCCCGGCAGCGCCGTCCGGCCCGACATCGGCGACCTGCTGTGGACACTGCCCGTCGCGGTCGTCGCCGCGATCGGCATCCGGGGAGTACGCGGCCTCGCCAAGCAGGTCGCCCCCCGCGTCGCCGCCCGCCCACTGTCGACGACGGTGCTCGCCGCCCTCGGCGTGGGCGTCTGCGCCGCCGCGTACGCCCTGCTCACCGGCCGTTCCCCGGACGAGGTGGCGCTGTCGGGCCAGCAGACGCTGGCTTCCTTGGCCGCCGACCCCCGGGCCTGGCCCGAGGCGGCGCTGCTTGCCCTGCTGGTGTTCAAGGGACTCGGCTACGCGCTGTCCCTGGCGGCGCTGCGCGGCGGCCCGATCTTCCCGGCGGTCAGCCTGGGTGGCGTGCTCGGCGCGCTGGCCGCCCCGCTGCCCGGCTTCGGCGCGGTCCCCGCGATGGCCGCAGGCATGGCCGCCGCCACGGTCGCCATGCTGCCCCTACCCGTCAGCACCGTCGTCCTGGTCGTGCTTCTGCTCGGCCCGCTCGGCTTCGCGATGACCCCCGTGGTCCTCATCGCCACCGTCGTCGCCTACATGACCGAACAACTCGCCGAACACGGCATCAACCACGCCCCCCTCAACCCCTGACCCCACCCACCGCCCACCCACCTGCCGCAACCCTTAAAGAGTCGCGCCCAATCGGGCTTTCCGAAGGCGCGACTCTTTAAGAGTTGCGGCAGGGGACGGCCGCGCCGCGCGCGGCGGGGTGTTATTCGGGGCGGGTCTTGCCGTAGAGCCAGGGCTGGAAGAAGGCGTTCAGGGGGCGGCCCGCGACGCGTTCGGCCAGTGTCACGAACTCGGCGGTGCTGGCGTTGCCGTCGCGCTGCTCGGCGGTCCAGGTGCGCATGATGGTGAAGAACCTGTCGTCGCCGACCAGTTTGCGCAGCGCGTGCAGGGTCATCGCGCCGCGCTCGTACACGCTGCTGGAGAAGATGCCGTCGCTGCCGGGATCGGCGGTCGGCACCCGCCACATCCGGTCCTTGCGGTCCTTGTACCGCCGGTCGTAGTGCTCCTGCACGGTGCGCCCGCCCTGGTGCTCGTCCCACAGCCACTCGGCGTACGTCGCGAAGCCCTCGTTGAGCCACATGTCGCGCCAGGACTGCACCGAGACGCTGTCGCCGAACCACTGGTGGGCCAGCTCGTGCGCCAAAATGATCGTGTCCGGCCCCTTCTCCCAGGTCTTGGGCAGGTAGATGGGCCGGGTCTGGTTCTCCAGCTCGTCGGATACCCGGTTGTCGCCGACCACGATGCCGCCGTACGCGTCGAACGGGTACGGCCCGAACAGGCTCTCCAGGAAGTCGGCGACCTCGGTGGTCCGCGCCAGGTTGCGGTCGGCCTCGCCCACCGGGACGCTCGACGCCACCGCGTAGATCACGGGCTTGCCCCGGTGCCGGGTCTGCGTCACCCGGTAGTCCCCGACGACCATGGTCGCCAGGTAGGAGGCCATCGGCGAGGTGACGTCCCAGCTCCAGGTGGTCCAGTCGCCGTCGGTCTTCTTGCCCTTGAGCACGCCGTTGCTCAGCCCGCTGAGCTTGTTCGGCACGGTCACGTCGATGGTGTAGAGGGCCTTGTCGCGCGGGTGGTCGTTGACCGGGAACCAGGCCGCCGCGGACTGCGGCTCGCCGACCGCGACGGCGCTGTCACGCCCGACGTAGAAGCCGTTGTGGTCGGCGTCGCGCTCCGGGCTCTCCCCCGGATTGCCGTGGTATCTGACGACCGCGGTGAACGCCTGCCCCGAGTCGATGTGCCTGGTCGGAGTGATCACCAGCTCGTCGCGGTCCCGCTTGACCTCGGCCGGGTCGCCCTCGACCACCACGGAGTCCACGGTGAGGCCGATCAGGTCGAGGTGGAAGCGGTCCAGCGGCACGGTGGCCTTGGCCTTGACGGTGGCGGTGCCGTCGAGCCGGCCGGAGGCCGGGTCGAACTTCACCCTCAGCGCGTACGACGCGACGTCGTAGCCGCCGTTGCCGTAGTTCGGGAAGTACGGATCACCGACCCCGGCGAGATCGACTTCGGCCGGGGTTTCTGCCTCCAGTCCGGGCTCCAGGCCCATCGGCCCCGGCTGCGCGGGCGGCGGCGAACCGGTGCACCCGCCCAGCAGCAGTGCGCCCGCCAGCAGCCCGGCGCTCCAAATCCTGACATCACGCACTACTAGGACGATTCGCATGAAATCACATTAAGCGCGCTCAACCAAGATCGGGTGCGGCCAGCCGAACCTCCTCGGCGGACTCGTCGTCGGGCTCCTCCTGCGACTGCCGCTCCGCCTGCACCCGTGCGGTGTAGACCTCGATCTCCTGCTCGATCTCCTTGTCCGACCAGCCCAGCACCCCGCCCATCAGCCGGGCCACCGTCGGGGCCGCCTGCACCCCGCGCGACCAGGTCTCGATCGACGCCCGGGTACGCCTGGCCAGCACGTCGTCGACGTGCAGCGCACCCTCGTGCGACGCGGCGTACACCGCCTCCGCGCCCAGATAGTCGTCCGCCCCCGGCAGTGGCTCGGCCAGCGACGGATCATCGGCGACCAACCGCAGCAACTCGTGGATCATCGATCCGTACCGGTTGAGCAGGTGCTCGATGCGCACGACGTGCAACCCCGACTCCTGCGCCAGCAGGTGCCGCCGGTTCCACAGCACCTTGTAGCCCTCGGCCCCGGCCAGCGGCACCTCGTGCGTCATCGATTCCGGCACCCGCTGGTCCAGATTGCGCACCGCCTCGTCGACCGCGTCCTTGCCCATCACCCGGTACGTCGTGTACTTGCCGCCGGCGATCACCACCAGCCCCGGCACCGGGTGCCCGACCAGGTGTTCCCGGGACAGCTTGCTGGTCTCCTCGGACTCCCCGGCCAGCAGCGGCCGCAGCCCGGCGTAGACACCCTCGACATCGGCCTTGGTCAGCTTGGTGACCAGCACCGAGTTCACGTGCTCCAGGATGTACCTGATGTCGCTGGCGGTGGCCGCCGGGTGGGCCAGGTCCAGGTTCCAGTCCGTGTCGGTGGTGCCGACGATCCAGTGCCGCCCCCACGGGATCACGAACAGCACGCTCTTCTCGGTGCGCAGGATCAGCCCGGTGCGCGACTGGATGCGGTCGCGCGGCACCAGCAGGTGCACACCCTTGGACGCGCGCACGTGGAACTGCCCGCGGGTGTCGGCCATCCGCTGCGTCTCGTCGGTCCACACACCCGTCGCGTTGATCACCTGCTGCGCGCGGATCTCGTACATCTCCCCGGTGACCACGTCCTCGACCTGCGCGCCGACGACCCGCTCGCCCTCGCGCAGGAACTCGGTGATCCGGGCCCGGTTGGCGACCATCGCGCCGTAGGACGCCGCGGTCCGCACCACGGTCATGGTGTGCCGGGCGTCGTCGACCTGGCCGTCCCAGTACTGCACCGCGCCGACCAGCGAGGCCCTCTTCAGGCACGGCGCCTCGCGCAGTGCCCGCCGGTGGCTCAGGTGCCGGTGGCGCGGCACCCCGCGGCCGCTGCCGGTGCCCAGCCCCATCGTGTCGTACAGCATCACGCCCGAGCCGACGTACGGCCGCTCCCACACCCGGTGCGTCAGCGGGTACAGGAACTTCACGGGCTTGACCAGGTGCGGGGCGAGCCGGGTGAGCAGCAGCGCCCGCTCCTTCAGCGCCTCGGCGACCAGTCCGAAGTCCAGCATCTCCAGGTAGCGCAGGCCGCCGTGGATCAGCTTGCTGGACCGGCTGGACGTGCCGGAGGCCCAGTCCCGCGCCTCGACCAGGCCCGTGGTCAGCCCCCGGGTGACCGCGTCCAGCGCCGCGCCGGCGCCGACCACGCCGCCTCCGATGACGAGGATGTCCAGTTCACGAGCGGCCATGTCGGCCAGCGCCTGGCGGCGCGACTCAGCGGAAAGCGCGACGACGTCCATCGGTGGCCCCTTACCCGACCTCGACCCAGTTCAGGGTCCGCTCGACGGCCTTCTTCCAGCCCTGGTAGCCCACTTCGCGCTGCTCGTCGGTCCACGTCGGCTCCCAGCGCTGGTCCTCGTGCCACTGCTCGCGCAGCTGGTCGGTGTTCTGCCAGAACCCGACGGCGAGCCCGGCCGCGTACGCCGCGCCCAGCGCCGTCGTCTCGGCGACCACGGGTTTGCTGACCGGCACGCCGAGGATGTCGGCCTGCAGCTGCATGCACAGCTTGTTGGCGGTGATGCCGCCGTCGACCTTCAGGAACTCCAGGGCCACCCCGGAGTCCTTCTCCATCGCCTCGACCACGTCGCGCGACTGGTAACAGATCGCCTCCAGAGCGGCGCGGGCCAGGTGCGCGTTGGTGTTGAAGCGGGACAGGCCCACGATCACCCCGCGTGCGTCGGAGCGCCAGTACGGCGCGAACAGGCCCGAGAACGCGGGCACGAAGTAGATGCCGCCGTTGTCCTCGACCTGCCGGGCCAGCGACTCGCTCTGCGCCGCGCCGCTGATGATGCCGAGCTGGTCGCGCAGCCACTGGATGGCCGAACCGGTCACCGCGATGGAGCCTTCCAGGGCGTACACCGCGGGCTCGTCGCCGAACTTGTAGCAGACCGTGGTGAGCAGGCCCGACTTCGAGCGCACCAGCTCGGTGCCGGTGTTGAGCAGCATGAAGTTGCCGGTGCCGTAGGTGTTCTTGGCCTCGCCGGGCGAGAAGCACACCTGGCCGACCGTGGCCGCCTGCTGGTCGCCCAGCGACGCCGGCAGCGGGATCTCTCCCGCGAACGGGCCGCCCGCCCGGGTCATGCCGTACAGCGACGGGTCCGACGACGGCCGGATCTCCGGCAGCATCGCGCGCGGGATGTCGAAGAACGACAGCAGCTCGTCGTCCCAGTCCAGGGTCTCCAGGTTCATCAGCATGGTGCGGCTGGCGTTGGTCACGTCGGTGATGTGCACGCCGCCGTCGGAGCCGCCGGTCAGGTACCACAGCGTCCAGGTGTCGGTGTTGCCGAACAGGGCGTCGCCGCGCTGGGCGGCCTCGCGTACGCCGTCGACGTTCTCCAGGATCCACTGGATCTTGCCGCCGGAGAAGTACGTCGCGGGCGGCAGCCCGGCCTTGCGCCGGATGGTGTCGCCGCGGCCGTCGCGGTCCAGCGCCGCGGCGATGCGGTCGGTGCGGGTGTCCTGCCACACGATCGCGTTGTAGTAGGGCCGCCCGGTCCTGCGGTCCCAGACCACGGTCGTCTCGCGCTGGTTGGTGATGCCGACCGCGGCCAGGTCCGAGGCCTGCAACTTGCGCTGGGCCAGCGCCGTGCGGACGACGGCGCTGGTCCGCTCCCAGATCTCCAGCGGGTTGTGCTCCACCCAGCCCGCCTGCGGCAGGTACTGCTTGTGCTCGAGCTGGTGCTTGCCGACCTCGTTGCCGCCCCGGTCGAAGATCATGAACCGTGTGCTCGTCGTCCCCTGATCGATCGCACCCACGAAGTCAGCCATCTCGCGTCCCTCTCCACTGAACGTGCCGGTCGCTGTTCTCACGCGTTGTTCTCGGACGTGCCGGACTCCTTCACGCCGACCGTGCCGACCGGCGTGACCGCCTCCTCCACCTGCTCGGCCGTGAGATACCGGCCGATGAACAGGTGGTACAGCCAGGCGCCCAGCGGTCCGCCGATGAGCGGCCCGAGGATCGGCACCCAGAAATAGAGATTCCCATACTGATCTCTGAACGCGGACTCGTAACCGGTCAGATAAGACGCCAGCCGAGGCCCGAAGTCGCGGGCCGGGTTGATCGCGTAGCCGGCCGCGGTACCCCAGGCCATGCCGATCGCGACCACGAGCAGGCCGATCATCAGCGGGGCCAGGTTGGCCAGCGGCGGCAGGTTGAGCAGGTCGGTGAGCGCCAGCACCATGAACAGCAGGATCGCCGTGCCGATGATCTGGTCGCGGAACGCGCCCCAGATGTCGATCGGCAGCGAGCCGTTGCCGGGCAGGGTGGAGAAGACCCCCTGCGTCTTCATGGTCAGGCCGGGGTCCACCGCGTGCAGCATCTCGGTGTAGTTCCAGCGCACGATCAGCGCCGCCACGAACGCGCCCAGGAACTGCGCGATGATGTAAGGCACGACCTTGATCCAGGGGAATCCTTTGAAGATCGCCAGCGAGAAGGTCACCGCCGGGTTGATGTGCGCGCCGCTGATCCGCGCGGCCGTGTAGACACCGAGCGTGACGCCCAGGCCCCAGGCCCAGGCGATGCTGTCGTGATCGCCCAGCCCGCCGGCGACCACCTGCGCCACCACGCCGACGCCGAACAGGATCAGGATCATCGTGCCCGCGAACTCCGCGCTCAGCTCGCGCCACAGCCCTGCGGTGGGTTTCGCCTTCTCTACGGTCCCAGAACTTGCCATGTCTGTCCGCCCCCCAGTGGTGTCCGCGGGTAGGGGCGGCGAGGCCGTGCGGCGCGCATTCACATCGTGTGCCGTCGCGGCAGGAAAACCGCCGCCGACCACCGAAAACGGTGATCCACTCGCGCTACCTGTCCAGCATAGAACGATTCGCGTCCCGCCTGGATCGCTCTCCGATACCCGCTGCCTGGAATGCGTTCGTCGGGGGCGATGCGTACTAGATGGGCATTATTCGCCGGGCTCCAGCGTCGTGTCACGAACCGCGGCGCGCACCTCGTCCAGCGCCGTCGGGGCCGCCGACAGGGTCCGGCAGCCCGTCGACAGCAGCAGCGGCACCAGCGCCGGGTCACCGGCGGCGTCGCCGCACACCGACACGTCCCGGTCGTGCCGGCGGCCCGCGCGCACCACCGCCGTGACCGCCGCCAGCACCACCGGCTCGGCGATCCGGCCCGGCGTCAGCGCCGGATCACGCCGGTCCAGCCCGAGCAGCGCCGCGGTCAGGTCGTTGCTGCCGATCGACAGGAAGTCGGCCGCGGCCGCGAGCTCGTCGACCGACTCCACCGCCTCGGGCAGCTCGATCATCGCGCCCAGCGGCGGTGCGGGCACCCCGCGCTCGGCCGCGGCCGCACCGAGCAGTTCCCGGCAGCGGGCCAGCTGGGCCACCGAGACCACCATCGGGATCATGACCCGCAGCTGGGCGCCGTCGGCCTCGTCGAGGATGGCCGCGAACTGGTCGGCGAGCGCATGCGGGTTGTCCAGCATCAGCTCCAGCCCGCGATGGCGCGACGAGGTGCCCCACAGGAACGGCGGCAGCTTGTCCGGCGCGAAGTCGAGGGTGCGCACCGTCGCCCGGTGCCCGGCCAGCGCCGCCAGCACCGGCCGCAGCGCCGCGGCGTGCTCGGCGCGGGTCGGCCAGTGCCGCGTGTTCAGGAAGGCCACCTCGGTGCGGATCAGCCCGGACCCCTGCGCCCCGGCGGCCAGGCCCGCCACCGCGTCCGCCGCCGTGGAGACGTTGACCAGCAGCGTCACCGGGGTGCCGTCCAGGGTCACCGCCGGCTGGCCGCGCAACGCCGCCAGCTCCTCGCGCCGCCGACGCGCCACCATCGCCGACCGGCGGGCGGCCTCCAGCCGTTGCGCCGTCGGGGACACCGTCAGCGTCGCCACGACCGCGTCCAGCACCGCCTCCCGGCCCGCCGACGACGTCGGCACGTTCACCCCGAACAGCAGCGGCACGCCGAGCGCCCGCGCCACGATCGCCACGTGCGCGTTCGGCCCGCCGAGCCGGGACACCCCGCCCACCACGGTGGCCGACGGGTCGAGCAGGTCGTCGGCGCCCAGCTCCTCGGCGACCAGGATCACCGGCTCGTCGTCGGGCACCGGGGCCGGGCCGCCGCCCATCCGCAACTGATCGACCACGCGGCGGCCGATCTGGCGCACGTCGGCGGACCGGGCCGCCAGCGTCGGGTCCGAGAGCGCGGCCAGCACGTTCGCGTACCGCTCCGCCGCGTCGAGCACCGCCCGGTCCGCCGGGGTGCCGTTCTCGACCTCGCCGATCGCGGCCGAGCGCAGGTCGGGATCGTCGGCGATGAGCGCGGTCGCCTCCAGGATGTCGGCGGGCGTGCCGTTCTCGCCCCGGGCGCGCATGCTCTGCACGTCGCGGCGCAGCCGGGCCGCGATCGCCCCGAACGCCGCCCCGACCTGGTCCGGGGTGGCGGTCGCCGATTCGCCGTTGGTGCCGTACGCCAGATGGCGCAGCTTGCCCACCGCGATCCCGGGCGCGCCCGCCGTCCCGCAGTAGACCTCGGGTCTCATGGCGCGGCGGTGTCGGCGAGGGCCTGGAAGATCAGCCAGGTCGAGGTGGCGCCCGGGTCCTGGTGCCCGATGCTGCGCTCGCCGAGGTACGACGCACGCCCCTTGCGGGCCTGCAGCGGCACCGTGGCCCGCATGCCCTCGGCCGCGGCCTGCGCGGCGGCGCGGGCGGCCGCGCCCAGCCCGCCGTCGCCGTCCCCGGCGTGCTCGCGCAGCGCCGCGTCGTAGGCGTCGACCGCGGGCAGGTACGCGTCCACGATGGTCTTGTCGCCGGGCGCGGCCCCGCCGAGCTTGCGCAGCGCCTCCAGCCCGGCGCGCAGCCCCGCCCCGAACGCGGCCGCGTCCACCTCCGGCCCCTCCGGCAGCGACTTGCCCAGTGCCCGCAGCGCGCTGCCGTACAGCGGCCCGGCCGCCCCGCCGACCTTCGACACCAGCGTCGACCCGGCCAGCGTGAACACCGCGCCGACGCCGTCGGGTGCGGCCCCGGCCAGCGCGGTGCGCACCGCGCCGAAGCCGCGGTTCATGTTGACGCCGTGGTCGGAGTCGCCGATCGCGGCGTCCAGCGTGGTCAGCTGGTCGGCCTGGGCCGCGATGGCGTCCGCGGCGGCGTCCAGCCAGGCCTTGGCGAGCGCGACGTCCATCAGACCCCCCAGCGCAGGGCCGGGGTGCGCACCGGGGCGTCCCACAGCCGCAGCAGCTCCGGGTCGGCCCGGCACACCGTCAGCGACATGCCCGCCATGTCCAAGCTGGTCACGTAGTTGCCCACGAGGTTGCGCGCGATCCGCACCCCGGCCGACTCCAGCAGCCCCGCGAACTCGCCGTAGAGCAGGTACAGCTCGATCAGCGGGGTCGCGCCGAGCCCGTTCATCAGCACGATCGCGTCCTCGCCCGCGGCGACGGGTTTCGCGGCGAGGATCGCCTCCAGCGTCATCGTGGCGATGTCGCGGGCGGGCAGCAGCTTCTCCCGGCGGCGGCCGGGCTCGCCGTGGATGCCGACGCCGACCTCCATCTCGTCCTCGCCCAGCTCGAAGCCGGGCCGCCCGGCCGCGGGCGTGGTGCACGGGGTCAGGGCGATCGCGAACGAGGCGCTGGCCTCGTTGACCCGGGTGCCCAGCGCGGCCACTGAGGCCGCGTCCCCGCCCTCCTCGGCCAGCGCCCCGGCGATCTTCTCGACCAGCATCGTCGCGCCCGTGCCCCGGCGGCCCGCGGTCCAGGTGGAGTCCTCCACCGCCACGTCGTCGTCGACCAGCACCGAGTGCACCTCGATGCCCTCGTCGGCGGACAGCTCCGCGGCCAGCTGGAAGTTCATGACGTCGCCGGTGTAGTTCTTCACGATGTGCACCACGCCCGATCCGGCGTCGATCGCCTTCGCCGCAGCCAGGATCTGGTCCGGCACGGGCGAGGTGAACACCTCGCCGGGGCAGGCCGCGTCGAGCATGCCCAGCCCCACGAAACCGGCGTGCAAGGGCTCGTGGCCCGACCCGCCGCCGGAGATCAGGCCGACCTTGCCGGCCCGGGGCGCGTCGGCCCGTACCACTATCTGCTGTTCCAGGTCCACCCGCAGGTCCGGGTGGGCGGCGGCCAGCCCCACCAGCGACTCACGGACCACCGCGTCCGGATGGTTGATGAACTTCTTCACGGCCGGGCTCCCTTCACGGGCGTCGTCAGGTCCATCCTGCCCCGACCGGGCGCAGTGTGCCCGGTTTACCGGTCCGCGGGGCTACCATCCCCACATGAACGGCACCGTTGGCCTGGTCCTCGTCTCGCACAGCGCCGATCTGGCCGCGGGGCTGCGCGAGCTGCTACGGCAGGTGGCCGGCGACACGGTCGCGGTGACCGTCGCGGGCGGCGACGACGACGGCGGGCTGGGCACCTCGTACGACCTGATCCGCGACGCGATCGCCGAGGCCGGCTCCGGCGGGGGCGTGCTGGTCCTGCCCGACCTGGGCAGCTCCGTCCTCACCGCGAAGGCGCTCCTGGAGCAGCACCCGGACCCCGGGGTCCGCCTGGTCGACGCTCCGTTCGTCGAGGGCGCGGTCGCCGCCGCCGTCATCGCCGCCACCGGCGCCGACCTCGACACGGTCGCCGACGCCGCCGAGGAGGCCTGGCATGCCCGAAAGCTCTGAGACGACCGTCGTCCTGCCCGCCCACCTGCACGCCCGCCCCGCCGGCCAGGTCGTCGTCACCGCCGCCAAGTTCACCAGCACCATCGAGATCTCCTACGGCGCCAAGACCGCCAGCGCGCGCGGCGTCCTCGCCCTCCTCGCCCTCGGCGCCACCGCCGGCGAAACCGTCACCGTCCGCGCCACCGGCCCCGACGCCCCCGCCGCCGCCGAAGCCGTAGCCACCGCCCTCCGCACGACCGCCTGAAGGAAGGGCACCTTCCCATCGCTCTGCGTAGAGGAAGGGCATCTTCTTAACGGGCTACCCGTCGTGACCTGCGGGTTCGTCGGGCGTTCCGCGCGGATTGGGGACTGGAGCCGCCCGTTCGCGGCGCACAGCTTCGCAGGCCAGTGGTGTCACTGCCAGGGCAGGGTGGCGCGGTGCTTCCAGTACTGCTCGGCGGGCTCGGCCAGCGCCGACAGCCGCGCCAGCTGCTCGTCGGACAGGCGTACCCGGGCCGCGGCGAGGTTGGTCGCCAACTGCGCGGTCGTGGCCGCCCCCGACAGCACCACGCCCGACCACGGCTGGGCCAGCACCACCGCCAGCGCGACGGCGTCCTGCGACACGCCCGCCTCCGCCGCGACGTCGGCGAGCACGCCGAGTTCCGGCGACGGCTCGGCGAGCCGACCGTTGGCCATCGCCTCTTTCACGAGCACCCGGCAGCCGGCGGCGCGGGCCGCGGCCAGCGCCCGCCCCGCGGACGGTTCGAGCACGTTCCACGTCGCCTGCACGCTGCGGAACAGGGACACCCCGTCGACCTCGATGGCCAGCGCTGCGTCGATCGCGTCGGCCTGCCGCGGCCCGCTGGCGGAAAACCCGACGGTCACCCCGATCGCGGCCAGCTCGGCCAGCCGCCGGTGCAGCGCGGTATCGGTCAGCGCCGGGCTCTCCACGGTCAGCGAATGGATCTGGTACAGATCCAGCCGCTCCCCCAGCAGCTCCCGCGTCTCCGCCAGCTGCCGATCGAACGTGGCGAGCCCGTGGTCCTTGGTCTCGTGCACCGCCGCTTCGACCCGCCAGTCGGCGGTGTACGTGTACCCCCATTTGCTCCCGACCACCATGTCGGGCACGTCCCGCGCGCCCAGCCACCCGGCCAGGAACTCCTCCGCGCGGCCGTACGAGCGCGCCGCGTCGGCATAGCGCACCCCGGCCGCGTACGCCGCGTCGAGCAGCTCGTACGTACGCTCGCGCAGCTCGTCGACGGTCCGCCCGGCGGGCAGATCCCGCTCCCGGTGCAGGTTGATGTATCCCGGCCGCCCCACCGCGGCCAGCCCGAACCCGATCCGGGCGACGGGGCTGCTCAGATCGAGCCGTTCCAGCGACATGCCTACATCATTCCGCCTGCCCCGGGTGGCCGTCGATCCGACATCCCGCGGAACCGGCTCGCGCCGCGGCCCTGGCAGGTAGCCTCCGAGCTGGGCATACGAGTCCGCGCGTGTCCACGCCGCGGTGGCTTTCCCGCACGCGCTCACCTCCGTCGACACCTCAGGGGAGGATCCGGATGGTCGACCGGCGTACGTTCGGCAAGATCCTCGGCTCCGGCGCGGTCGCCGCCCTCGGCGGCCTGGCCGCGCCACCCGCCGCGAGCGAGGCCGCAGGCCGTGCCGCGGTTCCCACTTCGGGGACGCTGCCGGGACGCGGCCGCCCCGGCGCGACCGTGCCGGACATGGGGACCCGGGCACAGCCGGAATTCGGTCCGGTACGCCAGATCGACGCCGGCGAGCTGAACGTCGGCTACGTCGAGACCGGTCCCGCCGACGGCCGCCCGGTGTTCCTGCTGCACGGCTGGCCGTACGACATCCACAGCTACACCGCCGTCGCGCCATTGCTGGCCGCGCAGGGCTACCGCGCGATCACCCCGCACCTGCGCGGCCACGGCACGACCAGGTTCCGGAACGCGTCCACACCCCGCACCGCCGAGCAGTCGGCGTTCGCGCTGGACCTGGTCGCGCTGATGGACGCGCTGGGCGTCCGGCAGGCGGTGCTCGCCGGGTACGACTGGGGTTCGCGCACCGCCGACATCGTGGCCGCGCTGTGGCCGGAGCGGGTGAAGGCGCTGGTCTCGGTGACCGGCTACCTGATCACCAACCGGGAGGCGAACAAGCAGCCGCTGCCGCCGAAGGCCGAGTGGGCGTGGTGGTACCAGTACTACTTCAGCACCGAGCGCGGCAGACTCGGCCTCGACAAGAACCGGCACGACCTGGCGAAGCTGATCTGGACGTTCAACTCCCCGACGTGGAAGTTCGACGACGCGACCTTCGACCGGACGGCGGCGTCCTTCGACAACCCCGACTACGTGCCGATCGTGATCGGCAACTACCGCTGGCGGCTGGGCCTGGCGCAGGGCGACCCGCGCCACGACGGCCTGGAGGCGCAACTGGCCAAGGGCCCGACGATCGCGGTTCCCACGATCACGCTCGACGGCGAGGTGGACCCGTTCACACCGCCGGGCGACGGTGCGGCGTACCGGGTCCGGTTCACGGGGCCGTATCAGCACCGCGCCCTGCAGGGCATCGGCCACAACGTGCCCCAGGAGGCCCCGGGTCCGTTCGCCCAGGCCGTCATCGACGCCGACCAGCTGCGGTAGCCGCACGAACCCGCAGCTCACCGCCTCAGGACGTGAAGAAGGGCACCTTCTACAACGCGGAGCGTTAAGAAGGTGCCCTTCCTTTGCCCTTACCCGGTCAGTGTCAGCTGATGTTGAGGGTGAAGGTGGTGGTCGTGTTGCGGATGTTCTGGAAGTTGTTGCTGAAGGTCAGGTTGTTGAAGGTGGCCGAACCCCTCGCCGGACCCTGACCCGCCTCGGGCATCTCGTTGACCCAGATGCCGATGCCGGACTTGGCGTCGTACGCGTCACCGCTCTTCTGCGCGCCGCTGATGCTGACGTTGGTGAAGATCGTGTCGGTGACGAGCTGCTGCTCCGGGTACTTCGACTGGAACATGATGCCGGAGTACGTCGGGTCGACGATGTCCACATCGGTCACCCGGATCCCGCGGAACTCCTTCGAGGCCGCGAAGACCCAGATGGCGCCGAAGGTCTGGTTGCCCCAGAAGTGTCCACCGGCCCGCACGAGCGAGATGTTCTCGAACCGTGTGGGCGTGGTCCCGAACCCGACGAACGGGTATCCGAAGTCCAGCGAGCTGATCGTGATGCCGGAGTATGTCAACATGTCCGCGATGTACAGGTTGCGGAACACGTTGTCGTAGCCGCCGTACACCGCCAGACCCGCGGCCCGCCAGGTCAGTGTCGCCGAGAGGTTCTCGAAGACGTTGCCGTGGTTGCCGACCGAGCCACCGGAGTCGATCGCGGAGAACAGCGCGAACGCGTCGTCGCCGTTACCGCGTCCCTCGACGTTGGTGACGAGGTTGTTGGTGGAGTCGTTGGTCAGGTTGATGCCGTCGGCGAAGGTGTCGCGGACCCGGCTGTTCTTGACCGTCCAGCCGCTGACCTTGACGCCCCACCAGCCGCAGACCGTGTGCTCGACCCAGACGCTGTCGAACGTCAGGTTGTTCACCTGGCTCAGCTCGCCCCAGACCTTGCCCGGGCCGTCCTGGCGGATGGTGTAGTTGCCGAAGAACGCCAGGTGCTCGAAGGAGGAGCCGTTGGCGCTGCTCTCCACCCGGAAGCCGGCGTCGGTGTTCTCCTGGCCGGTGGGCGTGTGGAAGCGGGTGTACCACATGCCCGCGCCGACGACCTTGACGGGCTTGCCGTAGACCTGGAACTTCTGCGCCGTCTCGTAGTTGCCGGCGGGCAGGTAGACGCCGACGAAGGTGCCGGTGGTGTCCATCCGGACGGCGTCGAAGGCGTTCTGGACCTCCTGGTGCGAGGTGCCGGTGGGCACCTTGTACCGGGTCGGGTCGGGGTTGGCCCGCGGGCTGACCTGCTCCAGGTTGATGAAGTCGATCGCGAACGTGCCCGCGTTGGCGGCGTCCTTCTGCAGCTTGATCGTCGCGCCCTGCGGGACGGTGGAGTCCAGCAGGATGTTGGCCTCGTCGTAGAGGTGACGCGGCGCGCCGGCGCCGGGCGAGTTGCTCGGCCCCGCCTCCGCGCCGTAGAGCCACGAGTACTTCGAGGTCAGCGTGATCGCCTTGTGGAAGGTGTTGTTGACGTAGATGTTCAGCGTCGACGTGGTGCCGGTGCCGCCGGAGCTGTCCGGGATGGAGAACCGCACGACGAGCGCGTTGGCCTGCGCCTTGGTGGTCCACTGCACGTACTGGCCGTTGCCGTTGAGGGTCACGGCGCGGCGGCCGCTGGCCTCACCGGCGAGGTCTCCGATCGTGCGGTTCGGGCTGAGCACGGTCGCGCCGCCACCGGTCGAGCCGTCCTCGGCCTCGTACATGTCGTAGTTCATGTTCGCGCCGCGCCCGACGAACAGCGGCGTGTTGCTGGTGTTGTTGGCCTGCTTGACCGCCAGCTCGTTGCCGTCGTTGGCCAGCACCACGCGGACCGTGTACCGGCCGTTGGCCGCGGTCCAGGTGCCCAGGTTGACCGCGCTCGACGTCGCCCCGGCGTTGATCACCCCGGAGTACGAGCCGGTCAGCGTGCGGACCACGGTGCCGCCCTCGTTGAGCACGGTGAGGGTGATGCCGTGCGCGCCGCTCGCCGAGGCGATGGTGCCCTGGTTCTTGATCGCCACCGAGAAGGTGACGGTGTTGCCGGCCGACGGGTTGCTCGGCGTCCAGCTCAGGTTCGCCACCAGGTCGGAGGACTGCACCGGGCTGACCGTGAGGTTGCTCGACGCGATGAGGCTGTTGTTGGCCTCGTTCTGCTCGATGACGCTGTTGGCCTCGTCGACCTTCGCGGTGACGGCGTACGAGCCGGCGGTGCGGGTGCCGATGTTGGCGTTGACCGTCGTCTGCGCGCCGGCGGCCAGCGAGCCGACCGAGCCGGCGCCCACCAGGGTGGTGCCCAGGTAGAAGTTGACGTTCGTCGCGCCCGAGGTGTTGGTGCCCGCGTTGCGGACGACCGCGCTCAGGGTGACCGCGTCGGTCTCCACCGGGGAGGCCGGGGACCAGGTGACCGAGGTGACGGTGAGGTCCGGGTTCGGCGCCGGGGTGCCGATGACCTGGAGCTCGGCGACCTGGCCGCCGGGGGCGCCGGTGTTGCCGGTGAACTGGAGCCGGATGTCGGCGTAACTGCCGGAGGCGTTGACGGTCACCGTGTTGCCGGTGGCCGGGTTGAAGTTGTACGCCGCCGACGAGACCACGTTGACGAACGACGACGAGCTCTGCTCGCGGCCCAGGATCTGGAACGTCTGGGTACGGGCGCCCCACGCGGCGTCGGGGTTGAGCTTGACGACGACCGAGGACACGCCGACGTTGGAGCCCATCGCCACGGTGAGCTGGTTGGGCGACGTGCTGCCCTCCCAGTAGGTGGTGAGGTCGCCGTCGTTGGCGTTCTCCGGCGCGAAGATGTGCGTGTGGCCGTTGTCGGTGATCGGCTTGTTGAGCGCCTGGTTGGTGCCGCCGCCACCGGAGCCGTTGCGGGTGACGATGTTGCTCATCGGCGAGATGTTGCCCGCCGCGTCCTTGGCCCGCACGTAGTAGCTGACCGTAGCGGTGTCCGGCTGGCTGTCGGTGTAGGTCAGGGTCGAGCCGTTCACGCTGGCCCGCAGCGCGCTGTTGGCGTAGATGTCGTACCCGGTCACGGCGACGTTGTCGGTCGACGCGGTCCAGGTCAGCCGGATCTGGCCGGAGGCGGGCAGGGTGTAGGCGAGGCTGCCGGGCGCGGTGGGCGCCTGGGTGTCGCCGGTCTGGCCGGTGCGGGTGACCGTGTTGCTGTTGCCCGACTGGTTGCCGGCCGCGTCGCGGGCCCGCACGTAGTAGGAAACGGTCTGGCTGTCCGGCCGGCTGTCGGTGTAGGTCAGCGTCGAGCCGCTGACACTGGTCAGCAGGTCGCCGTTGGCGTAGATGTCGTACGCGGTGACGCCGACGTTGTCGGTGGAGGCGTTCCAGGTCAGGCGGATCTGGCCGGACGCGGGCTGCGTGTAGGCCAGGCTGCCCGGCGTGGACGGGGCCTGCGTGTCACCGGTGGTCGGGCCGTAGATCTCGAACTCGGAGATCTGGCCCGCCGGCCAGCCGGTGTTGGCGGTGATGTTGATCCGCACGTACCGGGTGGACGCGGTGGCGAAGTCGATCGTCACGGTGTTCGAGCCGGTGAAGTTGTACCCGGTCGAGGCCACGATGTCGGCGAACGTGCTGCCGTTGGTGCTGCCCTGCACGGCGAGGGTCTGCGTGCGCGCGCCCCAGCCGCTCGGGATCTTCAGCACGACCCGGTTCACGCTCACGGTCGAGCCGAGGTCGACGCGCAGCCACTGCGGCCACGCGTTGTTCACGCTCTCCCAGTACGTGCCCTGGTTGCCGTCGTTGGCGTTGCCCGCGCCGTACACGTCGGCGTGGCCGCTCTCGGTGATCGCCTTGCCGATGGCGAGGTTGCCGGACGAGCCGCCGCCCGCGCCGTACACCTCCAGCTCGGACAGCTGCGCGGCCGCCCAGCCGGTGTTGGCGGTGATGTTGATCCGCACGTACCGGGTGCTGGCCGCGGTGAAGTTGATCGTCACCACGTTGCCGGAGCCCGGCTGGAAGTTGTACCCGGCCGAGGCCACGATCGTGCTGAACGAGGTGCCGTTGGTGCTGCCCTGCACGGACAGCGTCTGGGTGCGCTCGCCCCAGCCCGCGGGCAGCTTCAGCACGACCTGGTCGATGCTGACGGTGCTGCCGAGGTCGGCCTGCGCCCACTGGGCGAAGGCGCCGGAGCTCTCCCAGTAGGACCCCTGGTTCGAGTCCACCAGGTTGCCGGTCACGTAGGGTCCGTTGACGCTGCTCGCCGAGGTCGTCTTGCCGGCGGCCAGGTTCGGCCCTCCGGCGGCCGAGGCCGGTGACGTCGGCCCCGCCACGACAGCCAGGCTGGTGGCGACGACCGTCGCGAGCAGCCTGATCCGGACATTCTTGAGTTTCACTGCACTCCTCCCTGCATTACCTCTCCTGCGTTCATCCCGCCGCGAATCCGCGGTCGCCGCCGTGGAACGACGGCCACCCCGTGGTGCGGAAGGCGACCCGGCCGGAGCGGATTGCGGCGACGTGCCAGCTCACGCGCACACGCCGCCACGGCCGAGGAGCCACCTGCCTGTTACGACTTCAAGTCATCGGTGTTTCTGACTGTGGTAGCAAAACGTTAGAGCCTTGGTAGTTAGAAGTCCACAGTCCAATGCAAAAAACGTAGCAACCGTCGGGTGAGGACGGACGGTGATCATTTCGTATGCGTACCGCCACGACCCCGCCGCGACCAGCACCGGTCACCGCCGGTGACGCCCACTCATGACCACTGATCTCGCAAGTCTCTGTTGTGGACGGCCGATCGCATCGCCACACGCGGATGAGCAGGGGCGGTCCGCGAACCCGGGCAGCCCGTCTCACGCGCCCGCCGCGACGGCAACCGTTGCGCCGTCACCGTCCGCAACGTTTCTATTGGCATTGCAAACTTGCACAGGACTCTAGAGTTTTTGCGAACACGTATCTAAGGTTTTGCCTACCCCGCTCCCCCGGCCGCGTCGCAGGCGCTCCGGGGCAACCGAACCGTCCCGACCCCGTAACGGAGAGGACCGTCATGTCCGTCTGGACACGGCCCCTACGCGTGCTGCTCACCGCGCTGACGGTGGCCGCCACGCTCACCGCGGCACCACACGGCGCGTCGGCCGCCGACCCGCCGCCGTCGCCGAACGTGCACGTCTTCTACTACTCCTGGTACGGCAACCCGGCGGTGTACGGCCAGTACCGGCACTGGCAGCAGGGCGGCCACACCCCGCCCGCCGACGTCGGCGCGAACCTGTACCCGAAGCTCGGCGCGTACGACTCCGGCGACTACGCGGGCGCGGTCGCCCAGCACATGCAGTGGATCCGCCAGTCCGGCGCGGGCGTGCTCGTCTACAGCTGGTGGGGTCAGGGCTCCTACGAGGACAACCTGGCCGCGGGCGTGCTGGCCGCCGCCGCGGCGCAGGGCCTGAAGGTCGCCTGGCACCTGGAGCCCTACGCCGGCCGCACCGCCGCCTCCACCGTCGCCGACATCAACTACCTCAACAGCAGGTACGGCTCCAGCCCCGCCTACTACCGCGACACCGCGCACGGCGACCGCCCCGCGTTCTACGTCTTCGAGAGCCTGCTCATCGCCGACTGGTCGCCGATCGCGCCGCTCAAGAGCACCAACATCATCCTGGCGCAGACCACGGACACCTCGAAGGTCGCCCACTTCGGCGGCATGTACACCTACGACGGCATCGCCGGGTCCACCGCGCCCGGCTGGGCGAACGCGAGCGCCTTCTGCAAGGCCAACGGCCTGATCTGGGCCCCGTCGGTCGCACCGGGTTACCTCGACGACCGCGCCGTGCCCGGCAACACGACTCCGACCGTCGGCCGCGCGAACGGAGCGACCTACGACCTGCAGTGGAACAACGCCCTGACCCCGGCGACCGGCGGCCTGCCCGACTGGGTGTCGATCACGTCGTTCAACGAGTGGCACGAGGGCTCGTCCATCGAACCCGCGCACGCCACCCCGCCCGCGGGCTTCGGCTACCAGACCTTCGACGGCGCGTACGGCCTGTCCGGCGCCGCCGCCGAGACCGCGTACCTGACCCGGACCCGCTACTGGGCCACCGAGTTCGCCAACCGCTCGGGGCCCGGCGACACCGTGCCGCCGACCGCGCCCGGCAACCTCACCGTCACCGGCAAGACCGCGACCAGCGTCTCGCTGTCCTGGTCGCCCTCGACCGACAACGTCGGCGTCGTCGGCTACACCGTCTACCAGGAGCTGGGCGCGACCGACAACGTCGTCGCCGCCCCCTCCGGCACCTCGGTCACCCTCACCGGCCTCACCCCGGCGACCACCTACTCCTACTACGTACGCGCCCGCGACGCCGCCGGAGCGATCTCCGGTCCCGGCAGCACCGTCACCGCCACCACCGACCCGCAGTCGCCGACCGTCAACCTGGCCCTGAACCGCCCGGTCACCGCGTCCAGCACCAACGGCGGCTTCCCCGCGGGCAACGCCGTCGACGGCAACGCGGGCAGCTACTGGGAGAGCGTGAACAACACGTTCCCGCAGACGCTCACCACCGACCTCGGCGGCGCCGTCCCGGTCAGCCGGACCGTGCTGAAACTGCCCCCGGGCTGGGGCGCGCGCACGCAGCAGATCGCCGTGCACGGCTCCACCGACGGCGTGACCTGGCACCCGCTGTCGGCCGCCGCCGGCCGCCTGTTCGACCCGGCCGCCGCCAACACCGTCGACGTGGCCCTGACCTCGGCCACGGTGCGGTACGTGCGGCTCAACTTCACCGCCAACACCGGCTGGCCGGCGGGCCAGATCTCCGAGCTGGAGGCGTACGCCTCCTGACC
>NZ_JBHTAC010000073.1:0-26300 GCF_042663325.1 Catellatospora aurea
TGCGCTACGCCGAGACGCTGCCGCCTGCCCACTCACCCTCAAGTTTTCGGACTAGAAGGTTTCGCGGGGGGCGTGGGTGCCCCAGACGGCGCGGAGGGCGTGGCAGACCTCGCCGACGGTGGCCTTGAGGCGCAGGGCCTCGCGCATGGGGTAGAGCACGTTCTCGGTGCCGTGCGCGGCGGCGCGGAGTTTGTCCAGGGCTGCGCCGACGGCGTCGTTGTCGCGTTCGGCGCGCAGTCTGGCCAGGCGGGCGGCCTGGTCGGCCTCGATCGCCGGGTCGACGCGCAGCGGCTCGTACGGCTCCTCGACGTCGATGGTGAACCGGTTCAGGCCCACCACCACGCGCTCGCGGGAGTCGATCTCCAGTGCGGTGCGGTACGCCGAGGACTCGATCTCGCGCTTCTGGAAGCCGGCTTCGATGGCGTCGACGGCCGAGCCGTACTCGAACACCCGGTCGATCAGCGCCCGCGCCTCGGCCTCGATCTCGTCCGTCATCGCCTCGACCACGTACGAACCCGCGAACGGGTCCACCGTGGCGGTCAGGTCGGTCTCGTACGCCAGCACCTGCTGGGTGCGCAGGGCGAGCCGGGCGGCCTTCTCGGTGGGCAGCGCGATGGCCTCGTCGTAGGAGTTGGTGTGCAGCGACTGGGTGCCACCCATGATCGCGCCGAGCGCCTGCGCGGTGACCCGGACCAGGTTGACCTCGGGCTGCTGGGCGGTGAGCTGCACGCCCGCGGTCTGGGTGTGGAAGCGCAGCATCCACGACTTGGGGTCCTTGGCGCCGAACTCCTCGCGCATCACCTTCGCCCAGATGCGGCGGGCGGCACGGAACTTCGCCACCTCCTCCAGCAGCGTGGTGCGGGCGACGAAGAAGAACGACAGGCGCGGGGCGAACGCGTCCACGTCCAGGCCGGCGGCGACGGCGGCGCGCACGTACTCGATGCCGTCGGCCAGCGTGAACGCGATCTCCTGCACGGGCGTCGCGCCCGCCTCCGCCATGTGGTAGCCGGAGATCGAGATGGTGTTCCACTTGGGGATCTCGGCCCGGCAGTAGGCGAACGTGTCGGCGACCAGGCGCAGCGACGGCTTGGGCGGGAAGATGTACGTCCCGCGGGCGATGTACTCCTTGAGGATGTCGTTCTGGATGGTGCCGTTGAGCTTGTCGCCTGGCACCCCCTGCTCCTCGGCGACCAGCTGGTAGAGCAGCAGCAGCACGCTGCCCGGCGCGTTGATCGTCATCGAGGTGGACACCTTGTCCAGCGGGATGTCCTTGAACAGCAGCCGCATGTCCTCGATCGAGTCGATCGCGACGCCCACCTTGCCGACCTCGCCGTGCGCGATCGGCTCGTCGGAGTCGTAGCCCATCTGCGTGGGCAGGTCGAACGCCACCGACAGGCCCATGGTGCCCGCGTCGAGCAGCTGGTGGTAGCGAGCGTTGGACTCCACCGCCGTGCCGAACCCGGCGTACTGGCGCATGGTCCACGGGCGCGAGGTGTACATGGTCGGGTAGACACCCCGGGTGAAGGGGTACTGACCGGGCTTCTCGCCGTCGGCCGGGCCGTAGACGGGCTCGATCGGGAAGCCGGACTCGCTACGCCTCGGTGAACGCTCGTTCATACGGGGGATGTTAGGCGTCCCGGACGGGTCCCGGGGTGAGGGATAACGCACATCACGTACACCGAGGGTGATGACAAGGGGACGGAACCGTGAAATTCGGCCTCAGAACCCGTCCACGGCTTTCCCTGCGGCGCGGTGTCGTACAGGATAGAGGTGAGTGACCCATTCCCCCTTTGCCATCGTCCCCTCTCCTTTGGCGGCTTAAGCAGTGACCACCCATGCATCCACCTGGAGCGGCAATCCCTCTTCGGGCCGCGCGGCTCCGGGCACCGTCATCGGCGGACGCTATTCACTCCGCACCGCGATCGGGCACGGCGGCATGGGCACCGTGTGGCGTGCCGCCGACACCGTGCTGCGCCGTGAGGTCGCCGTCAAGGAGGTCGTGCTGCCGCCGGGCCTGGCCGCCAGCGACGCCGCCTCGATGTACGAGCGCACCCTGCGCGAGGCCCGTGCTGCGGCGAGCCTGTCGCACCCGAGTGTGGTCCAGGTCTTCGACGTGGTCACCGAGAACGGCCGGCCCTGGATCGTGATGGAGCTGCTCGACGCCCGCGGCCTGGCCGACATGGTGATCGAGGACGGCCCGCTGGCCCCGCGCGCGGTCGCGAAGATCGGCATCGCGCTGCTCGGCGCGCTGGAGGTGGCGCACGCCGCGGGCGTGCTGCACCGCGACGTCAAGCCGGCCAACGTCCTGATCACCAAGGACGGCCGCTGCGTGCTCACCGACTTCGGCGTGGCCAAGCTGCCGACCGACGTGCAGCTGACCACCCCGGGCATGGTGCTGGGCTCGCCCCACTTCATCTCCCCCGAGCGCGCGCTGGGCCACCGCTTCGGCCCGCCCAGCGACCTGTTCTCGCTCGGCGTGACCATGTACACCGCCGTCGAGGGCCGCCCGCCGTTCGACAAGGGCGACCCGCTGGCGACCATGCACGCCGTGGTCGAGGAGGAGCCCGTCCCGCCGCAGCGCTGCGGTCCCCTGCGCGAGGTGCTGTACGGCCTCATGGAGAAGGACCCGGACCGGCGCTGGGACGTGACCACCGCCCGCGCCACACTGCGGGAGCTGCTGGCCGGACCGCTGGCCCAGAACGCCGTGCCGCAGCACGTCACCGACCCGTGGGCGGTCGTCGCGCCGCAGCCCGCCGCCACCGCGTGGGTCACCCCGGCCCAGCCCGAGCGCCCCGCCAAGGAGATCGGCGGCCGGGCGCTGCTGCACACCGGCGAGATGCCGGCCTCCCGGGCGGGTGGCCGCACCCGGGCGAGCGCTGCCGACCCGCTGGACATGCCGACCGGGGCGCACCCCGCGCCGACCGGCGCTCTGCAGACGCTCCCGCCGAAGGCCGCCGCCAAGGCCGGCCCGTCCGCGCTGGACGGCGTGGTCGGCCAGGTCAAGGCCCTGCCGAAGAAGCTGCGCCTGGCCGTCGGCGCGGGACTCGTGGGCGTGCTCGTGATCACCGGCGTGGCCTGGGCCGTGATCGGCGGCGGCGAGGAGACCCCGCAGGGCTCGGCCGTCGGTCCCTCGCCGAGCGCCCCGGCGGCCTCGTCCGCCTCCGCGCAGGTGCCCGAGGGCATGCAGCGGGTGACCTTCAAGAACGTCACGGTGCTGGTCCCCAAGGGCTGGACCCCGGCCAAGTCGGGCAGCTACATCGACTACCGCGACCCGACCGACAAGGAACGCTGGCTGCGCATCAACGTCTACAAGTCGGGCGGCAACCCGACCCGGGAGCTGGAAGGCGCGGAGAAGAACTTCAAGAAGGAAGACCGCTGCCAGAAGGACACCTACCAGCGGATCGAGCTCAGCGACCAGAAGCTCGGCACGCTGGAGACCGCCGCGCAGCTGGAATACCAGTGCACCCCGCCCAACAAGAACCCGCGGCACGCCATCTGGCGGATCGGCGTCGAGGGCGGCACGGCGTTCCACATCTACCTGTCGACCTGGGAGGATTCGTTCGCCCAGGACAAGGCGTTCTTCGACCAGGCGATCGACTCGTTCACGATCACAACCTGAGAGGTTCGCCGAGCAACCGACCGGTCTGCGTGTTATGAAACACCGATGACCGAGTTGTTTGCCGATCGTGTACGCCATTGGATCGCTCAGGATCCCGACCCCGACTCCCGTCAGGAGCTCCAGCAGCTGCTGGACGCCCTGCCGGGCACGGAGGCGGAGCTCGCCGACCGGTTCAGCGGGCCGCTCACGTTCGGCACGGCCGGCCTGCGCGGGCCGCTGCGGGCGGGGCCGAACGGCATGAACCTGGCCGTGGTGCGCCAGGCCGCCGCGGGCCTCGTCAACTGGCTCACCAAGCACGAGCCGGGTGGCCTGGTGGTGATCGGCTACGACGCGCGCCGCGGCTCGCACGAGTTCGCGCTGGAGACCGCCCGGGTCGCGACCGGCTCCGGCATGCGCGCCGCGCTCCTGCCGCACCCGCTGCCCACGCCGGTGCTCGCGTACGCGGTGCGCGCCATGGACGCGGTCGCGGGCGTCATGGTCACCGCCTCGCACAACCCGCCCCAGGACAACGGCTACAAGGTTTACCTGGGCGAGCACCTGGGCGGCCCGCTCGGCGCGGGGGCGCAGATCGTGCCCCCGGCCGACCAGGAGATCGAGGCCGAGATCCGCGCGGTCAAGCTGCTGTCCGAGGTGCCGCTCGGCCACCCGGGCACGGTGCTCGGTGACGACATCGTGGACTCGTACCTGACCGCGGCCGCCGCGGTGGTGCAGGACGACCAGCCCAAGGACCTGGCGGTGGCGTACACGCCGCTGCACGGCGTCGGCGGCAAGGTGCTCGGCGACGCGTTCCTGCGCGCCGGGTTCGCGCTGCCCGCGATCGTGCCCGCGCAGGCCGAACCGGACGGCGCGTTCCCCACGGTGGCGTTCCCGAACCCGGAGGAGCCGGGCGCGATGGACCTGGTCCTCGCGCTGGCGGCCGAGCGCCGCGCGGACATCGTCATCGCCAACGACCCCGACGCCGACCGCTGCGCCGTCGCGGTGCCCGTCGGCAACGGCAACGGCTGGCGCATGCTGCGCGGCGACGAGGTCGGCGTGCTGCTCGCCGACCACCTGATGCGGCTGGGCCGCACCGGCACGTACGCCACCACGATCGTCTCGTCGTCGATGCTGCGGGCCATGGCGGCCAAACGCGGCGTCGGGTACGCCGAGACGCTCACCGGATTCAAGTGGCTCGCCCGCGCCGCGCCCGACCTCGCCTACGGGTACGAGGAGGCGCTGGGCATCTGCGTGGCCCCGTGGATGGCCCGCGACAAGGACGGCATCACCGCGGCGCTGCTCGTCGCCGAGCTGGCCGCCGGCCTGAAGGCGGAGCTGCGCACCCTCACCGACCGGCTGGACGAGCTGGCCGCCGAGTTCGGCCTGTACGTCACCGACCAGCTCTCGGTGCGGGTGGACGACCTGGCCGAGATCGGCACGATGATGGCGCACCTGCGCGCCAAGCTGCCCGTCTCGCTGCTCGACGAGCCGGTCACCTCCACCGAGGACCTGCTCGACCGCCCCGCCGAGTCGGCCGCCGACGTGGTCATCCTGCGCACCGAGACCGCGCGGGTGGTGGTCCGCCCGTCCGGCACCGAGCCGAAGCTCAAGGCATACCTCGAAGTCGTCGAGCCGGTCACCGACGGCGACGTCGCCTCCTCGCGCGAACGCGCCGCCGCCACCATCCGCGCCCTGCGCACCGAGGTCGCCGCGGCCCTCGGCATCTGGTCCGTCAGCCCGTAACGAGCAAGGAAGGGCACCTTCACAACGCTCCGCGTTGTAGAAGGTGCCCTTCCTAACATCTCAGGTCGTTGACCTGGGCTTTGGATGAGATCAGCGCGGGCCGGTGGCAGCGCCGCGCTGACGCGCCTAAGGGGAGGGCGCGACCAGCGGGCCGACGTCCCAGACGGTGACGCCGCCGGTGCGTACGCCATCGGTGTCCACCAGGTCGTCGACCAGCTTGCGCAGCACGTCGGCGCGGGGCTCGCGATCGGACAGGACCAGTGCTCCGGCCCGCCAGAACCGCAGGTCGGCGATCAGCCCGTCGCGCATCCGCGCGGTGACGCGGGGCGCTTTCGCGCCCTCGGCGACCGCGGCCAGCAGCAGGTCCGTGGGACGCGGCGGCGGCCCGAACACGGCGGACCCCGGCTCGCGGCCCGGCCCGATGAAGTAGCCGCCGGGGAACGTGTAGTCCGCTCCGGACTGCGCCCACCAGTGCATGCCGTCGCTGTGCTTGTTGCTGGTCACGGGCACGGTGACCAGGGTGCGGCCGGCTGGGACGTACGCCCGCCAGGTGCCCTCGGTGATGAAGCGCGGCACCGGCACCCCGCGGTGCGTCAGCAGCGGCAGCGGCAGCAGCGGCACCAGCGCGAGCACAACCAGGGCATACGCGAGCCGCCGCACCGGCAGCTCGCCGGCCGACCGGCGCGGCAGCCGCCCCACGGCCTCGATCGCCAGCGCCAGCAGCGCACCGGCCACCGGCAGCAGCACCAGCCCGAACCGGACCGGCACCACCGACTCCAGCAGCGGCAGCTGCCCCAGCGGCCGCCACAGGCCGGGCAGCGCGGTGCGCTCGCCACCGGCGAACACCTGCTTGCCCATGGCGAACAGCGCGAACACCGCGCCGGTCGCCAGCAGCGCCCGGACCAGCGCACGCTGCCACAGCCAGCCCGCCACGGCCAGCGCCAGCACTGCTAGCAGCGGCCAGCCGAGGAACGTGTTCTCCTCGGCGGCGTTCGGCGCGAGCAGCCGGACCGCGTCGACGTTGCCACCGAGCGACAGCCGCGGGAAAGCGGCGAAACTCGCCAGGTCGGCGCCGTAGGCCGAGGCGCCGGGCGGCAGGCCGCGGAAGCTCTGCGGACCGAAGAACTGCGACCACAGGGGGTACGCCAGCAGCGCGCCCCCGACCAGCGCGGCGACCCCTGCCGTGGCCAGCACGGGGCGGATCGCCGCCCGCTGCGCGGGCCAGGTCGCCACGGCGTACGCGGCGAGGAAGACCGCGCAGGCCAGCGCCGTGTAGAGCAGCACCTCCTCGTTGACGAAGGCCTGGGCGACGACGAGCAGCCCCAGCACCACACCGTTGCGCAGCCAGCGGCCGGGCTCTCCCATACGCAGCGCCTGGTGCACCAGGAACGGCACCAGGAACTGGGCGGTCCAGTTCGGATGCGCGTTCGCCTGGCTGATCATGCCGGGGCCGAAGCCGCACAGCGCCGCCCCCGCCGCGGCGGCCGCCGCCGAGGTGGTGACGTGCCGGCGCAGGAACCAGTACCAGGCGGCGGCGGTGCCGGCCAGGCCCAGCACCAGCAGCACCGCGAAGCTGATCTGCGGGCCCCAGATCGCGGTGACCGGTGCGAGCGGGATGCCCAGGCCGAGGACCACCGTGTTCGCCATCAGGTTGACCCCGTGCGGGGCGTTCATCTGCGTGGTGAAGAACGGCACGGCGTCGCCGGTCAGCACGTCGAGGCCGTGGCGCAGCACGAACTGGAAGAAGACCTGGTCGGCGATGTTCTCCGAGACCAGCGCGCGCGACCCGTCCTTCCACAGTCCGGACGTCACGTACACCGCCGTGAGCAGGAACCCGATCCCCGCCGCGAGGTTCACGTTGACGCGTTTTGACTGTTCAGCGCGGTTCTTCGCACGGTGAGGGCGGTCGGCGGGGGTGGGTCGCGCCCGGTGCCACTCCTGAATTTCGGTCTTCACGAGCGTCGAATCTACGGCATTTAGGTAATCTGTCCGGATTAGCCCTGAATGACAGGGACAAACAGGAATTCATTTCTCGTTGCGGCTATCGGACGGAAACAAGCGATGACGACGTACGCCACGGAGCCGAGCCTGCTCACCGGGGACCAGAAGATCCAGGCCGCGGTGCTGGAGAGCCTCGCCGAGGCAGCGAACCACCGCACCTGGTTCGCGGGCATGGCCACCCCGTATCTCGGCGCGCACCCCATCGAGATCGGCAGCGGGCTCGGGGACTACCTGCTGGAGTGGCTGCCGTACGTGGACCGCTTCACCGCCACCGAGGCCGACCCGGAGCGGCTGGTCGACCTCAAGCAGCGCTTCGCCGACGACCCCCGGGTGGAGGCGCGTGAGTTGCTGCTGCCCACCGATCAGTCCGGCGACTACACGGCCCTGGTCAGCTACAACGTCCTGGAGCACATCGAGGACGACGTCGCGGCACTGCGCAGCATGGCCCGGCTGATCCAGCCCGGCGCTCCGATGGTGCTGGTGGTGCCCGCGTTCCCCATCGCGATGAGCAAGGTCGACGTGGCCACCGGCCACTGGCGGCGCTACACCCGCCGCACCCTCACCGACGTCGCGGTGGCCGCCGGCCTGACCGTCGAGCGCGTGGAGTACGTCAACTCGCTCGGCTTCATCTGCTACTTCATCACCGCACGCCTGCTCGGCATGTCCCCCAAGGGCGGCCTCATGATGCGCGTGTACGACTCCCTGGTCACCCCCGTGACCCGCCGCCTGGAGTCCCGCATCCGCCCCCCGTTCGGCCAATCCGTCCTGGCCGTCCTCCGCCGCCCCTGACCCCCCGCCCGGGTTGATCATGAACTTATGGCAATGACGCGCCGTCGAGCCGTGCCATAAGTTCATGATCAACGCGCGAGCGGCGGTGGTCAGAAGCGGGGCATGCCGCCGAATTGGCGGTCGCCGGCGTCGCCGAGGCCGGGGACGATGAACATGTTGTCGTTCAGGTGGTCGTCGATGGAGGCGGTGACCAGGCGGAGGGGGAGGCCGGAGTTCCGGAGGCGGTCGATGCCGGCGGGGGCGGCCAGGACGCAGAGCACCACGATGTCGGTGCAGCCGCGGTCGGCGAGCAGGCGGCAGCAGTGTTCGAGGGAGCCGCCGGTGGCCAGCATCGGGTCGAGCACCAGGACCGGCTTGCCGGTGAGGTCGCCGGGTAGGGACTCCATGTAGGCCCGCGGCTCGAAGGTGTGCTCGTCGCGGGCCAGGCCCACGAAGCCCATCGAGGACTCGGGCAGCAGGCTCAGCGCGGCGTCGGCCATGCCGAGACCGGCGCGCAGCACCGGCACCAGCAGCGGCGGGTTCGCCAGGCGGGTGCCCACGGCGGTCGCGACCGGGGTCTCGACCGGGAACGTGTCGGCTTTGAAGGTACGGGTGGCCTCGTACGCCAGCATGGTGGTGAGCTCGTGCAACGCGGCCCGGAAGCTGGCCGAGTCGGTGCGGGAGTCGCGCATGGCGGTGAGGCGGGCCTGGGCCAACGGGTGATCAACGACGAGTACGTCCACGACGTGAAACTACCCGCCCGTAGCCGCCCGCGTCGTGCCAACCGGTGTCGTGGGCTCCGCCCCCGTGGTGTAAGTCCCGCTCACCCCGCCCGGTGCGCCGCCAGCCGAGCCCGGTCGTCCACCGCCTGCGCCACGGCGACCAGCGCGTCCGCCACGTGCGTGGCGCGACCGGGCGCGTCCGGCACCAGGTCGGCGGGAACGAGCGGGCCCATCGGCGGGCCGAGGCGGACGAGCGGGGCGGGCGGCGGGCAGGCGGGGATCACCGGGGCCGGTGCGGGTGCGGCGGGGGCCACCGGGTCGGGTGTGGCAACGGCTGCCTGGGCCGCCACGTAGATCGTGTGCATGGCTTCGGCGTACCGCCGGGGGGTGTGGCCGGCGGCGCAGGCTCGCGCGGCGGCGCCCAGGCGGCGGGCGGCGCGGCGGTCGGAGAGCAGCTTCAGCACCGCGTCGCCGAACGAGGCCGGGTCGGGCTCGGCCAGCACCGCGTTGCCGTCGAGGGTGCCGTAGCGGTGCAGGGACGGGTCGGCCAGCACCGCGGGCAGCCCGGCGAGCGCGGCCTCCTGCAGCACCAGGGCCTGCGTGTCGGTACGCGACGGGAAGGCGAACACGTCCGCCGCCGCGTACGCCGCGGCCACCACGTGCGGGGGCTGCTGCCCGGTCAGCACCACCCGGTCGGCGACCCCGGGTCCGGCCGCGCGCAGCAGCCGGGCCAGCCAGCGCCGCTCGTAGACCGCGCCGACCAGCACGAGCCGGGCTCTCGGCGACGACGCGAGCACCCGGGCGAACGCCGGGACCAGCAGGTCGACTCCTTTCTCCCGGTTGACCCGGCCGACGAACAGCACCACGGGGTCCTTCGGTCCGATGCCGTGCCCGGCCCGGAACGCCCCGGCCTCGGCGCGCGACGCCGGGCGCTCGGCCACGCCGGTGGGGACCAGCGCCATCCGCGCCGGAGGCACGGGCAGCGCGACCCGGTCGAGCACGGCCCGGGTCGGCACGACGACCGCGCGGGCCTCGCCGAGCAGTAGCCGGTTACCCTCGCTGAGCACTGCGGCGCGGTCGCCCCGCAGGGCCGCGGGCACCCCGAGCCGCCCCGCGTACAGGCGCAGCAGCAGCCGCAGCGCCCAGCCGGGCACCCGGTACGCCTCGGCGTACGCGTGCAGGTCGGTGTGGTACGTCTGCACCAGCGGCACGCCGAGCCGGGCGGCCAGCAGCACGCCGAGCAGCCCGGCCGGGCCGGGGGTGTGCACGTGGACGACGTCGGGCCGGTATGCGCCCAGGTCGGCGACGAGCTGCTCACGGGTCGACCGGGCGCACAGCGCCCACCGCGCGAGCCGCAGGTCGGCGACTCCGCAGGCGAGCGCCGGCAGCCGCAGCAGGCCGGGCTCGTCCTCCTGGTCCCCGTGGGCCGGGACGACGCAGCGCACGTCGTGGCCGGCAGCGGCCTGGGCCGCGCGCAGTGTCCGCAGCGACGTGACGACTCCGTCGCGGCGCGGCAGGTACGTGTCGGTGAAGTGCATGATGCGCACACCAAGACGGTCGGTGACCAGCGTTGATGCGGCGTGAACGCGGCATGTCGGGGGGATGTGGTGACGGCGGCCACCCTTCTGCCGAATCCCACGACATGGACAAGATCGATAAATGTGAGGCCGCGTAGACTCGCCGTATGACGGCCACCATCTCACCGTTGTCCGAGGTCACGCGCTCTGACGCGGCGCTGCGGACGTTCCTTTCCGGCCTGCCCGGCGTCGACCGGGTCGGCGCGGACGCGCGCGCTGCGGGCCTGGGCACCCGCTCGATCAAGACGACCGCCAAGGCCTGGGCGATCGACCTCGCCATTCGGATGGTGGACCTGACCACGCTGGAGGGCGCGGACACCCCGGGCAAGGTCCGGGCGCTGTGCGCGAAGGCCCGGCAGCCCGACCCGGGCGACCCGACGTGCCCGCCGGTGGCCGCGATCTGCGTGTACCCGTCGATGGTGCCGACCGCCGCCGAGGCGCTGCGCGGCTCCGGCATCCACCTGGCCAGCGTCGCGACCGCCTTCCCATCGGGGCAGGCCCCGCTGAAGGTGAAGCTGGACGACACCCGGGCGGCCGTCGCCGCGGGCGCCGACGAGATCGACATGGTGATCAGCCGGGGCGCGTTCCTGGCCGGGCGCTACCTGGAGGTCTTCGAGGAGATCGTGGCGATCAAGGAGGCCTGCGGCAAGGCCCACCTGAAGGTCATCCTGGAGACCGGCGAGCTGGTCACGTACGACAACGTGCGGCGCGCCTCCTGGCTGGCCATGCTGGCGGGCGGCGACTTCATCAAGACCTCCACCGGCAAGGTCGCCCCGGCGGCCACCCTGCCCGTCACGCTGATCATGCTGGAGGCGGTGCGCGACTTCCTCGACACCACCGGCCGCCAGGTCGGCGTGAAGCCCGCGGGCGGCATCCGCACCACCAAGGACGCCATCAAGTACCTGGTCATGGTCAACGAGATCGTGGGCGAGCGCTGGCTCGACCCGAACTGGTTCCGGTTCGGCGCGTCCACGCTGCTCAACGACCTGCTGATGCAGCGCACCAAGCTCGCCACCGGCCACTACAGCGGCCCCGACTACTTCACCCTGGACTAGACATGAGCGAGCGAAGCGAACAGATCATCGGGCTCGGCACTCGTGCCGCCGACGAGCGAAGCGAGGAGAAGGCATGAGCGCATTTGAGTACGCGCCGGCGCCGGAGTCGCGCTCGATCGTGAAGTTGCAGCCCTCGTACGGGCTGTTCATCAACGGCGAGTTCGTCGACGGCGCGGGCAGCTTCAAGACCATCTCCCCCGCCTCCGAGGAGGTGCTGGCCGAGGTCGCCGAGGCCTCCACCGCCGACGTCGACCGGGCCGTCAAGGCCGCGCGGCGCGCGTACTCCGACGTGTGGGGCTCGATGCCGGGCCGGGAGCGGGCCAAGTACCTGTTCCGGATCGCGCGCATCATCGCCGAGCGCAGCCGTGAGCTGGCCGTGCTGGAGTCACTGAACAACGGCAAGCCGATCAAGGAGTCCCGCGACGTGGACGTGCCGCTGGCCGCGGCGCACTTCTTCTACTACGCGGGCTGGGCCGACAAGCTGCCGTACGCGGGCTTCGGGGCGGACCCGCGCCCGCTGGGTGTGGCCGGGCAGGTCATCCCGTGGAACTTCCCGCTGCTCATGCTGGCCTGGAAGATCGCCCCGGCGTTGGCCGCGGGTAACACCGTGGTGTTGAAGCCCGCAGAGACCACACCTTTGACCGCGCTGCTGTTCGCGGAGATCTGCCAGCAGGCCGAGCTGCCGCCGGGCGTGGTCAACATCGTCACCGGCGCGGGCGAGACCGGCGCGGCCGTGGTCGACCACCCGGACGTGGACAAGGTCGCCTTCACCGGCTCGACCGAGGTCGGCCGGATCATCGCCAAGGCCGTGGCGGGCACGAACAAGAAGGTCACCCTGGAACTGGGCGGCAAGGCGGCGAACATCGTGTTCGACGACGCCGCGATCGACCAGGCCGTCGAGGGCATCGTCAACGGCATCTTCTTCAACCAGGGCCACGTCTGCTGCGCGGGCTCCCGGCTGCTGGTCCAGGAGTCCGTCGCCGACCAGCTGCTGGAGTCGCTCAAGCGGCGCATGGCCACCCTGCGCGTCGGCGACCCGCTGGACAAGAACACCGACGTCGGCGCGATCAACTCCGCCGAGCAGCTGTCCCGGATCAAGGCGCTGGCCGAGATCGGTTCCGCCGAGGGCGCGGAGCGCTGGTCGCCCGCGTGCGAGCTGCCCGAGCGCGGTTTCTGGTTCGCGCCGACCATCTTCACCGGCGTGTCCCAGGCGCACCGCATCGCCCGCGAGGAGATCTTCGGGCCGGTGCTGTCGGTGCTGACCTTCCGCACCCCGGGTGAGGCGGTCGAGAAGGCCAACAACACGCCCTACGGCCTGTCGGCCGGGATCTGGAGCGAGAAGGGCTCCCGCATCCTCGCCATCGCCGACCAGCTGCGCGCGGGCGTGGTCTGGGCGAACACGTTCAACAAGTTCGACCCGACCTCGCCGTTCGGCGGTTACAAGGAATCGGGTTACGGCCGCGAGGGCGGCCGCCACGGGCTGGAGGCCTACCTTGCCGGCTAAGAAGAAGGAGTCGCAGGACTCCGTCGCCTCCGCCACCCGGGTCACCGCGGGCGCCACCGCCACCGCGCCGCGGCTGGCCGTACGCAAGACGTACAAGCTCTTCATCGGTGGTGCGTTCCCGCGCAGCGAGTCGGGCCGCACCTACGTCGTCGCCGACAGCAAGGGGCAGTTCGTGGCCAACGCCGCCCAGGCCTCCCGCAAGGACGCCCGCGACGCCGTGCTCGCCGCGCGGGCCGCGTTCGGCAAGTGGTCCGGCGCGACGGCGTACAACCGGGGCCAGGTCGTCTACCGGATCGCCGAGATGCTGGAGGGCCGCCGCGACGAGTTCGCCGCGCTGGAGGTGCCCGCCGCCGAGGTGGACGAGGCGATCGACCGGCTCGTCTGGTACGCCGGCTGGACCGACAAGCTGGCTCAGGTCGTCGGCGGGGCCAACCCGGTCGCCGGGCCGTACTTCAACCTCTCCTCGCCCGAGCCCAGCGGCGTCGTCGCGGTCGTCGCCCCGTCCGCGCCGACCCTGCTCGGCCTGGTCAGCGTCATCGCCCCGGCCATCGCCACCGGCAACACGGTCATCGTGATCACCGACGCCCCGCGCGTCGCGATCACCCTGGCCGAGGTCCTGGCCACCTCCGACGTGCCCGGCGGCGTGGTCAACATCCTCACCGGCTCGGCCGCCGAGGTCGCCCCGTGGCTGGCCTCGCACAGCGACGTCAACGGCCTCGACCTGACCGGCCTGGCCGACGCCAAGCTGGCCCTGGAGCTGGAGCAGGCCGCCGCCGAGACCCTCAAGCGGGTACGCCGCCCGGCCGCCGCCCCGGACTGGTCCGCCGACCCCGGCCTCGCCCCCATGACCGCCTACCTCGAAACCAAGACGGTCTGGCACCCCAAGGGCATCTGACGAAAGAGAGGGCACCTTCACAACGCTATGCGTTATAGCAGGTGCCCTTCCTTTCATTTCGGCACGCTGAGCTGGGCGTTCGTGGGCCCGACGCCGTTTCGGGAGAGCCGGCGGCCACTCGGCCGCCGCGGCGGGCGTGCGCGGGTTCGTTAGGGTGGCCGACCATGAGCGGCCCCCTTCCCGAATCCAGTCCCGTCGAGCACGTCGGGCGCAAGGCCCGCCGGCGGGCCGCCGCCATCGAGGCCGTGCGGTCGAGCGGCAACGGCTCCGGTTCGCGCTTCGGCTGGTTGTGGAGCCTGCTCGCGGTCCTCGGCATCGCCGCCGCGTTCGTCACGTACCTCGCCCTCGGCGGGTACGTCCGCTCCACCGTGCTCGGCTTCGCCTGCTACCTGTCGGGCTGCTCGGCCGCCGGCATGACCACGACGGGCTGGCTGATCGTCGCCGCCCCGGCCGCCGTGATGCTCGTGACGGCACTGTTCTGGCGCAAGCTCGGCAGGGCCGGCCGGATCGGCCTCGGCAGCACCGCGGCCGTGGTCTACCTGGTCGTCATCACCTTCATCCCGGGCCGTCGGCGCGACCTGTCGGACCTCATCCAGGGCCCTGGCAGCGACGCGGTCGCCGACGGCATCCTGTGGGGGCTGGGCGGGGCCGGGGCGGCGCTGCTGTTCATGCTGGTCCTGGTGTTCGTCGCGAAGGCCGTCCCCGCCGTCGAGCGCCGCTACAACACCGTCGCGCTGGCCGGCGCGGTGGTGCTGGTGGTCGCCGCGCTGCCGGTCGCGATCGCCAAGAGCGACCCGACGTGGGTACGCGCCGGCGACGTCTTCCCCGCCGAGCTGACCATGAACGGCGACCGGCTCGTGCGCGCCTCCGTCGGCGAGACATCCGGCTGCGACGGGGTGCTGCCCGACGACGCGCTGCTCAACGAGCGCCTGTGCTACCTGACCGTGCACGCCTCGTACACCACCGACGACAGCGACGCGACCGCCACACTCCGGGCGGTGCTGTACGCCGACGACGAGGCCGCCGACGAGGTGCGCGCCGGCCTGCCCCGCGGGATCACCCCGGTCGGCGTCACCGGCGAGGTCCGCACCGTGCTGTCCACCACGTACTCCTGGGTGCTGATCGGCACGGCGGGGCACACCGACGGGCACGCGATCGCCACCGACGAGCGCCCCTGGGTCCTGTGGCCGCTGCGGCAGGTCAGCTACCACTTCATCGGCGTACAGGGTGGC
Organism: Catellatospora aurea; assembly: GCF_042663325.1. Taxonomy (NCBI): domain Bacteria; kingdom Bacillati; phylum Actinomycetota; class Actinomycetes; order Micromonosporales; family Micromonosporaceae; genus Catellatospora; species Catellatospora aurea. The sequence goes on from NZ_JBHTAC010000073.1 coordinate 15,093, forward strand.
CTGTTCATCGACCCCGACCCGGACGACGAGATCCGTCCCCGGACGCCCTGACCCTGCGATCCTGAGTCGGTGGAGGAGGTGTCGCATGGGTGAGGCGAGCAGGCTGCGGGCGCGGGCCGCGGAGATCGCCGACGAGGTGCTGTTCCCGGCCGCCCTCGCGGTGGACGCCGCCGACCGCATCCCCGCGTCCCACCTGGACCTGCTGGCCGCCGAGGGCTTCTACGGCGTCGCCGCGCCGGCCGACGGGTCCGGCATGGACTTCCCGCTGGCGGCAGCGCTGGTGGAGACCTTCGCGAGCGGCTGCCTGACCACCGCGTTCGTCTGGCTGCAACACCACGGCCCGGTGCTGGCCGCGGCGCACAGCGACCGGCCCGGCATCCGCGAGACCTGGCTGGAACCCCTGACCAAGGGGTTACGCCGGGCCGGCATCGCGCTGGCCGGGCTGCGCAGCCGCACCGCGCCGATGCGGGTGCGCGCCACCGACGGCGGTTACCTGCTCGCCGGGGCGGTGCCGTGGGTCACCGGCTGGAACATGATCGACACGTTGTACACCGCCGCCCGCGACGAGCACGACGACGTGCACTTCCTGTTCGTCGACGCGGCCGACGCGCCGACCCTGACCACCACGCCGCTGGAGCTGGTCGCGGTGCAGGCGAGCCGGACCGTGGACGTGCGCTTCGACGGCCACTTCGTGCCTGCGGACCGACTCGTCGACCTGCAGGCGTACGAGAAATGGTCGTCATCGGACGCGAGCGGCTCGGCGCTGAACGGCTTCCTCGCCCTCGGCGTGGTGAACCGGTGCTGCCGTCTGCTCGGCCCGAGCCCGCTCGACGCCGAGCTGGCCGCGGCCCGTGCCGCCCTGCTCGCCGCGGACGCGGCCGCCGTCCCCGCCGCCCGCGCGGCCGCGTCCGACCTGGTGCTGCGGGCGACCGCACAGCTGACGGTGCGCACCGGCGCGCGGGCGGTGCTGCGCGACGACCACGCCCAGCGCCTGCTCCGCGAGGCCGCGTTCCTACTGGTGTTCGGCAACCGCCCCGCCATCCGCGACGCGCTGCTGGCCCGGCTCGGACCCGTTTCGCCTCGGTGATCCGCGACCTTGAGCCCGGCCGGACGACTCGACGAACCCCTCCGCATCGGTGTGCGCGGATTTCCTCGCGGCGCGGGTAAACACGGCGACCCCGCCGCGACGTCTTAGCCGCGAGACCACCGCGCACCGGCTGAGGAGACCCCCGTGCACCCGGAGTTCGAGGATTACGTCCGCGCCCGTTCCGGGCCGCTGGTCGGCTTCGCCTACCTGCTCTGCCGCGACCGGCACCTCGCCGAGGACCTGGTGCAGGACGTGCTGGCCAAGGCGTACCACCGCTGGGACCGCATCGAGGCGGACAACCCGGACGCCTACCTGCGCAGGGCCGTGGTGTGGGCGCACTCCTCCTGGTGGCGACGGTTGTCGCACCGGGAGCGCCCGCTGGAGACGGCCCCCGACGCCGCGGGCGACGACGACTTCGTGCAGCGGCACGCGGTGCGCGACGAGCTGTGGGCGCTGCTGGGCACGCTGCCCCGCCGCCAGCGCACGGTACTGGTGCTGCGCTTCTTCGAGGACCTCGACGACGAGCGCATCGCCGAGCTGATGGACTGCTCCCCCGCGACCGTGCGGGTGCACGCGCACCGCGGGCTGGCCGCGTTGCGGACCCGGCTGGCCAATCCGGCGCCGGTGCCGGCGGACGAGCGGGCCTTCCCCGCGGTGCCGGTCGAGTCGGTGCGGCGGCGGGCGGTCGGCGGGCAGCGGCGGCGGAAGGCCGGGCTGGCCGCGGCGGCGGCCGCCGTGATCGTCGCGCTGATCATGCTGGTGCCCGGCTGGCGGGGCACGGAGCCGCCGCCGGTGACCACCCCCACCCCGACGCCGTCGGCGTCCCCGTCGGCCGCCGCTCCGTCGGTGCTGGTGCCGGTGGGGTCGGGCGGCGAGCTGCCGTCCTTCCCGTACGAGCCGGGCTGGATGCCGGCCGAGGTCGGACCGCTGGAGGTGACCTTCGGGCTGGACATGACCGGCCTGGAGAGCCTCGGCCGCCCGGGATACGTGCTCCTCTACGCCGGGCCGACGCCGTACGACTGGGACTGGGAGGCCGCGCAGACCCGCACCGTCCAGGTGAACGGGGTCAACGCGACCCTGCGCACCGGGACGCTGGAGGACGCGCCGGCGGTCGGTCTGACCTGGCGGCGGGACGGCCGGTGGGTGACCGTGCAGAGCTTCGGCGGGCTGCTGACCGAGGCCGAGGTGCAGCGAGTCGCCCGCGAGCTGCGGCTCGGCAAGGTCACCGCCACCCCGCGCATCACCTACTCGCTGGCGCCCGCCGGATTCGAGGTGAACAGCCTGGGCGCGCGGCACCTCTGCCTGAGCCGGGAGCCCCAGCTGCGCCCGACGGACCCGGTGGGCATCTGCGTGCACATCGGCACGGACACGAGCATGGTCGGCCCGGAGAGCTCACTGCTGATCGGCGGGCGTCCGGCCCGGGTGCAGCGGGACGACCCGGCCGGGCCGCCGACGGCCGTGTGGATCCGGCTGGACGAGCAACGGGTGCTGTGGGTGGAGCCGAACGGAACCGATCTCAGCGAGGCCGACCTGATCCGGTTCGCCGAGAGCATCACGGTGGCCGGGCCTGCGGGGCAGTGACCCACGCCATCGGGCACGATGGACAGCGTGGCGCGCCCGTTCGATCCCCGTCTGCTCCGGCAGGTCCCGTCCACCCGGCGTGACGTGGTCCTGCTCGCGGTGCTCGGGGCGGCTGTCGCCGTCGCCGTCGTGACCGCGGCCGCCGCGCTCGCCCGGGCGCTGGCCGCCGCAGTGGACCTGCGCCTCGATCCCGGCGCGATCACCGTCTTCCTGCTCGCGTTGACCGCCCGGGCCGCGCTCACCAGCGGCCTGGGCGTGGTCGCCGCGCGCATGGCGGCCACGACCAAGGCACACCTGCGCGCCGACCTGCTCGCCGCGGTCGGGCGGCGCGGGCCGGGCTGGCTGGCCGGACAGCGGGCGGGCGAGCTGGCCACGCTCACCGGCCGCGGCCTGGACGCGCTGGACGGCTACTTCACCGGATACCTGCCGCAGCTCGTGCTGGGCGTGACCGTGCCGGTCGGGGTGCTGGCCACCCTCGCCTTCACCGACCTCGCCTCGGCGGTGATCGTGCTGGTCACCCTGCCGCTCATCCCGATCTTCGGCATCCTGGTCGGCTGGCAGACCCGCAACGCCACCGAACGGCAGTGGCGGCGGCTGCGGATGCTCGGCGGGCACTTTCTGGACATGCTGTCCGGGCTGCCCACGCTGAAGGCGTTCGGGCGGGCCCGCGCGCAGGTCGGCGCGGTGCGGGAGATGGCCGACCGGCACCGCACGGCGACCATGCGCACGCTGCGCATCGCCTTCCTGTCCGCGCTGGTGCTGGAGCTGGTCGGCACGATCTCGGTCGCGCTGGTGGCGGTGCCGGTGGGCCTGCGGCTGCTGGGCGGCGGCATGACGCTGGCCGCCGCGTTCACCGTGCTGCTGCTGACCCCGGAGGCGTACGCCCCGCTGCGCGCCGCGGGCACCAAGTTCCACGCGAGCATGGAGGGCCTGACCGCGCTCGACCAGGCGTTCACCCTGCTCGCCGCCGCCGAGGGCGACACCGCGGGGGGCACCCGCGCCGCGCCGCGCCCCGGCGTGATCGAGCTGCGGGGGGTGACCGTCGCGTACGAGCGCACCACCGCGCTGCGCGACGTCGACCTCACCATCCGCCCCGGCGAGCGCATCGCCCTGGTCGGCCCGAGCGGCGGCGGCAAGAGCACCCTGCTCAACCTGCTGCTCGGCTTCACCGTGCCGACCTCGGGCCGGGTCCTGGTGGACGGTGCCGACCTGGCCGAACTCGACCTCGACGGCTGGCGGCGGCAGCTCGGCTGGGTGCCGCAGCGGGCCCACCTGTTCGCCGACTCGCTCGCCGCCAACATCGCCCTCGGCGCGCCGGACGCCCCCCGGGAGCGCATCGCGCGGGCCGCCCACGCCGCGGCGCTCGGCCCGGTGGTCGACGCCCTGCCGCAGGGCCTGGACACCGTGCTCGGCGAGCGCGGCCACGGCCTGTCCAGCGGCGAACGCCAGCGGCTCGCGCTGGCCCGTGCCTTCCTGCGCGACGCGCCCCTGCTGCTGCTCGACGAGCCGACCGCCCGCCTCGACGCGGCCAGCGAGCAGGCGGTGGTCGAATCGACCCTGTCCCTGGTCGAGGGGCGCACCGCCCTGCTCGTCGCGCACCGCCCCGCCCTGCTCGCCGCGGCGACCCGCGTGGTCCGCATCGACTACGGCACCCTCCACGAACTGGTGACCGCATGAGCGAGCCGAACGTCTCTGCGATGCGGCGGGTGCTGGCGTTCGCGTACCCGCTGCGGTGGCGGTTCGTCGGCGCCGGGTTGCTGGCGGCCGGGACCGAGGCGGCCGGCCTGGGGTTGATGGCCGCGGCGACGTGGCTGCTGGCGACGGCCGCCGGGCAGCCCCCACTGATCACGCTGTCGATCGCGATCGTGCTGGTCCGAGCCCTGGCCATCGGCCGCGGCGTGCTGCGGTACGTGGAGCGCCTGGCGAGCCACGACGCCGTGCTGCGCATGGTCACCGAGGTCCGTGCCCGCATCTTCGCGGCTCTGGTCGACCGGCCGCCGGCCCGCCGGGCGGACGCGCTCAGCCGGATGGTCTCCGACGTCGACGCCGTGCAGGACCTGGTGATCCGGGTGCTGCTGCCGATGGCGGCCGCGGGCCTGGTCGCCGTCGCCGCGGTCGGCACGGCCCTGCTCGCCGATCCCGCCGTCGCCCTGGTGCTGCTGGCCGGCCTGCTGGTCACCGGGTTGGCGCTGCCGCTGCTGGCCGCCCGGCTGGCCCGGCACGGGGCGGCCCGGCTCGCCCCGCTGCGCGCCGCGTACGCGGTGGACACCGTGGACCTGGTGCACGGCGCGGCCGACCTCGCCGCCTTCGGCGCCCGCCCCGGGTACGAGGCCCGCGGCGCCGCGCACGCCGCGGAGCTGGCCCGGGTGGAACGTGCCCTGGCCCGGCGCTCGTTCGTCGTGAACGCCGCGGCGACCGCGCTGGGCGGGGTGACCGCGATGGCGGTGATGGTCACCGGGTTGTCCCGCGGCCTGCCCGGGGTGTGGCTCGCGGTGCTCGCCGTCGCCACCCTGGCCGCCGGGGAGCTGGCGCTGTCACTGCTGGCCGCCGCCCGCAAGGGCGCCGAGATCCAGGGCAGCCTGCGCCGGGTCGCCGAGCTGCTGGGCGAGCCCGGCGACGCGGCGTCCGGCGGGCCGGCGGTCCCGGACGGTTCCGTACACCTGCGGCTGCGCGGCGCGGGGGTGCGTTACCGCGCCGACGCCGCACCGGCGCTGCACGACATCGACCTCGACCTGCCGCCCGGCCGCCGGGTCGCGATCGTCGGCCCGTCCGGCGCGGGCAAGAGCACCCTGCTCGCTCTGCTCACCGGCGCTGTCACGCCCGACAAGGGCAGCGCGACGGCCGAACCGGTCACCGCCGGGACCGGCGGGGCGAGCGCCGTGCGGATCGCCGCCCGCACCGCCCCCGGGGTCGCGGTGGACGGCGGCACACCCATCGCGTCGTTCGATCGGGAGCGCTGGCCGGGCGTGGTGACCGGGCTTCTCGCCGACGCGCACCTGTTCCACGCCTCGGTCCGCGACAACCTGCTGCTGGCTCGCCCCGAGGCGACCGACGAGGAGCTGCTCGCCGCCTGCCGGACCGCCGGGCTGGCCGACTGGGTGGCCGAGCACGGCCTGGACGTACGCGTCGGCGAGGACGGCGCGGAGCTGTCCGGCGGCCAGCGCCAGCGGCTCGCGCTGGCCCGCGCGGTGCTGGCCGATCCGCAGGTGCTGCTGCTCGACGAGCCGACCGAGGGCCTGGATGCCGAGCAGGCCGACGCGGTCCTCGCGGCGGTGCTGGCGCACCGCGGGAGCCGCTCGGTGGTGCTGGTGACCCACCGGCTGACCGGTCTGGACGCGTTCGACGAGGTCGTGGTGTTGGACGGCGGGCGTGTGAAGGAGCGCGGGACGCAGGGTTGGGTGCGGGCGCACGGGGGCTGACCCGAACCACTAGGGTGTGCGGAGAGTCACCGACCCGGCAGAGGTCGGCAGCTGAACGGCGGAGGTCAGCAGTGGCAAGCACGCTCTGGGACGAGTACCAGGTCTCGCCGGTCGAGGTGGCCCTGCCAGGCGGCAAGGTCGGACTGACGCTGCGGGCGTACCGGCCCGCGAGCGAGCTGACCCCGACCGACATCGCCGACCGCGAGGACGACGACGCGATCTTCTCCGGCCGCACCGGCCGCCCCATGGGCGTCGCCGACGACGAGGAGCTGCCCGAGTTCGAGTGGACCAAGGAGGCCCTCGACGAGGTCGCCGCCGGTCCCGCCGAGGACGAGGTCGCCGAGCGCGCCGTGGAGGCGGACGAGGCCGACGAGGAAGCCGATGAGGACGAGGACGAGGCGGTCTCCGACGAGGAGGTCCCCATGTTCCTCTCGCACAAGGGTCGCCTGCTGCTGTTCCTGTCCGCCAAGGGCCTGGCCGACTTCGTGCGCTCCGGCGCCCCGCACGACCTCAAGCAGCTCGAAGGCTGGTCGAAGCTGGCCAAGTCGGTCAAGGCCACCGACGTGGTCGCGGGCGAGGACGACGCGTACGAACTGGACCTGGTCGTGGAGAACCTGCGCGGCGGCCCCGACGCCTGGGATGCCGAGCTGGTCCTGCGCGCTGGGGAGTTCGCCAGGGACGTGAGCTACGCTCTTCGCCTCAAGCCCGTCATGGTGGCGCTCTCCCCCGGCTCCCCGCTCGACGACCTCGACGAGGCGCTGCGCGCCTCGGAAGAGGGTGGACTCGGTGCTTTCTTCGCGAAGCGCAAGCTGAAGAAAATCGGGGCAGAGCAGGCATCCATCGGGTGGCGCTCGATTATTGGCAAGATCTCTGGCGCTGTGGACTGGCGCGACTGACCCCTAACCAGGGAACATCAGTCTTTGGCACACGAGGGGTCCGGGAGGAGGACGAGTCCGTGGCGCTCGTGCGGGTGTACTGCGGTATCGCGTCGACAGCTCCGGAGGTCGACGCGGGGGACAACCTTGCGGCGGCCCTGAACCGGCTGACCGTCGCCGTTGTCGACGACTCCGGCAGGCTGCTGGAGTTCTGCGTCATCAACGACGATCCATCCGGCTACGCGCTGGTGACGTCGCTGCTGGCGGAGAGGTTCGGCGGCTCGGCGATGGTCATGGTGGCCGCGGACAGCGACGACCAGCAGGTCATCTCGCTGCTCGCCGCGTCCGGCCGGGCGATCGCGTACACCGACGACGAGTCCGCCGACGACTTCGCCGACCGGTTCGCCGACGACGAGTCCCTCGACGAGGTCAACTCCTCCCCTGACGAGCGCCGCGCCGTCGGGCTCGCCCGCGCCCTGCAGGCCGGTGTGCTGTCCGCAGTGGTCGGTCCCGCCCCCCGCGAATTCGTCGCCTTCAAGCCGGTGCTGGCCGGGCACGCGGCGCTGGCCGTCGGCCGGCACGCCGCCGCGGTGGCCCTGCGCGAGGTGCTGCGCGAGCTGTACCCGGCCGCCCTGCGCGCCTACCCCGATCCCGCCGCCCCGGTCGCCCTGGCCGTGCTGGAGGCGCTGCCCGAGCCGGGCATGCTGGCCGGCCAGTCGGGCTCCCGCAACCGTGACAACGGCTCGACCGCCGAGACCGTCGCCGCCCGGCTCGTCGCCGACGGTGTCTGTGACAGCGGGACCGCGCTGGAGCCGGCCACCGCGCTGCGCGTCGCCATCGCCGAGACCCGCCGCAGCGGCGTCGGCAAGCAGCTGACGGCCGCCGTGGCCGAGTCGGTGCGGCACAGCGTGGCCGCCGTGCGCTCGTTCGACGCCGCCGGCCTGGCCCTGATCGACACCCTCGCCGACCGGATGGCCCCGCTGCCGGCCGCCGCGGCCGCCCAGCCCGCCGTCCGGCGGACCGGGGTCGCGGTCACCTCCGCGCCGCCCGCGATGGCCGCCGCCACCGGGGCCCGCCGCCGCGTGCAGCCGACCGCCGTCACCGCCGCACCGGCGCAGCCGCGCCCCGTGCAGGCCCCGCCGACCGCGCCCGAGCCGGTGTCCGCCACCCCGCTGGCCCCGCCGCCCGTGGAGCGACCCGCGTGGGCGCCCTCCACGCCGCCCGTGCCGTCCGGTTTCGAGGCGACCCCGATCACGGGTACCCCGATCGTCGCCACGCCCGCTGCGGCGCGCCAGGAGGCCCCTGTCGCCCCCACCCGGCAGGCGCCCACCCCGATCCCGTCGCGCCAGACCACGCCGATCCCGGCTCAGCGCACCTCGCGAGCGCCGGCCGACGCGAACAAGCCGTTCGTGCCGACCCTGACCAACGCGGCCATCAGCAGCGAGCGCGCCGCACGCGGGTTCAACCAGGCCCCGTCGGCCGACCTGCCCGACGAGACGCTGGAGCAGGGGCACCTGGGCTACCAGCAGCCCGCCGCCGACCTGCCCGACAGCGCGCCGCGCGGATACCAGCAGCACGCCGAGCCGCTGAACGACGCGCCCCGCGGCTACCAGCAGCAACCCGAGTCGCCGAACGACGCGCAGCGCGGCTACCAGGCCCACGCCGACGAGCCGCAGCGCGGATACCAGCAGCCCGCTGCCGACATGCCGGCCGAGCGCGCCCCGCGCGGCGGCTACCAGCAACCGGCCGAGCCGGTGAACGACCGCGCCCCGCGCGGCGGTTACCAGCCGCCGTCCCGCGACGACGACCGCGCCCCGCGCGGCTACCAGCCGTCGGCCGCCGAGCGGCTCGCCAACGAACTGGCCGAGCGGGCCCGCAGCGGTTTCCAGCAGGACAACCTGCGCGACACCGGGGAGCGGCCGCGTTACAACGGCCCGTCGGCGACCGACGTGCCGAGCGACCTCACCCGGATGCCGGCCGACCCGCTGGGCATGCCGCCGCAGCCGCCCGCGGCTCCGGCCGGTTCGCGCGCCAACTGGCCACTGAACCCCGAGCCGGAGGAGCCCGCACGGCCCGCCGACGGGCGGATCACACCGCCGTGGCTGGACGACGACCTGGTGCTGCCCGAGTCTCCGGCGCTGCGCGTGGTGGACGAGCCCGCCCGGCGCAACGGCCGCGGCGGTCGCGACGAGCCCCCGCTGCGCCTGGTGGACGACAGCGCGCTGACCGGGGCACGGCCCAAGCCGCGCCGCACCGAGCGGGCCTCCAGCCCGGCCGCCGGTGAGGACGACGACCTGCTGATCTTCGCGTCGGTCTCCTCGGCCTGGTTCAGCGGACCGAGCAGCGACACCGAGACCACCTGGAACTCGACGATGGACAGCGGCTGGCGCGCCGCCGAGCAGGCCGCGCGGCCGCAGGTCGGCGTCGACACCACGGCCGGTCTACCGCGCCGTGTCCCGCAGGCCAACCTGGTGCCCGGTTCCACGCCGGAGCGCGAGGAGCGCCCGCTGCGCATAGTCCGCGACGCCGCCGGCATCGCCGCGCACACCAGCAACTACTTCCGTGGCTGGCGGCGCGGCAACCAGGAACTCGGCGGCGGCCCCGGCCAGGGCGGCTTCGCCGTGGGAGGCCGTCCGGGCCGCGAGTCGGCCAACGGCTGGGACTTCACCCGCGAGCAGGACTCCCGCGACGACCGGGACGACTACAACTACCGCGCGGCCAACTACCGCTGACCCAGCGGCTTGGCGAAGATCGCCGTTTCGGGGCAGGATCCGCGGCGCGACCGCAGGTTCCGACCGGTAACGGCGATCTTCGCGTATACGGCGACGGTTCGGGCCGCGACGGTCACGCAGCGTCATGGTGTGTTTCTGGCCATAGCCGCTGAGCTTGACCTTCGCGCCGACGGGCCAGCACGATACGTGTGCGGCAGTGGCTCACGCCACTGTCCACGCACCCCTGCACCACGGAAAGGCACGTCATGAACAGCGCCACAGGTGGACTGACCCGACGCAGCGCCCTCACCGGCGGACTCGGACTGGCCGCCGGAGCGCTGCTGGCCGCCTGCTCCGAGCCTGACGCGACCGCCGCCGGCGCCACCGGGGAACTCGTGCTCGGCGTCAACCTGGAGCTCACCGGCACCGGGTCGACCTTCGGCAAGCTGCAGGAGCAGGCCCTGAAGGTCGGCGCTGACGAGATCAACTCGGTCGGCATCCCGTACGGTGAGGGCCGCCTCTACATCCGGCTGGTCGTCAAGGACAACGGCGGCACCGCGGCGACCGCGATGCAGCACGCCAAGGACCTCATCGAGCAGGACCGGGTCAGCGCGATCATCGGCGGCGCGACCGTCGAGACGGCCCGCGCGATCATCTCGGTGGCCGAGCCGGGCAAGGTGCCGTTCCTCTGCCTCAACAGCGGCGACGACATGACGGTGCCGCTGCCCAACCGCAAGTTCGTCTACCAGCTCGGCCCGAATGCCTCGGACGTCGCCGCCGTCATGGGCCGCGAGATCCGCAAGCTCGGCCTGGAGAAGGTCGCCGTGCTGGCGACCACGGACGGGCACGGCGACGCCGGTGTGCGCGCGCTCCCCCGGGCCATGCTCGCCAGCGGGCACGAGATCGTCGACACGGTCCGCCTGCCCCGGTCCGGCCGGGCCTACGGCAGCGCCGCCGCACGGATCGCCGACGCGGACGCCGAAGCTGTCATCGTCTGGGCGCAGGCTCCGGTGAGCGCCGCCGCGGTCGCCGCGCTGCGCTCCGCCGGCTACACCGGCAAGGTGTTCCTCGACGCCGGCGCGGGCGCGGACGAGACCCTCAACGGCCCCAACAGGCGCGCGATGGAGGGTGCCTACGTCGTGCACCCCGCCGTGCTCGCCGGGGCCCCCACGGTGGCCACCACGCCCTCCGGACGGGCCCAGCGCACGTTCATCTACCGCTACATCCAGCAGTACGGCTCGTTCACCGGATTCGCCCCGTACGGCGCGGACGCGCTGACGCTGATGGCCACCGCCGCGCGGCGTGCCGTCAGCACCGACCCGCAGCGCCTGCGCGGCCGCCTCGAAGGCGGCCCGATCGAGGGCGTCAGCGGCGCCTACGCCTTCCAGCCCATCTCCCACGGCGGCCTCGAAGCCGACGCCCTGGCCCCCTTCATCGTCCGCCAAAACGCCTGGGTCCGCCTCAGCTGACGCCTCGCGCCCCTTCCTTCTGGACCAACTCTTAAAGGGTCGCGCCCTCAGACAGTGTCTGAGGGC
>NZ_JBHTAC010000074.1:0-22326 GCF_042663325.1 Catellatospora aurea
GGTGCAGATCAACCAGCCGAAACTCCCTACCCGGGCTTAACTTCCCGGCATTGACGCATAGCGATGTGAAGGTGCCCTTCCTTGGGGCTCAGCGCTGGCGGCCGCCGCCGCGGGGCATGCGCGGCGGGCGGAACTCCTTGGGGAGCTGGCCGCGGGGCATCTGGGGGCGGGCGTTGAGGGCGGTCAGGGCCCGGTCCAGGGCGTTGACCTCCTTGCCCGACAGGTTGCGGGGCAGGCGCATCAGGGTCATCCGGAGCTTGCGGATGGACACCTGGCCCTCTTCGGCGCCGATGATGTAGTCGTACAGCGGGGCGTCGCCGATGACCTTGGTCAGGCGGCGCTTCTGCTCGCCCAGCAGCGGCTTGAGCCGGGCCGGGTTGCCCTCGGCGAGCAGGATGACGCCGGGCTTGCCGATGACCAGGTGCACCACGTCGAACTGGGTGGTCGCCGAGACGGCCTGCTTGACCCGCCAGTCACCGCGCATCTGCTCGACGAGCTGGCCGGCCGCGCCGGGCTGGCCCTCCATCATGTTCATCATCGCGGTGTTGGACCGCAGGTTGAGCACGATGAGAACGGCCAGCAGCGTGGTCAGGATGCCCAGCGGGATCCAGATCCAGGCACCGGTGTACAGGAAGAGCGCCACGGTGATCGCCAGCGGCAGCACGATGGCGGCCACCACCAGGGGCGTGAACCACTTGTCCTGCTTGGCGGTGAACTTGAACACCATGCCGATCTGCTTCAACCGCTGGAGGAAGCTGACCTTTTCTTCGGCCTTTGCCATAGACGGATCCTAGGTTTGGTGACGGCGGGAGGTTCAGGCGGCGGCGGTGCGCGCGTCGAGGGCTTGACGATACAAGCGACCGGCCCGGTACGACGAACGCACCAGTGGACCGCTCATCACGCCCGCGAAACCGATCTCCTCGGCCTCCTCGCGCAGCTCGACGAACTCCTCGGGCTTCACCCAGCGCTCGACGGGGTGGTGGCGCGGAGTGGGGCGCAGGTACTGCGTGATGGTGATCAGCTCGCAGCCGGCCTCGTGCAGGTCGCGCAGTGCCTGCGAGACCTCCGCGCGCTCCTCGCCCAGGCCCAGGATCAGGTTCGACTTGGTGACCAGGCCGGCCTTGCGGGCCTGGGTGATCACGTCGAGGGAGCGCTCGTAGCGGAACGCGGGGCGGATGCGCTTGAAGATGCGCGGCACCGTCTCGACGTTGTGCGCCAGCACCTCGGGGGCGGCCGAGAAGACCTCGGCGAGCTGCTCCGGGACGGCGTTGAAGTCGGGGATGAGCAGCTCGACGCCGCAGCCCGGGACGAGGGCGTGGATCTGGCGGACGGTCTCGGCGTACAGCCAGGCGCCGCCGTCGGGCAGGTCGTCGCGGGCGACACCGGTCACGGTGGCGTACTTGAGGCCCATGGTGGCGACGGACTCGCCGACCCGGCGGGGCTCGTCGGCGTCGAACTCGGCGGGCTTGCCCGTGTCGATCTGGCAGAAGTCGCAGCGGCGGGTGCACTGGTCACCGCCGATGAGGAAGGTCGCCTCGCGGTCTTCCCAGCACTCGTAGATGTTCGGGCAGCCCGCCTCCTGGCAGACCGTGTGCAGGCCCTCCCGCTTCACCAGCGAGGTCAGCTGGGTGAACTCGGGACCCATCTTCGCCTTGACCTTGATCCACTCAGGCTTGCGCTCGATGGGGGTCTCGGCGTTGCGGGCCTCGACGCGCAGCAGGCGCCGGCCCTCGGGAGCGACGATGGTCATGCCCGCCAGCGTACGCGCCGAAACGGCCTTGATCTTCCGGTGGGTAACGGAGGTCTCAGTGCCCGCTACCGGCGGGAATCACCCACTCATGTGTCCCGCCACTGGCCGCCGTGAGCCGCTCGAAGTCGCGGTCGTAATGCAGCACGGTGAGGCGGTGTTCCGCCGCGGTGGCCGCGACCAGCACGTCGACCGGCGGGGTGCGGTGCCAGCCGCGCTGGGTGAGGGCGCCGTGCAGGTCGATCACGGCCAGCGGATCGCTCAACTCGACCCGGGGGAGCAGGCCTAGCGCGTTGCGCATCTGCAGCCAGTCACGGCCGTTGCGGGCCGCGACGAGGATCTCCAGCACCGCCGGCACGCAGACCGCGAGCTGGTCGTCGGCGGACAGCTCGCTGAGCCGCCGCATCGCCGCGGCGTTGAGCCTGCCTTGTATGTCTATCGGGTCCAATATATGCGAGGGCGGATCGGCATACAAGAAATGGGGTTGCGCGGGTGGAACACCGGTCGGTAACTTCCTGATCAACAGCAGTGGCGGGGTGAATCACCGGAGTGACGCCCGGGTCGGGTCGGCGTGCAGCCGCCCGTGTGGCTCCGCTCACCGGCTGGTAGAGGCCCGGATCATCCGGGTGAAGGTGTGGTGGCACCGCGGGTTCCCAAACCGCCCACACCCCTTTGGGGATGGCGTTGCGGAAGAACCGGAGGTAACACACCATGCAACGCATCCTTTCCGTCGAGCTGCCCCGCCATGTGGGCGCGCGGATCACCATCGCCGGCTGGATCCATCGCCGCCGGCTGCTCAAATCGGTCTCCTTCCTCATCGTGCGCGACGCGTCCGGGCTCAGCCAGGTCGTGGTCACCGCACCGGAGCTGCGCGAATTCCTGGAGACGCTGCCGGAGGAGACCGTGGTCGCCGTCGAGGGCCTGGTCACCGCGAACCCGGCCGCGCCCGGCGGGGTGGAGCTGACCGAACCGGCGGTACGCCTGCTCGGCGAGCCCGCCCAGCCCACGCCGTTCGACCTGTACCGGCCGGTGCTGACGCCGACCTTGCCCACGCAGCTGGACCACGCCCCGCTGTCCCTGCGCCACCCGTCCCGGGCCCGCGCGCTGCGGATCAGCGCCGCGGCGACGGCCGGCTTCCGCGAGGGCCTCGACACGCTCGGCTTCACCGAGATCCACACGCCCAAGATCGTGGCGACGGCGACCGAGTCCGGGGCGAACGTGTTCGCGCTGGACTACTTCGGCCGCCCCGCCTACCTGGCCCAGTCGCCGCAGTTCTACAAGCAGCAGCTGGTCGGCGTGTTCGAGCGGGTGTACGAGGTCGGGCCGGTGTTCCGGGCCGAGCCCAGCGACACCACCCGGCACCTGGCCCAGTACACCTCGCTCGACGCGGAGCTGGGCTTCATCGGCGACCACCGCGACGTGATGGCGGTGCTGCGCGAGACCGTGGCGGCGATGGTCGCCCGGGTCGGCGCGCTCAGCGCGGCCGTGGCGGGACTGGAGCTGCCCGAGGTGCCGGCCGAGATCCCGGCCCTGCACTTCAGCGAGGCACTCAACATTGCCGGAGCGCCGGCGGACGAGCCCGACCTCGCGCCCGCGCACGAACGGGCGATCGGGGAGTGGGCCAAGCGCGAGCACGGCAGCGAGTTCGTCTTCGTCACCGGATACCCGATGGCCAAGCGCCCGTTCTACACCCATCCGCAGCCCGGCGACGAGCGCTGGTCGAACAGCTTCGACCTGCTGTTCCGGGGCCTGGAGCTGGTCACCGGCGGGCAGCGGCTGCACCGGCACAGCGACTACCTCGCCGCGCTGGCCGCGCGCGGGGAGAGCGCCGAGCCGTACGAGCCCTACCTGCAGGCGTTCCGCCACGGCATGCCGCCGCACGGCGGGTTCGCGATCGGCCTGGAGCGTTTCGTCGCCCGTATCACCGGGGCGCAGAACATCCGCGAGGTCACCGCGTACCCCCGCGACCTGCACCGCGTCACCCCGTAACACCACAGACCCGCCGCGCGGCCCACCACACCGGGTCGCGCGGCGCTCGATCCACCGACCTGCCTGGCAATCGGGTGTGTCCGGGCCGCTCAAACGCCCGATTGCCAGGCAAGACGGATGATCTGGTGGCACGGTGAGGGCATGGATCTCCTGCTCGGAGGGCTCTGCCTGCTGCTGATCGTGATCGCGATCGTGGCCTGGGTGGCGTCGCTCTACAACGGCCTGGTCCGTTCGCGCAACGGCTACCAGAACGCGTTCGCGCAGATCGACGTGCAGCTCACCCGCCGCCACGATCTGATCCCGAACCTGGTCGAGACGGCGAAGGGCTACCTCAAGCACGAACGCGAGACGCTGGAGGCGGTGACCGCCGCGCGGACCGCCGCGATGACCGCGCAGGCCAACGCGGCCCGTCACCCGGGCGATCCGAACGCGATGCAAGGGCTGGCCGGGGCCGAGAACGGCCTCACCCAGGCGCTGGGCCGGCTGTTCGCGGTGTCCGAGGCCTATCCGGACCTCAAGGCCAACCAGAACATGATGCAGCTGTCCGAGGAGCTGACCTCGACGGAGAACCGGGTCGCGTTCGCCCGGCAGGGCTACAACGACGCGGTGCTGGCGTACAACAACAAGCGGGAGACGTTCCCGGGCAGCCTGCTGGCCGGGCCGTTCGGCTTCCACCGGGCGGCGCTGCTGGAGATCGACGACCCGGGCAAGCGCGAGGCGCCGCGCGTGCAGTTCTGACCGCCGCGCCGATGGACTTCTTCGAACGCCAGCGCCAGGTCAAGCGGATGTCGTTCCGCCTGGTCCTGCTCTACGTGCTGGCCGTGCTCGCCATCGTGGCGGTCGTGTGCCTGGCGGTCGCGTGGGCGCTGGGCGCGTTCGAGGCCCCGGCCGCCGAGCTGGCCTGGCTGATGTTCTGGACCGCGGTGCTGACCGGCGGGGCGATCCTGCTGGCGTCGCTGTTCCGCACCATCGGGCTGCGCGCCGGCGGCGGCAAGGTGGCCCGCGACCTGGGCGGGGTGCTGGTCCCCGAGGACACCACCGACCTGCGGCTGCGCCGGCTGCGCAACGTGGTCGAGGAGGTCGCGCTGGCCTCCGGCGTGCCGGTGCCCGAGGTGTACGTGCTGGAGGACGAGCCCGGCATCAACGCGTTCGCGGCGGGCTGGTCCCCGGCCGACGCGGCGATCGCGGTGACCCGCGGCGCGCTGGACCGGCTCAACCGCGACGAGCTGCAGGGCGTCATCGCGCACGAGTTCAGCCACGTGCTCAACGGCGACATGCGGATCAACATCCGGCTGATCGGGCTGCTGTTCGGCATCCTGTTCCTGGCCATCGTCGGCCGCACCTTCCTGTACGCGGGCGCGTTCGGCGGCGGTCGCGACCGGCGTGACAACCAGGGCAGCAACCCGCTGCCGCTGATCGGCATCGCGCTGATCGTGGCCGGGTCGATCGGCGTGTTCGCGGGGCGGCTGATCCAGGCCTCGGTGTCGCGGCAGCGGGAGTACCTGGCCGACGCGTCGGCGGTGCAGTTCACCCGGCAGACCTCCGGCATCGCCGGGGCGCTCAAGAAGATCGGCGGCCTGGAGACCGGGTCCCGGCTGTCCACGCCGAAGATCGACGAGGTCGGCCACATGCTGTTCGGTGAGGCCCGGCTGCGCTCGCTGTTCGCCACCCACCCGCCGCTGGCCGACCGCATCCGGGCCCTGGAACCGGGCTTCGACCCGGCGCAGCTCGACGTGCTCGCGCGCAGGTGGCGTGCCGCGCCGCCCTCGGGGTTGGTCGAGGACGCCGCGATGGGCCTGTCCCCGGCCGAGCAGGGCGGTCAGCTGCCGGATCAGGACACCCGGATGGCGGTACGCCCCGACGCGGTCGCCGCCTCCGTCGGCGCACCGCAGCAGCCCGCGTACCAGCGGGCGGAGTCCATCCTGGAGCGCTTCCCGCCAGAGATCCTGGCCCGCGCCCGGCGCGGCGACACCGCGCCCTCCCTGGTGTTCGGCTTGCTGCTGTCGGAGCAGCCGGAGGTCGCCGACAGCCAGCTCGCGGCGCTGCGGGAACGGCACGGCGAGGCCGCCGTCGCGGACACCGTCGCCGCCGCGGGCTGGCTGACCGGGCTGCACCCGCTGCTCCGGCTGCCGCTGGCCCAGCTCTGCTTCCCGGCGCTGCGCGCCCACCCGGCCGCGACCCGACAGGACCTGCTCGGCACCATCGACGCCCTGACCAGGGCCGACGGCCGGGTCAGCGTCTTCGAGTACGCCCTGTCCCGGCTGCTGCACCGCGATCTGTACGAGGCGACCTACGACACCCCGCCCTGGCCGGTCCGCACGCACAGCCTCGCGACCTGCCGCAACGCGATCGCCTCGCTGCTCGCGGTGCTGGCCCGCGCCGGCCACCCGGACGAGGCGTCAGCCGACCGCGCGTACCACGTCGGCCTGGCCATGATCCTGCCCGGACAGCCGATGCCGATGACCGCCCCCCAGCACGGCGTCCTGGCCCTCGACGCCGCCTGGCCCTTGCTCGACGGCCTCGCCCCGCAGGACAAGTCCCTCCTGATCCAAGCCGTGGTCGCGGTCATCTCCGAAGACGGCACCATGACCGTCACCGAACAGGAACTCACCCGCACCATCTGCGGCATGCTCCACTGCCCCCTCCCACCCCTGACCACCCTCCCGGCCTGACGCCACGGCACCCCGGCGCAACTCTTAAAGACCTGCGCGGACACGGGCGGCCTGATGGCGCAACTCTTTAGGAGTTGCGCCATGGGGAGGGGCGGGTCAGGTGGTGAGGAGTTTCGGGAGGTGGCGTTCGACGATGGGGAGGACCTCGTCGATGGTGACCTCGCGGCCGAGTTCGGCGCTGAGGGAGGTGACCGAGGCGTCGGTGATGCCGCAGGGCACGATCCGGTCGAACCAGGTCATGTCGGGGTTGCAGTTGAGCGCGAAGCCGTGCAGTGAGACGTCGCGGGCTACCCGGATGCCGATCGCGGCGACCTTGCGGTCAGGGCCGCGCTCGTCCTCGCGCACCCATACGCCGGAGCGGTTGTTGCCCTTGATGCGGGTGGTGGCGACACCCAGCTCGGCGCAGACGTCGATGAGCATCTGCTCGGTACGCCGCACGTGCGCGACCACGTCGGCCAGCCCGCCACGCTGCTTGGGCAGCTTGATGATCGGGTAGCCGACGAGCTGCCCCGGGCCGTGCCAGGTGATCTTGCCGCCGCGGTCCACGTCCACCACCGGGGTGCCGTCGAACGGGCGCTCCCAGGGCTCGGTGAGCTTGCCGGCGGTGTACACGCTGGGGTGTTCCAGCAGCAGCACGGTGTCCGGCTCGGTGCCCTCGACGACACCGGCGTGCAGGCGGCGCTGCTCGTCCCAGGCGGTCAGATACTCGACGGTGCCGGCGCGGCGTACCGCGAGTGCCGGCGAGACGATGCTGGTCACGTTGCTCAGGCTACTCGCGCTCGCGTGGCCGGCCAGGGAAGGTGCTCGGCGTCACCCGTACCCGTGAATGCGGGCCCGGCTCGCGATCGGTAGGGTGTGCGCAGCCACGCTTGTGAAAACTTTCACGAATAGTGTCACGCTGTGCCAACCATGCTCCGCACGCACGGAAAGGACGCCTCGCGATGACGGCGACGCGGGAGAAGAAGGAGCTCCGGGCCGCACCGGAGCAGGAGGCGGCCGCGCCGCCGCGGCCACGTCGCCGGCGCTGGCTGCTGCCCGCGCTCGGGCTCGTGGTCTGGCTGGTGCTGGGCGGGGCCATGGGCGGCTTCGCGAGCAAGACGGCCGAGGTGCAGAAGAACGACAACGCCTCCTTCCTGCCGGAGAGCGCCGAGGCGACCGTCGTGCTCGACCTGAGCAAGAAGTTCGCCGGGCTCGACGTGGTGCCCGCGCAGCTGGTCTACGGCCGCGACAGCGGGCTGACCGAGGCCGACAAGACGGTCATCGCCGAGCAGCTCGCCACGATCAAGCGGGAGCTGGGCAGCCGCCTCGCCGACGTGCCGATGCTGCCGAACTACTCCGACGACGGCAAGGCGGCCCAGGTCACCGTGCTGTTCACGGAGACCGACGCGCAGAAGAACATGGCCGACGTGACCTGGATCCGCGACCACACCGGCCTGCCCGACGGGCTGAACGCCCACGTCGGCGGTCTGGGCGGCATCCTCACCGACATGATGGAGGTCTTCGGCTCCATCGACGGCCTGCTGCTCGGCGTCACCGTCGGCATCATCGGCGTCATCCTGCTGATCGTGTACCGCAGCCCGATCCTGCCCGTGGTCGTGCTCTTCGGCGCGGGCCTGGCGTTCGCGCTCGCCAACGGCGTGGTCTACCTGCTGGCCAAGGAGGAGATCATCACGGTCTCCGGGCAGAGCCAGGCCATCCTCGACGTGCTGGTGCTCGGCGCGGCCACCGACTACGCGATGCTGTTGGTCTCCCGGTTCCGCGAGGAGCTGCGGCACACCGAGAGCCGGTACGACGCGATGCGGGTCGCGCTGCGCGCCTCGTTCGAGCCGATCCTGGCCAGTGGCGCGACCGTGATCCTGGGCCTGCTCTGCCTGCTCGTGTCCGACCTCGCCTCCAACAAGGGCCTCGGCCCGGTCGGCGCGATCGGCATCGCCAGCAGCCTCGCCGTCTCGCTGACCCTGCTGCCGGCCATCCTGGCGCTGCTCGGCCGGGTGGCGTTCTGGCCGGTGCGGCCGAAGTTCGGCTCCGCGCCGGTCGAGGAGAAGGGCCTCTGGGCGAAGGTGTCCGCGCTGGTCGGCCGCCGGGCCCGGCTGGTCTGGATCGGCACCGCGGTGCTGCTGCTGGCCGGTGTAGCGGGCCTGACCCGGCTGGACGCCGACGGCATCCCGCAGTCGGAGGGCTTCACCGGCCACCCCGACTCGGTCTCCGCACAGGAGCTGACCACCGCCCACTTCCCGGGCGGCACCGGCAGCCCCGCCGAGATCGTGACCCGGGCCGAGAAGCTCGACCAGGTGCTGCTCGCGGTACGCCAGACCAAGGGCGTGGCCGAGGCCGCCCCGTTCACCGGCATGCCGGTCATGCCGGTGAACGGCGTTGGCCAGACGCCGGGCCAGGCCCCGGCATCCGGCCAGGCCCCGGCACCCGGCCAGACCCCGGCGACGGGGGAGACGCCCGCCACCGGGCAGACCGGAACCACCGGCCAGGGCACGCAGGCGCCGGTCGTGGTGCCGCCGCTGCCCGAGCCGAAGATCGTCGACGGTATGGCGCGGATCGACGCGACGCTGACCGACGCCGCCGACTCCCCGGCCGCGCTGGCGACGGTCGAACGGCTGCGCGCCGCGGTGCACGCGATCGACGGCGCGGACGCCAAGGTCGGCGGGTTCAGCGCGATCAACTACGACGTGCAGCACACCTCGCAGCGCGACCGCAACGTGATCATCCCGCTGGTGCTGGGCGTCATCTTCCTGATCCTGATGGTGCTGCTGCGCTCGCTGATCGCGCCGATCCTGCTCATCGCCACGGTGGTGCTGTCCTACCTGGCCACGCTGGGCATCTCCGGCGTGGTCTTCAAGGACCTGCTGGGCTTTCCCGGAGCCGACTCGTCGTACCCGCTGTTCGCATTCGTGTTCCTGGTGGCGCTGGGTGTCGACTACAACATCTTCCTGATGACCCGGGTCCGGGAGGAGGCCGCCAAGCTCGGTCACACGCCGGGCACCCTGAAGGGTTTGGCGGTGACCGGCGGGGTCATCACCTCCGCGGGTGTGGTGCTCGCCGCGACGTTCGCGGCGCTGGCGGTGCTGCCGCTGGTCTTCGTGGTCGAGATCGCGTTCGCGGTGGCCTTCGGCGTCCTGCTGGACACGCTGCTGGTGCGCTCGCTGCTGGTGCCGGCGCTGACGGTCGACATCGGCCGGTTCGTATGGTGGCCGGGCCGGCTCTGGCGGTCGAGTGCCCCCGAGAAGGTCACCGACCTGCCGTAACAGCCCCGGGGTGGGGGCGGAGCGCACCTTCGGCCGAGAACCGGCCGGAGGTGCGCTTCTGCGTTGCGGCAGCGGCGGCGGGCCGACCGGTACGGCGGTGCGTAAGGTGACGCCGTGTCGCTGACCACCATGGCACCCGCCGCCGAGAACCTGTCCGAGCCGCCCGCGCGGCGGCGTCCACCCTGGACGACGGTCGTGGAGACGCTGCTCATCGTGGCCGGGCTGGCCCGCCTGGTCTGGGGCCAGCAGGTCGCGGCCGTGGCCGACGGCCAGGACCGGCTGCACAGCCTGAGCCTGCTGCTCGGCGAGGGACGCCTGAACGACAGCGAGTACTCCATCGTCGGCCCGCTGTTCTCCGCGCCGCTGTGGCTGCTGGGCCGGGCCGTGGCCACGCCCGAGGCCGGGATCAGGTACTTCAACCTGGTCGTCTTCACCGCCGGGCTGGTCGCGCTGGGGCTGCTGCTGCGCGGGCTGGTCCCCGGCGCGCTGATCCGCCGGTTCATGCTGATCACGGTCGCGGCGAGCATGCTCGCGCCGGACGTCGGCCACTACGGCAGCGAGCCGTTCACCATGATGGGCGTCATGGTCGGCATCGTCGTCGTGGTGCGCGGGCGGCGGCGCGGGTGGGGCTGGGCGGCGGCGGTGCTCGGCGCGGTCAACACGCCCGCGACGGTGGCCGGGCTCGGCCTGGTGAGCCTCGTCGAGACCTGGCGGCACCGCCGGCTGCGGCTGCTGGTGCCGGTGGCCGTCGCCGCGGCGCTGGTGCTGGTGGAGATCCTGGCCCGCAAGGGCGGGTACGCCGGGGACCGGGGCGCGAAGGACGTCATGCCGTTCTCGGGGCGGCCCGGGTTCTCGTACCCACTCTTCTTCGGGGTGTTGGCGATCCTGTTCGCCTTCGGCCGCGGCCTCGTCTGGTACCTGCCGGGCATGTTCCTGCCGACCCGCCGCGCCCTGGCCGATCTGGGCCCGACCGGCATCGACCTGGCCCGGATCCAGCGGCTCTGGCTGATCTTCGTCGGCGGCCTGGTGCTGGTGTACGCCCCCTGGTGGGCCTGGTACGCCGGGATGTCCTGGGGGCCGCGCTTCTTCCTGGCCGGCATCCTGCCCGCCGCGCTGGCGCTCGCCTTGCGCCTGGGCCACCGCCAGGCCGGGCTCGGCGCGAACCTGATCACGCTGGCCGTGCTGGTGCTCTCGGTCTGGATCGGTCTGAACAGCCTGTTCTGGCACGAACTGTGGCCGGCCGCCTGCTTCGGCACCCCGCAGTCGGTCGAGGCCCTGTGCTGGCACTCGCCCGAGTACAGCTCGCTGTGGTACCCGCTGGTCTCCTGGCAGTTCGCCCACCTGACCGGCGGGCAGTGGATCAGCGCCGCCTACAGCGCGGTCGTGCTCGGCTGGCTCGGCACACCCCTGATCCGCCGCATCGCCGCCCAGCTCACCACCGCCTGGCGCGACCGTGTCACCCCGCACCTGACCCGCACCGCCTGGCGCTGGTAGAGCCGTGGACCCGTCGCGTGCCGCGACCCCTCGCGTGCCGCAACCCCTCGCGTGCCGCAACCCCTCGCGTGCCGCAACTCTTAAAGAGTCACGGCATTTGCCGGTGATGGAAGGCGCGAGTCTTTAAGAGTTGCGGCAGCGTGGGGGCGGGGCCGGGTGGGGTGGGGTCAGGTGGTGGGGACTTTCCAGAGCCAGACGTCGGCGACGCGCTGGGGCGGGCCGAGCAGGTCGGTCATCACGGACTTGAGGGCGGGCTGGTACGTGGGCCAGTGCGCGCCGTGCACGTCGTCGCCGAGGACCACGATGCTCGCGTTCCAGTAGCGCAGGTCCTCGCGCAGCGCGGCCCGGTCGGCGTCGGTGACCGCCGGGGCCGCGCCGGTCTTGGCGACCGTCTCCAGCAGCGTCTGCGTCGGGCGGGGGATCGGGCCGATGCGGCCGGTGCCGTTCGGTCCGCCGGGGCCGAGGAAGAAGCCCGCGGGCAGGCGGAACACGCCCTCGCCCGCCCCGGCCGCGTCCGCGAGCGCGGCGGCCTGCCAGCGCTGGCCGTCGGGCAGCAGGTCGTTGGTGATCGGCACGGGGACCACGGTGCCGCCGTCGGCGACGTACTCGCGCCACTGGCCGGAGGCGAAGAACTCCGGCACGGCGGCGCGTTCGCGGGCCAGCAGCGGGGTCGGGACCAGCGGCAGCAGGGCGACAGTGAGCCCGGCGACCCAGGCCCAGCGCGGGCCGGGCAGGGACACCTTCATGCTGCCGCCGTCGGTGCGGCTCAGCGCGGTGGCCAGCCAGGCCAGGACCAGCCCGAACACGGGCGCGACGATCAGCGCGAGCCGCGACGGCAGCGCCGCGTTGAAGACCGGCAGCCCGCCGATCAGCGCCTCGGGCATCGGGATGCCGGTAAGGCTGCCCAGCCAGCGCAGCTCCGGGCCGAGCGAGAGCACGAGGAAGACGCCCGCGGTGACGCCCAGACCGAGCAGGTTGGCCCGGTGCGCCCGGTCGGTGCGCCGCCACAGCACCACCAGCCCGATGATCACCAGCAGCAGCAACGGCAGGCCGAAGAACGAGTTCTCCTCGGTCGGGTTCGCGGCCAGGTCGCCGTTGAGGCCGACCGCTCCGGCCAGCGAGCGCTCCGGCCAGGCGGCGTACGCGGCGAGGTCCTCGTTGTGGATGCGCGGGTCGAAGCCGGTGCCGTGGTATCGCTGCGGGCCGGCGAAGTGCAGCCACAGCGGGTACGCCAGCAGCGCTCCCGCGGCGAGCGCGCCGCTGCCCAGCCCGGTCAGCACCGGGCGCAGCAGCGCCTTCACCTCGTCCCGCCGGAACAGCACCCAGACCAGCGTGAACACACCCAGCGCCAGCGCGGTGAAGAACAGCGCCTCGGCGGCGATGGAGAAGCAGACCGCGATGAGCAGGCCCAGCAGCGATCCGTCGCGCACCGGCTTGTCCCGGCGCACCAGCAGCAGGCAGCGCGCGATGATCAGCGGGATCACCCACTGCGCGGTCCAGTTCAGGTGGGCGTTCGCGTGGGAGATCATCGCCGGGGCGAAGCCGCAGAACAGGCCGCCGACGGCCGCGCCGATCCGGTTCGCGCCCAGGTGCCGGGAGAACAGCCAGTACCAGGCGTACGCGGTGCCGGCCAGGTTCAGGGTGAGGATGACCAGGAACGTCAGCGCCGGGCCGGCCAGGATGGTCAGCGGGGCGAAGACGAAGGCGTACACCGAGATCGAGGTGTTGACCGCCAGGTTCACCCCGTCCGGCACGTTGAGCAGGTGGGTGAAGAGCGGGTCGGCGCCGTGGGTCAGCGCGTACGCGCCGTACGACAGCAGCCACTCGAAGAACGCCTGGTCACCGGAGTTGACGCCGCTGGCGCGGTGGGCCGGGTCGGACCAGAGCGCGCCGGTGACCCATACCGCCAGAACCAGTGCGGTGGCCGCGACCAGCAGGTCGGCGCGTCGGCGGCGGGTCCGCACGGCGGCCGTCGCCTGCTCCGGCGTGTCCACGACCGGGTCGTCGGCGGGGCTCAGCGGGGCGGCAGGCGAGGCGATCGACACTCGGCGCAGTTTATCAGCGAGCCGTGCCCGCTCCACCGGCCGCCGGACGGCGTCACACCGCCCCGAACGGGGGTCACGGGGCGACACGCGCGGGATACGCGGGGTGATTGACCGGCCTATTGAAAATGACTATCAATAGCAGTATGAAGATGGCATTCGTCGGCAAGGGCGGTAGCGGTAAGACCACCCTTGCGGCGCTGGTGGCCAGGCATCTCGCGGCGGCGACAACACCCGCGGCCCTGCTGGCCATCGACGCCGACATCAATCAGCACCTGGCGACGGCGCTCGGGATCAGCGAGGACGAGGCCGTCCTGCTCCCGTCGCTCGGTGATCACCTGGACAAGATCAAGGAATACCTGCGCGGCGACAATCCGCGGATCTCCTCGGCCGCCGCCATGGTCAAGACCACCCCGCCGGGGGAGGGCTCCCGGCTGCTGCGGGTGGGCGGCAGCAATCCGATCTACGACGCGCTGGTGCGCCCGGTCGGTGGAGTGCGGCTGGCCGTGACCGGGCCGTTCGCCACCGAGGACCTGGGCGTGGCCTGCTACCACTCCAAGGTCGGCGCGGTCGAGCTGCTGCTCAACCACCTGGTCGACGGGCCGGGGGAGTACGTCGTGGTGGACATGACGGCCGGTGCGGACAGCTTCGCCTCCGGCCTGTTCACCCGATTCGACGCCACCTTCCTGGTGTGCGAGCCGACCCTGCGCAGCGTGGGGGTGTACCGGCAGTACATCGGCTACGCCCGCGACTTCGGGGTGCGGGTGCACGTGATCGGCAACAAGATCGACGACGAGTCGGACGTCGCGTTCCTGCGCGAGCACGTCGGCGACGACCTGCTCACCTGGATCAGCCGTTCTCGATTCGTGCGCGCCGCCGAGCGCGGCGCCCCGCAGCCGATCAACGAGCTGGAGCAGGCCAACCGTGCCGCACTGGACAGGATCCGGTCCACTGTGGATGGTGTTGGTAAGGACTGGCCGCGCTACACGGCCCAGGCCGTCGAGTTCCACCTGCGCAACGCGCAGGCCTGGGGCAACGCCCGCAGCGGCGAGGACCTCGCCGCCCAGGTCGACCCCGCGTTCGTGCTCGGGCCGCAGCGGCTCGAGCTGGCACGACACCACTGACGGCACCGCCGTCCCGAACGAAGGAGAACATCATGTCCCTGGACGTCCCCGTGGCGCTGCTGGAGCGGGCCGAGGCCGGGCAGGTCGACGACGCCGAGTTCGTCGACTGCGTGCGCCAGTCCCTGCCGTACGCCTGGACCGTGGTCAGCGCCGCCGCGCAGCGCCTGGCCGACGAGCCCGGCGCGGAGTTCGGCGAGCACGGCACGCCGCCGCCGAGCGAGGCCGAGCGCGGCGAGCTGCTGCGCGCCCTGGCCAGCGACGCGATCCGGGGTGGCCTGGAGCGCCACTTCGGCATCAAGCTCGCCTTCCAGAACTGCCACCGCGTCGCCGCGTTCGCCCTGTCGGCCGTCGGTGGCGACACCTACCAGGAGTTCATCTCCCCGGTAGCCCAGCTCCGCAACCAGTCCCCCGAACTCCGCGACTGCTGAGTCGTGAGGGAAAAGAAGGGCACCTTCTTAACGCTCCGCGTTATAGAAGGTGCCCTTCTTAACGCTCCGCGTTATAGAAGGTGCCCTTCTTAACGCGTGAGCCGCTGTGAGCTGGGCTGATTCGATCGAATGACGGGAGCGACCGTGGACATCTTCCTGACCAGCGCCTTCGGTCCGGCCGTGGCGGTGGCCCACGCGCGCGCCGCCGAGCAGGCCGGAATGCGCGGGGTCTGGCTGGCCGAGCACCACTTCGTCGAGTACGGGCAGTGTCCGTCGGCGACCGTGCTGGCGGGGCACATCCTGGCCGGCACCCGGCGGATCACCGTCGGCACCGCCGCCTGCGTGCTCGGCTCGCGGCATCCCGTCGTGCTCGGCGAGGAGGCGGCCCTGCTGCACGCGCTGGCCGGGGACCGGTTCCAGCTCGGCGTGGCGCGCGGCGGCCCGTGGCAGGAGATCGAGATCCTCGGCCGCGGCATGGACCACTACCGCCGCGGTTTCGCCGAGTCCCTCGACGTGCTGCTGCGCTGGCTCTCGGGCACGCCCGAGGTGCGAGCGCGCGGGGAGTTCCATCATTTCGGGCCGCTGGCCGTGGTGCCCAGGCCCGCGACACCCGTGCCGGTGCGGGTCGCGGTGACCTCGGGGGAGACCGCGGACCTGGCCGGGCGGCGCGGCCTGCCGCTGCTGCTCGGCGTGCACGCCGACGACGCCGAGGTGGCGGGGCTGGTGGACCGGTGGGCGCAGGCCGCGTCCGCGCACGGGCACGACCCGGGCGCCGCGGAGCACGCGCGGGTGCGGCTGGCGTACCCCTGCGCGACCCGCGCCGACGGCGAGCGCGAGCTGCGCGCCAACCTGCCCCGCTGGCTCGCGGGCATCCGCGCCGCGGTCCCGGTCGGCGGCGCGCCACGGGCTCGCGACCTGGACGCCCACGTCGAGCACCTGCTGCGCGTCCAGCCGGTCGGCCCGCCCGGCGAGGTCGCCGCCGCGCTGGCGCACAGCGCCGAGACCACGGGGGTACGCCGCCAGTTGTGCATGGCCGAGGCGGCCGGCTCGCCCGAGGCGACCTCGGACCTCATCGCCACCCTTGCCGCCCTGCCGACGGCCTGGGCACTCGACCGAGTCCCGGGCGTCGCCGTCGCGACCGGGTGACCGTCGCCCGCCCACGTCGGCTGTCGCCGGCCTGCGGCGGACTTCGGGCGGCGGACGTCGGGCGCGCGAGCGGACACGGCCGCGGGCGGGCTGTGGCGGGCGGGCGGGTTGCGCGGCGGCCGGATCGTGCCGCGGCCTGCGCGCAGGGAAGGCATTTACCCGCCGCCGCCATAGCGGGGGCGAGCAATGTGTGTTTCGTGGACATGTCGGGAGTGTTGCCGCGGACCGTAGCGTGCGGCTCCACAGGGGAGTGACACGGATCACTATCGAGGAGCCCGCCATGCCCAGACCCTCCGCCCCGCGGTTGCTCCGCGCGGCGCTCGCCGTCCTGACCGGACTCGCCGGGGTGGCCGTCGCGGCCGCCCCCGCCCAGGCCGCGACGCTGACCCAGGTCAGCTCGTTCGGCAGCAACCCCGGCAACCTCACCATGTACAGCTACCGCCCCGACAACCTGCCCGCGGGTCGCCCCGTGGTGGTACTCCTGCACGGCTGCACCCAGAACGCCTCCGGCTACTTCACCAACTCGGGCTGGCGCAAGTACGCCGACCTGTGGGGCTTCGGCCTCATCGTGGCCGAGCAGAAGTCCGCCAACAACTCGCTGAGCTGCTTCAACTGGTTCCAGGCCGGTGACATCGCGCGCGGGCAGGGCGAGGCGCTGTCGGTCAAGCAGATGGTCGACCACGCGGTCGCCAACCTGGGCGCGGACGCGAGCCGCGTGTACGTGTCCGGCCTGTCCGCGGGCGGCGCGATGAGCGCGGTGATGCTCGCGACCTACCCGGACGTGTTCAAGGCCGGCTCGGTGATCGCGGGTATCCCGTACAACTGCGGCACCGCCTGCCAGTCCGCGGCCCAGAGCAAGACCCCGCAGCAGTGGGGCAACCTGGTCCGCAACGCCTACAGCGGCTACGCCGGCCCGTGGCCGAGGGTCGCGATCTGGCAGGGGCAGTCCGACTCGACAGTCGTGCCTGCCAACGGCACCGAGCTGATGACCCAGTGGACGAACGTGCACGGCGTCTCGCAGACCCCCACCGGCACCACGAGCCTGCCCGCGAGCACGACGCTGGAGACGTACGGCGGTGACGTGGTGCGGCTCTACAAGATCGCGGGCATGGGCCACGGCACCCCGGTCGACCCGGGCAGCGGCGCCGACCAGTGCGGCACCGCGACGTCGTACTTCCTCGACACCATCTGCTCGGCGTACCGCGACGCGGTGTACTTCGGCCTCGACAGCACCGTGAGCACGCCGCCGGGCGCGCCCACCGGTCTGGCCGTCACGGGCACCACGAACGTCAGCGTCTCGCTGTCCTGGACGGCGGTCTCCGGCGCGACCGGCTACCACGTCTACCGGGGCGGCACGAAGGTCACGTCATCGCCGGTCACCGGGACGTCCTACACCGACGGCGGCCTGACCGCGTCCACCACGTACAGCTACACCGTGCGCGCCGTGAACGCGGCGGGCGAGGGAAGCGCGTCCGGCGCGGTCTCGGCGACGACCGCGGCCACCCCGCCGCCCGGCCCCGCCGCGCCCACCGGTCTCACCGTCACCTCGGTCACCGACACCAGCGTCTCGCTGTCCTGGTCGGCGGTCTCCGGGGCGACCGGCTACCACGTGTACCGCGGCGGCGTGAAGGTCACGTCGTCCCCGGTCAGCGCGACGTCGTACACGAACACGGGTCTGGCGGCGTCCACCGCGTACAGCTACACGGTCAGCGCGGTGAACTCGTCCGGTGTCGAGGGGGCGCAGTCGGCGGCCGTGCCGGCGACCACGGCGGCGACGGCGGCCTGCTTCACCGCCAGCAACTACGCGCAGGTCGCGGCGGGGCGGGCGTATCACTCGCTCGGCTACACCTACGCCAACGGCTCGAACCAGAACATGGGCCTCTACAACACCTTCTACACCCACACCCTCAAGCAGACCGGCCCCAACCACTACGTCATCGCCGACGGCCAGTGCTGACCCCCTGACCTGACTCGTCGGACCGGGGTGCCCGCCCCGGTCCGACGGGGTCAGGCGGGGATGGGGTCGGTGAGGGCGGCGTGCAGGGCCTGGGTGACGGTGCGGTGGCGGAACGGGAAGCCGGCCGCGGTCAGTGCTCCGGGCATGGCCCGCAGGCTGCGGTACGCCTCGTTGCCGAACTCGCCGTAGAGGATCTTCAGGGCGGCCTTGGGGATCGGCATCACCGTGGGACGGTGCAGCTCCGCGCCGAACGCCTTGGTGAACTGGGCGTTGGTGACCGGGGCCGGGCCGACCATGTTCACCGGGCCTTCGACCTGGTCGTTGTCCAGGATGAACTGCGTCGCGGCCAGCCAGTCGAACAGCGAGATCCACGGCACCCACTGCCGCCCGTTGCCCAGCCGGCCGCCGATGCCCATCTTGAACGGCACCAGCTGCGCCTTGAGGAAGCCGCCGTCGCGGTGCAGCGGGTAGCCGGTGCGCAGCAGCGACACCCGGGCACCCGCGGCCGCGGCGGGCGCGGTCGCCTGCTCCCAGTGCTTGGAGACCCCGGCCAGGAAGTCGTCACCGGCGGGGGACAGCTCGGTCACCTCACGGTCGCCGGTGTCGCCGTAGTAGCCCACCCCGGAGGCGTTGACCAGGATCGGGACACGCTGCGCGGCGACCGCGCGGGCCAGCGTCGCGGTCGGCACGACCCGGCTGGACAGGATCAGCGCCTGGTAGTCCTCGGTCCAGCGGCGGTCGCTCACGCCGACCCCGCACAGGTTCACCACCGCGTCGGTGCCCTCGGGCAGCCGGATCGGCTCCGCCGGGTCCCACTGCCGCTCCGAGGCGTCCGCCGCGGGACGGCGTACGAGCTGGACGACTTCGTGACCCGACGAGCGCAGGGTCGACACCAGGGGCCGGCCCAGGAAGCCCGAGGCTCCCGCCACCACGATCTGCATACGACAATCATGCCCGATCGCGGCGCGGGCTCAGCGTGCCGACACCGCCTGGCGCAGCTCCTCGAAGCGGCTTGCCAGCTCCGCATCGATGCGGGCGTTCTGCTCGGCGGTCAGTTCTACCACCGCGGCCCGCGGGGGCTCGCTCTGATGTGCCTCCAGCCCCACCCTCGTTGATCATGAACTTAAGGCACGGCTCGACGGCGTTTCACCGGCCTAACTTCATGATCGACGAGGAAGGCGGTCCGCTCGGCGGCGGCGCCACAGGTGTCCGGACAGGATCAGGGCGGACAGCGCCGCCTGCGCGGCGGCGGCCGGGCCGGGGGCGGCGGCCGGACCGGACAGGGCCAGCAGCAGCGGAAGCAGGCCCGGCACGGCCACGTCCAGCCCGGACAGGCTCCAGGTGAGCCAGCCGACCGGAATCCGGGAACCGGTCATCGGCATCACCACGGGCGCGGACGCGTGGTCGATGTGGCCGCGGCGCGCCATCCGCAGCGCGGCGACCGCCGGCACCCCGGCCGCGGCCGGGCCGAGCCACACCCAGCCTGCGCCCGGCAGCACCCCGGCCAGCTCCAGCAGGCCCAGCGCGCCGGTGAGCCAGGCCCCGGCGAGCAGCGCGGGCAGTGCCAGCCGCGCCGCGTCGGTGGGCAGCTCGGCGACACCGAACAGGCGGCGCAGGGCGGGGCTGCCGGTCTCGCGGCGTACGCCGCCCGCCCCGGCGCTCGCCGCGGCCAGGCCGAGGACCAGCACGGCGACGGCGAACAGCAGCGGGCGGTCCGGCCACACGGTGGCCAGCAGGACGGGCACCAGCGTGCTCAACGCGAGCGCGGCGAGCCGGGCCGGGCGGCGGCGCAGTCCGCGCCAGTCCAGCCAGGCCAGCACCAGCGGGCCCGGCCAGGCAGGCCACGGTGCCGACGGCGGCCGGCGCTCGCGCCAGTACGCGTTCTCCGCCACGCGGGACAGGAACGACGGCTCCAGCGCGACGACCGCATCACCCGCGGCGCTCAGCCGGGCCGCCGCGTCCAGCACCGGCCGCGCGGGGAACGTCGCGAGGCTGCGCCACACCGCGACCGCCGTCACCAGCGCGCAGAGCGCACCGGCCCCGGCCGTGGCGAGCGCTCCCGACAGCGCGACGGTGGGCAGCGGGCGCACCGAGCCACCGGCCGCGGCTATCGTCGCGCCGGTGAGCAGGGCGAGCGCCGCCGCACCGCCCGCGATCCGGCGCAACCACGGCGCGGCCCGGTCGCACCGTTGCGCCAGTGCGGCCAGGCCGACACCGGCCAGCGCGGCCGAACCGCCGGACACGACGACCGCGGCCAGCCGCAGCGCCCCGTGATCGGGAATGCCGAGCAGTGACAGCGTCGCGCCGCCGAGCACCGCGCCGACGACCAGCGCGGCCGCGGCGGCGCGCAGCGCGGCGGGCGTGAGCACCGCGCGCCGGTCCAGCGGCGACAGCAGCAGCCAGCGCGCGTCCGCGGGGGTCAGCAGCACCGGACCCGCGACGGCGGCGGCCTGCACCAGCCCGGCCAGGACCGCCGCCACGAGCGCGAGCCCGACCAGCGCGGTCACCGGCGGGGCGGGCGGGAGCGGCGTCGACAGGTCGCCCAGCAGGCGCTGGAACGGGCCGAACAGCAGCGCGCCGCCGACGCCGAAACCGGCGAAGGGCAGGTAGCGGTCGGACCAGTGGCGGTCGGCGGGCCGCCGGCCGGGGGAGCTGAGCATCGCCCGCGCGGCGCGGGCCGTGGCAGGCCCGCTCGCCGACGTGCCGGTGGTGCCGTCGGCCTGGCGCGGGGTCGTGCGGATGGTGGTCATGCGGCCGAGGAGCCGGGCCGGGCGGCGGTCAGGTGGCCACCGGGCCGGGCGGTGCGGGCGATCATGCGGGCACCGGGCCGGGCCGGGCGAGCCGGCCGTCGCGCATGCGCAGGCTGGTCGCGTCCATTGCGCTGACCAGGGCCGCGTCGTGGGTGGCCAGCACGACCGTGCCACCGGCGTCGGCGTACGCCCGGATCATCGCGGCCAGGCGGTCGCGGAACCCGGCGTCGAGCTTCTGCTCGGGCTCGTCGAGCAGCAGCAGGCGGCTGGGGCGGGCCATCGTCGCGGCGAGCGCCAGCCGCTGGCGTTGCCCGGACGACAGCGTCAGCGGGCTCGCGCCGGCGCGAGCGGTGAGCTCGAACTCGTCGAGCGTGCGGTCGACCGGAGCGGCCCCGCTGTGCGTCAGCGCGACCAGTTCGAGGTGCTCGCGCACGGTCAGGCCGGGATACCAGGCGGGCTCCTCGGCCAGCAGGCCGACCTCCCGCCAGAACGCGGGATCGGCGGAGGGGGCCGCGCTCAGCACCTCCACCTCGCCGCCGCCGGGGCGCAGCAGCCCACTCAGGCAGCGCAGCAGGGTGGACTTGCCGCAGCCGTTCACCCCCTGCACGGCCACGATCTGGCCGGTGTCGGCGGTGAGGTTCACGCGGTCCAGCACGGTGCCGCCACCGAGCTCCACCGACAGGTCACGGGTGACGATGACGGGCATTCGGCCACAGTAGCGACTCCGTCCAGCAGGGACGGCCGCAGGCGAAAGGGCGGTCGGCTCACGCCGACCGCCCTTCACGCATTCGTCGAACCCGGGCTCAGAGCCCCAGTTCGCCCTCGAAGTTGCCCGTCTCCAGGCGCTCCTTGACCGTGCCCAGGAAACGCGCGGCGTCGGAGCCGTCGACCAGGCGGTGGTCGTAGGACAGGGCCAGGTAGACCATGTACCGCGGCACGATCAGCTCGCCCAGCGCCGGGTCGTCGACGACCACGGCCCGCTTGACGACCGCGCCGGTGCCGAGGATGGCGACCTGCGGCTGGTTGATGATCGGCGTGTCGAACAGGGCGCCCCGGCTGCCGGTGTTGGTCAGCGTGAAGGTGCCGCCCGACAGCTCGTCCGGCAGGATCTTGTTCGAGCGGGTGCGCTCGGCCACGTCGGCGATCCGGCGGGCCAGGCCCGCCAGGTTCAGGTCGCCGGCGTTGCGGATCACCGGGACGATGAGGCCCTTGTCGGTGTCCACGGCCATGCCCAGGTGCTCGGCGTCGTGGTAGGTGACCGTGCCGGCCTCCAGGTCCATCGACGCGTTCACGTTCGGGTGCACCCGCAGCGCCTCGACCGCCGCCAGCGCGAAGAACGGCAGGAAGGACAGCTTCACGCCGTTCTTGGCGAGGAAGTCGCCCTTGGCCTGCTGGCGCAGCTTCGCGATCTTGGTGACGTCGACCTCGACCACGGTGGTGAGCTGCGCCGAGACCTGCAGCGACTCCACCATGCGCTTGGCGATGGTGGTACGCAGCCGCGACAGCTTCTCGGTGCGGCCCCGCAGCGGGCTGGGCGCGGCCTTGGCGGCCGGAGCCGGAGCGGCAGCCGCGGCGGGGGCGGCAGCGGCGGGCGCGGCGGCCGGAGCCTTGGCCTTCTCCGCCGCGTCCAGCACATCCTGCTTGCGGATGCGGCCGCCGACCCCGGTGCCGCTGACCTTGCCCAGGTCCACGCCGTGGTCGGCGGCGAGCTGGCGCAGCA
>NZ_JBHTAC010000075.1:0-15563 GCF_042663325.1 Catellatospora aurea
GGGACCCTCAGGTCCCGCCCCGCTCCGCTCTGCCGTACCCGCGATCAGCTCTCGGCCGGGGTGATCTTCAGCGAGGTGATGGTGACCGGCTTCTTCGGCGCACCGTCGGGGGTGGCCTTGCCGTCCTTGTCGACCGCGCCGGCGGCGCCGATCTTCTCCACGACGTCGAGGCCCTTGGTGATCTTGCCAAGCACCGTGTAGTTCGAGTCCAGCGTCGTCGGGCCGTAGACCAGGAAGAACTGGCTGCCGCTGCTGCCCGGCTGGCCGGTGTTGGCGATGGCGACCGTGCCGGCCGGGTAGGCGGTGGCCTGGTCGGTGACGTTGGGCAGGTTCTCCTCGGCCATCTTGAAGCTGGGGCCGCCCATGCCGGTGGCGGACGGGTCGCCGCACTGCAGCACCTTGATGCCCTCGGTGGTGAGGCGGTGGCACTTGGTGTTGTCGAAGAAGTTCTTGCTCGCCAGGTAGGTGAACGCGGCGGCGGTGCACGGGGCCTTGGCCGTGTTCACGGCGACCTCGATCACACCCGAGTTGGTGGTGATCGTCATGGTCTGCGTGCCCTTGCTGGAGGCCTCGGTCGGCGGCGTGCCGACGTCCTTCAGGTTCTTGTTGGCCTTGGCGTCCTCGGGCGTCCAGGTGCACACCTGGCCCTCCGGCAGTGGGGCGGCGGCCGGCGTCTGGGGGTCGTCGCCGCCGACCGTCCGCATCAGCCAGATCGTGCCGCCGATGACGAGCAGCAGGGCCACCGCCGCGCCGAGCACGGCGTTGCGCTGCTTGCGCTTGCGGGCCTCTTCCAGCCGCTCGCCCATCTGGCGCTCGAGCCGCGCGCGGGCTGCCGCGCGCTGGCGCTGGATCGTGGAACTCACGGGTCTGTCCTCCTGCTTACTACTGATCAACTGGCGGTCGAGGCCGACGGCTTGGGTGAGGTGGCCGCGCCGGACGGAGCCGGGCTGGCCGGAGCGGACGGGCTGGCCGGGGTGGACGGCGCCGGGGCGGTGTTGTCGACCACCGTCAGCGTCTTGATGACGACGTCCTGCTTGGGCTTGACGTCCTCGCCCGCCTCGTTCGCGGTGGTGCCCGCCTGCGCGATCTTCTTGATGACGTCGAGGCCGGAGCCGGTCACCTTGCCGACGATCGAGTACGCGGTCTCGGTCGTCGAGTCCTGGTAGAAGATCACGAACTGGCTGCCGTTGAGGTTCGGCGTCATGGCCACGGTGCCGGCCGGGTAGCGGACCGCGGTCGCGGCGGCGGGGCTCGGCGACGCGGAGGCCGCCGCGCTGCTGGTGGTCGACGGGGCCGCGCTCGGCGCCTCGACGGCCGGCGGGTTCTCCATCCACCAGGAGTACGCCGCGCCGCCGTTGCCGGTGCCCGACGGGTCACCGCAGGCCAGCGCGAAGTCGCCCTCGGTGTGGGTCAGCGCGTGGCACTTGGTGTCGTTGTAGAAGCCGCTGTCGGCGAGGTACTTCAGGCTGGCCGCGCCGCACGGGGATGCGGTGCGGTCGAGGTCGGCCACGACGTTGCCGCCGGCGAACGCGATGGTCATCGCGGACGTGCCCGAGGTCGGCATGCCGTTCGTGGCCGGCTTGCCCGCGTCCTTGAGGGACGGGTTGCCCGCCAGGTCGAGCGGGCTCCAGGCGCAGGTCTCGGCGACCGTCTCGGTCGGCTTCGCGTCGAAGGCGCCGAGGCTCCACGCCCCGAGCACGCCGACGAGAACGAGCGCGAACACACCGCCGAAGACCGCCTTGAGCTGGCGCGAGCGGCGCTCCTGGTCGGC
This sequence comes from Catellatospora aurea, assembly GCF_042663325.1. NCBI lineage: Bacteria > Bacillati > Actinomycetota > Actinomycetes > Micromonosporales > Micromonosporaceae > Catellatospora > Catellatospora aurea. The sequence continues at coordinate 1,772 of NZ_JBHTAC010000075.1, forward strand.
CCGGCGCACCATCTGCCGGTCGACCTTGGCGCGGGCCAGCTTGCGCTGTCGGGTATTGCTGGAAGCCACCCGAGCTCCTCCTGTCACCATTGACCGCAGCGAAGCATGTCCGCTGTGTCACCTTTATCACGTTAGGGGTTTGGTGTCGCATCACGCGCCGCGCCCGCCCTTTCGGCCGGGCGTGGGCCGCGCCACACGTCCGAGCGAGTGTACGGGTAAACGCTGAGAAACACGTATGCCCGTCCTGGTTCTGTGATGGATGATCGCCTTCGGTGACGTCCGTGCCGTGGGCCGTCGATGCGCACGCGAGCACTAGGCTGGGCGCTGAAGTCTGCGGAGAGGGGTTTTGTCGTGCTTGTGGTGGGCTTTCCGGCGCAGGCGTTCGGGACCAACTGTTATGTGGTCGCCAGCGCTCCCGGCGAGCAGTGCGTGGTGATCGACCCGGGCATCGGGGTCATGGACCACCTCGACGCGGTGCTGGCCGAGCACCGGCTGCGGCCGGCGGCCGTCGTGCTCACCCACGGGCATCTGGACCACACCTTCTCCGTCACGCCCGTGTGCGGAGCCCGGGGCATCACCGCCTGGATCCATCCGGCCGACCGGGAACTGCTGGCCGACCCGGCCAAGGCGCTGTCGGTGGACCTGAGCGCCATGTTCGGCGGGCGGCTGCCGTACGCCGAGCCCGACGACGTCGCCGAGCTGACCGACGGAGCCGTGCTCAGCCTCGCCGGGTTGGAGATCACCGTGGACCATGCGCCGGGCCATACCGGCGGGTCGGTGATGTTCCGGATGCCTGGCCGGGAGGGCGAGCCGCTCTGCTTCACCGGCGACGTGCTCTTCCGCGACAGCATCGGCCGCACCGACCTGCCGGGCGGCAGCATGGCGCGCATGACCGAGAGCCTGCGCGACAAGGTGCTGACCCTGGCCGACGAGACCGTGGTGCTCCCCGGTCACGGGCCGTCGACGACCATCGGCCGCGAGCGCGCGCGCAACCCGTTCCTGCGCGAGCTGCTGAGCGTCGGCGACGCGCCCCGCCGGGGCTTCTGATCCAGACTTCTTCCTTCCTGGAGTGATCTACCCATGAGCAAGCCCACGCCGCTGTCCGGCTTCCCGGAGTGGCTGCCCGCGCAGCGCATCATCGAGCAGCGTTTCCTCGACCACATCCGCCGCACCTTCGAGCTGTACGGTTTCGCGTCACTGGAGACGCGCGCCGTCGAGCCGCTCGACCAGCTGCTGCGCAAGGGCGAGACCTCCAAGGAGGTGTACGTGCTGCGCCGCCTGCAGGCCGACAGCAGCGACGCCTCCGACGCGAGCCTCGGCCTGCACTTCGACCTGACCGTGCCGTTCGCCCGCTTCGTGCTGGAGAACGCCGGCAAGCTGCACTTCCCGTTCCGGCGATACCAGATCCAGAAGGCCTGGCGGGGTGAGCGGCCGCAGGTGGGCCGCTACCGCGAGTTCCTGCAGGCCGACATCGACATCGTGGACCGGGACACGCTGCCCGCGCACTACGAGGCCGAGCTGCCGCTGGTCATCGGCGACGCGCTGGCCGGGCTGCCCATCCCCAAGCCGACCGTGATGGTCAACAACCGCAAGGTGCTGCAGGGCTTCTACCAGGGCCTGGACCTGGTGGACCCGGAGGCGGTGATGCGGGTGGTCGACAAGCTCGACAAGATCGGCCCGGCCGGGGTGACCGCGGAGCTGGCCCCGCTCGGGGTGACCGAGTCGCAGGCGCGGCTGGTGCTCGGGCTGGCGGAGATCTCCGCCGCCGACGCCTCGTTCGTCGACGACGTGCGCAAGCTCGGCGTCAGCGACCCGCTGCTGGACGAGGGCCTGGCCGAGCTGGCCGCCGTCGTGGAGGCGGCCGCGGCGCACTCGCCGGGGCTGTGCCGGGCCGAACTGAAGATCGCGCGCGGGCTGGACTACTACACCGGCACCGTGTACGAGACGACGCTGGCCGGGCTGGAGCGCTACGGCTCGGTGTGCTCCGGCGGGCGCTACGACAACCTGGCCAGCTCGGGCAACGACCGGTTCCCGGGTGTCGGCCTGTCCATCGGGGTCAGCCGGCTGCTGGGGGTGCTGTTCGGCGAGAACGCGCTGTCGGCCAGCCGCTCGGTGCCGACCGCGGTGCTGGTCGCGGTGGGGGCCGAGGAGGACCGCCGGTCCTGCGACCGGATCGCGGCGCAGCTGCGTGCGCGGGGCATCGCGACCGAGGTGTCGCCGAGCACGGCCAAGTTCGGCAAGCAGATCAAGTTCGCCGACCGGCGGGGTATCCCGTACGTCTGGTTCCCCGGGGCCGAGGGCGCGGCCGACACCGTGAAGGACATCCGATCGGGCGATCAGGTCGAGGCGTCGGCCGGAAACTGGACACCTCCGGCGGAGGATCTCATCCCGGTGGTGGAGGGGACTTTTAATTAGGAAACTTAAGTAATAGTGTGTGGTCCTCGACTCTGAAACGGGGGCCGTACGCGCATGACCACGACAGACCACCGCACGTCCCCGGCGCTGGGCACCACCACAGCGCCGGGACAGCGGCCCCACCTGCACGATCGTGGTCTGCTCCGGCTGGCCGACGCGGTGCTGCAACCCGGCTTCGTCGGCACCGTGCCACCCGACTGGCTGCGCCGCCGCCTCAACGACGGCCTGGGCGGCGTCGTGCTGTTCGCCCGCAACATCGTGGACCTCGACCAGGTCGCGGCGCTGAACGCGGCCCTGGTCGCGGAGAACCCCGACGTGATCATCGCCGTCGACGAGGAGTCCGGCGACGTCACCCGCCTCGACGTGGAGCACGGCAGCCGCCGGCCCGGCAACCACGCCCTCGGCGCCGTGGACGACCCGGCGCTGACCGAGGCCGTCGCCGCCGACATCGGCGCGCAGCTCGCCGCGGCCGGGATCACCCTGGACTACGCGCCCGCCGCGGACGTGAACAACAACCCGGCCAACCCGGTCATCGGCGTACGCTCCTTCGGCGGCGACCCGGACCTGGTGGCCCGGCACACCGCGGCCTGGATCCGCGGCCTGCAGTCCACCGGCGTGGCCGCCTGCGCCAAGCACTTCCCCGGCCACGGCGACACCGGCGTCGACTCCCACCACGGCCTGCCGATCATCGAGGTCGACGCCGCCCGGCTCGGCCAGGTCGAGCTGCCGCCGTTCACCGCCGCCATCGACGCCGGGGTCCGGTCGATCATGACCGCGCACCTGCTGGTGCCCGCGCTGGACCCGGAGCGCCCGGCGACCATGAGCCGCTCGGTGCTCATCGACCTGCTGCGCGAGCAGCTCGGCTTCAAGGGCCTGGTGGTCACCGACGGCATCGAGATGGCGTCGGTGTCGCAGCGCTACGGCCTGGGCGGGGCGGCCGCGCTCGCCATCGCCGGTGGCGCGGACGCCATCTGCGTCGGCGGCGAGAGCGCCGACGAGGCCGTCGTGGAACTGCTGCGCACCAGCATCGCCGAGGCGGTCGGCGGCGGCGAGCTGCCGGAGAGCCGGCTGGCCGAGGCGGCCTCCCGGGTCGCGACGTTCGCCGCCGAGAGCGCGGCCCTGCGTGGTGCACGTGCCGCCGCGGCCGCCCAGTGGCACGCCGCGGATCGGCCCGAGGTCGGCCTGGCCGCGGCCCGGCGCGCGCTGCGCGTCACCGGCGCGGGCACGCTGCCGCTGGCCGGTCCCGCGCACGTGGTCGAGTTCGGGGTGGCCACCAACCTGGCCATCGAGGCGCGTACGCCGTGGGGCGTGGGCGCGCCGCTGAAGGAGCTGCGGCCCGATACGACGGTCGTGCGGCTGGACGAGAGTGCGGGCGTCGTCGACGTGCTCGCCGGGGCGCAGGGGCGCATTCCGGTGCTGGTCTGCCGCGACCCGCACCGGCACCCGTGGCTGGCGCGGCTGATCGAGGCCGTCGTGGCGGCGCGGCCGGAGACGGTCGTGGTCGAGATGGGCGTGGCGGCGGGAGAGCCGATCGGTGCGGTGCACCTGGCGACGTACGGCGCAGCAGCCGTCTGCGGCCAGGCCGCCGCGGAGGCCCTGGCTGGATCGCGCTGACGTCATCCCAGCCCGGGCACCCTCTGCCGTTAAGAAGGTGCCCTTCCTCTACGTATAACGATGTGAAGGTGCCCTTCCTTTCGGAAGGGCGCTTTTGCTTTGCGGGGTGGGGTCACGCTTGTTGGCCGCGGCGGAAGCGGACGGCGGCGGCGTGGGCGGGGGCGGGGGAGGTGGGGGCCAGCGAGGTGAGGGTGACGGTGATGCGGGCTCCGCCGAGGTCGCCGTGGTCGACGGCTACGCTGCCGCCGGCTTGGCGGGCCAGTTGGCAGACGATGTCGAGGCCCAGGCCGGTGGAGCCGCCGCCGCTGACGCCGCGCTGCAGGGCCGCGTCGGCGTCGGCGATGCCGGGGCCCGCGTCCTCGACCACCATCGCGTCGGGGGTGACGGTGACGCGGAACGCGGTGCCGTGCGGGGTGTGCCGGAAGATGTTGCCGATCAGGGCGTCGACCGCGCCGATGGCGTCGGAGCGGGGGACCGGCAGCCAGACCGGGGAGTCCGCGCCGACGACCTCCCAGGGCCGGCCGTGGTCCTCGGCCAGCACCGCCCAGAACGCCAACCGGTCGGCGACGACGTCGACCAGGTCCGTCTCCTCGGCGGCGCGTTCGGCGGCGGTGCGCCGGGCGCCGGCGATGATCGCGTCGATCTCGGCGTCGAGGGCCTCGACGGCCTGGCGCATGCGGTCGCTCTCCGGGCCGGGCGGCAGCGCGTCGGTGTCCAGGCGCAGCGCGGTCAGCGGCGTGCGCAGCCGGTGCGACAGGTCGGCGGCGCGTTCGCGTTCGGCGTCGATGACCGCGTTGAGCCGGTCGGCCATGGCGTTGAAGGCCTCGCCGACCTCGACCAGGTCGGGCGGGCCGGCCGGGTGCACGCGTACGGTCAGATCGCCGGAGCCGACCGCGCGGGAGGCACGGGCCAGCTGCCGGGTCGCGCCGACCACCCGCCAGCCGAGCCGGTCGGCCAGCGCCACCGACACCGCGACCAGCAGCGCGGCCAGCGCGCCCATGGACCACCAGGCGGTGGCCACGCCCCGGGACAGGTCGGCCTCGGGCACGAACACCTCGACGACGGCGTTGCGGCCGCCGTCGAGCGCGGCCGGCTGCAGGTACACCAGCCCGTCCGCGACCGGCGCGGTCATCGAGCCGCCCCGGTCGGCGGCGAGCTTGACGTCGGCCATCTCGGCCCGGCTCGCGCCCAGCGACACCCCGCTGGACAGGTGCACGGCCAGCCGCTGGCGCGGGCCGTCGGCGGTGGCCGCCATGGCCCGGCTCAGCACCGCCGGGTCGCTCGACACGGCCAGCGCGGTGACCACGGCGGCGGCCTGCTGGCGGGCGTCGAGCAGCGCGCGGTCCTCGGCGATCTGCTTGGTGACCAGCGCCAGCGGCACGAGGAAGGCCAGCGCCACCATCGATGTGACGGCCAGCGCGCCGCGGGCCAGCATCGCCCTCATGACGGCGGCACCAGCATGACGCCGACGCCGCGGATGGTACGCAGCATGCGCGGCTGAGCCGCGGTCTCGCCGAGCTTGCGCCGCAGCCAGGACAGGTGCACGTCCAGGGTCTGGTCGGCGCCGACGAAGGGCTGCTGCCACACCTCCGTGAACAGCTCGCGGCGGGTCACCACCCGGCCCACCCGGGCCGCGAGGTATGCCAGCACGTCGTACTCCTTGCGGGTCAGGGTGAGCGGGGAGCCGTCCAGGGTCACCAGGCGGGTGCTCTCGTCCATGCGCAGCGGCCCGATCTCGACCACCGTGTCCGAGGCTTCGAAACGCGGCTGGGTCCGGCGCAGCACCGCGGCCACCCGGGCGGTCACGTGCGCGGCGGAGAACGGCTTGGTCATGTAGTCGTCGGCGCCGGAGTTGAGCAGGCGGATCGCGTCGTGCTCGCCGCGGCGGGCGGTGGCCACGATGACCGGCACGTCACTGACGGCCCGCATCATGCGCAGGGCGTCGGCTCCGTCCAGATCGGGCAGTCCGAGGTCGAGGATGACCAGGTCGGGTCGCTCGCTGCGTTCGCTGGTGAGCGACTTCAGTCCTTGCAGCGCCGTGCCGACCGTCTGCACGGCGTATCCGGCGACGGTCAGGGCGTTGCCGAGCGCGTCGCGAATGGCGGGGTCGTCCTCCACGACGAGTACGAGGGGCATGGCTGGCACCGTATCGGAAGCTGTTAGATAGCGGGATGGGTTCGGGGTGGCCGTTTCGCGCGAGGTCGTTGGCGTACGTCGGCGGCTGGTTCGTGGTGACCGCCGCGTCGGCCGCCGTGGTGTGGGTGGGGCTGGGCCCCGTGCTGGCCACGGCGGTGCCCGAGCCGGTGCCGCTGCGCCTGGAGGCGCTGCCCCCGCGACTGCCCGAGCCGCTGGTCACGCCGTCGCGTCCGGTGCCCACGGTGACGCTGCCCCCGGTGCCGTCGTCGTCCCCGCAGCCATCGGCGACCCTGGTCTCGCCCGCCCCGGCGCGCACGTCGCCGAGCCCGGCCGCCAAGCCGCCGGCGCAGCCGTCACCGGCCATGACGGTCGACGGCTGGCAGGTGTTCACCGAATCCGACGGCTCGCGGTCGTACCTGCGCAGCTTCCCGACCGCGGGCGGCACCGCGGTGATCCGGATGGCGAACGAGCGGGTCTACCTGGTGTCGGCCACCCCGCGCGGCGACTACCAGGTGGCCACCTCGCAGCCCGATCCGGAGCGGGTCGTGGTGCAGTTCCACCGGGCGTCCGACCAGATCATCGTGGACGCGATCTGGTGGGAGGGGCGGCCCTACTCGGAGGTCACCACCGTCCGGTGACGGCGCGCCCCGGCCCCCGCGGCGTGCCGCGTGAGAGGCGGCACGCCGGACGGGGGCACGGAGCGCGGACGTCATGTGAATGAGCCTCAGGTCGGCCTGGCCGGGGACAAAGCTCGCTAAGCCCTTCTTCGGCCGTGTTTGAGGCTGATTTCAGGTAGGCAGCGCTCACGACGGGGCGGACCCGGGCACATGCGAGAATGACCTCTGGCGTCGCCCGCACTCATGGCGGCGTGTTTCCGCAGTCCGAGGAGAGCATCGTGATCCGTACCCACACCGCTGGCAGTCTGCGTGCCGAGCACGCCGGCCAGAGCGTCACCCTCGCCGGCTGGGTGGCCCGGCGACGTGATCACGGCGGAGTGACCTTCATCGACCTGCGCGACGCCTCGGGCATCGTGCAGATCGTGTTCCGTGACGAGGCCCAGGCGCACGCGCTGCGCAACGAGTACTGCGTCAAGGTCACCGGCACCGTGGGGCAGCGGCCCGAGGGCAACGAGAACCCCGAGCTGCCGACCGGCGCGATCGAGGTCACCGTCACCGACCTGACCGTGCTGTCGGAGGCCGCGCCGCTGCCGTTCCCGATCGACGAGCACGTCACCGTCGGCGAGGAGGCGCGCCTGCGCCACCGCTACCTGGACCTGCGCCGCGCCAACCAGGCCAAGGCGATCCGGCTGCGCTCGCGGGCCAACGCCATCGCCCGCGAGGTGCTCGGCGCGCGCGACTTCCTGGAGATCGAGACCCCGACGCTGACCCGGTCCACGCCCGAGGGCGCGCGCGACTTCCTGGTCCCGGTCCGGCTGCAGCCCGGCGCGTGGTACGCGCTGCCGCAGTCGCCGCAGCTGTTCAAGCAGCTGCTGATGGTCGCCGGCATGGAGCGCTACTACCAGATCGCGCGCTGCTACCGCGACGAGGACTTCCGCGCCGACCGGCAGCCCGAGTTCACCCAGCTCGACATCGAGATGTCGTTCGTGACCCAGGACGACGTCATCTCCCTCGGCGAGGAGATCGTCGGCTCGCTGTGGCGCGAGCTCGCGAACCACGAGATCCCGACGCCGATCCCGCGCATCACCTACCACGACGCGATGAACCGGTACGGCTCCGACAAGCCCGACCTGCGCTACCAGGTCGAGCTGACCGAGCTGACCGAGTACTTCGCGGGCACCGAGTTCCGGGTGTTCCAGGCCGAGTACGTCGGCGCGGTGGTCATGCCCGGCGGCGCCGCGCAGACCCGCAAGGAGCTCGACGGCTGGCAGGACTGGGCCAAGGCGCGCGGCGCCCGCGGCCTGGCCTACGTGGTGCTCGACGCGGAGACCGGCGAGGCCCGCGGCCCCGTCGCCAAGAACCTGTCCGAGGCGCACCTGAACGGCCTGGCCGACGCCGTCGGCGCGAAGCCCGGCGACGCCGTGTTCTTCGCCGCCGGGACCCGCCGCCATTCGCAGGAGCTGCTCGGCGCGGCCCGCATCGAGATCGCCAAGCGGGCGAACCTGATCGACGAGTCGGCGTGGGCGTTCTGCTGGGTCGTCGACGCGCCGATGTTCGAACCGGTCGACATCCCCGGCGAGGGCGTCGTCGAGGGCGCGTGGACCGCGGTGCACCACCCGTTCACCTCGCCGAACGAGGACTGGATCGACAACTTCGAGTCGGCCCCCGACAAGGCGCTGGCGTACGCGTACGACATCGTCTGCAACGGCAACGAGATCGGCGGCGGCTCGATCCGTATCCACCGCGGCGACGTGCAGAAGCGGGTGTTCACCCTGCTCGGCATCACCGACGAGGAGGCCAAGGACAAGTTCGGCTTCCTGCTCGACGCCTTCGCGTACGGCCCGCCGCCGCACGGCGGCATCGCGCTGGGCTGGGACCGGGTCTGCATGCTGCTGGCCGGCGTGGACTCGATCCGCGACGTCATCGCGTTCCCGAAGTCCGGCGGCGGCTTCGACCCGCTGACCGGCGCGCCGACCCCGATCACGGCGCAGCAGCGCCTGGAGGCGGGCGTCGACGCCAAGCCGAAGGCCCCCGGCGAGGACGCCGCCAAGGCCAAGGCCGCCGCGAAGTAATGCGGATCCTGGTCACCGGAGGTTCGGGATACACCGGTGGCCGCCTGGTCGCCCTCGCCCGCGCGGCGGGGCACGACGTGACCGGCACCAGCCACTCCACCCGCGTGGAGGGGCTGGTGCCGCTCGACGTCCGGGACCGGTCGGCCGTCGACCTGCTCCTCGACGAGCTGCGGCCCGACGCCGTGGTGCACACCAGCTATGTCCAGTCGGACTGGGCGGTCACCGCGCTGGGTGCGGCCCACGTCGCGGCGGCCGCGGCGCGTGCCGGCGCGCGGCTGGTGCACGTGTCCTCGGACGCGGTCTTCAAGGGCCGCCCGGCCGCGTACACAGAGGCCGACCTGCCCGAGCCGGTGTACCCGTACGGCGCGGCCAAGGCGGCGGCGGAGACCGCGGTGCTCGCCGTGCATCCTGACGCCGCCGTCGCGCGCACGTCGCTGATCATCGGCGACGACGCCTCGAAGCAGCACCAGCTCGCGCTGGACATGGCGGCCGGGCGGGTGGACGGCGTGCTGTTCACCGACCACGTCCGGTGCCCGGTCGCGGTCGACGACCTCGCCGCTGCCCTGCTGGAACTGGCCGAGGGCGACTTCCGGGGCATCCTCAACGTGGCCGGCCCCGAGGCGATCAGCCGCCACGAGCTGGGCGTGCGCGTCGCCGCCAAGCACGGCATCCCCGCCGAGCGGGTGCCCGGCGGCTCCGCCCTCGAACGCGGCGTCATCTCCCAAGCCGAGGTCCGCCTCGACACCGCCCTGGCCGCGTCCGTCCTGCGCACCCGCCTACGCGGTGTCACCGAGATCCTGGCCTGACCGGCCGCACCGCCCTCGTCGCGCTCAGCCCTGGCCGGTTCAAGGTGCGCCTGCCGGCCCGACCGTCTTCGTGGACGGTCAGGCCGGGGCGTGAGCGACCATACGAGTGCGAGCGCTTACATCTTTTTTGATGTGCGCACATCGAAAAAGATGTAAGCGCTCGCACGGGGCATCTTCGCCGACCGCTCTCCGTGAAACGACATTGGCCCATCGCATCGAAACGGGCGGGGGATCGTGTGGGTGAAGGGGCGCGGGTAAGGTGCGCTGATGCCGTTCTCCCTCGGTGACATCCTCGGCGCGCAGGTGCAGCCCCCGTTCGGCGTCGTGGCCGGTGCGGCGCTCATCGCGCTGGCGCTGGTGGTCGTCAACACGACCTGGCGGGTCGTGCGCAACGCCATCACCATCGCGCACGAGGGCGGGCACGCGGCCGCCGCGGTGCTGACCGGGCGGCGGCTGCGCGGCATCCGGCTGCACTCGGACACGTCCGGACTCACCATCATGAAGGGCAAGCCGACCGGGATCGGCATGGCGGTGACCCTGCTCGCCGGGTACGCGACACCGTCGCTGCTGGGCATCGCGGGCGCGGCGCTGCTCGACCGGGGGCACATCCGGCTGCTGCTGTGGATCACCATCGTGCTGCTGCTGGCGATCCTCGTCATGATCCGCAACTTCTACGGGCTGCTGCTGATCCTGGCCACCGGCGCGGCCGTGTTCGCCGTGTCGTGGTACGCCACCGCGCCGTGGCAGGCGCTGTTCGCGTACACAGGAGTGTGGTTCCTGCTCATCGGCGGCGTGCGGCCGGTGGTGGAGGTGCAGCTGCACCGCCGCCGGGGCAGCGGGATGCGGTCCGACCCTGACCAGCTCGCGGGGATCACGCGGCTGCCGGGCGGGTTCTGGGTGTTCGTGTTCCTGCTCTGGACCGTGGGCTCCGTGCTGGCGGGGGCGTACCTGCTCGACCTGCTGCCGGAGAACGCCCTGGCCCGCTGACCCCGCGCCCTCAGGACAGGCGCAGCGAGGTGCGCAGGATCGACTCGGTGTAGCCGAGGCGGCGGTAGAGGGCCAGGGCGCGGGTGTTGTCGGACATCACGCCCAGCGAGCTGATGCCGAACTCGGCGACCAGGCGGCGGGTCAGCGCGGTGGTCAGGGCCGCCCCGTGGCCGCGGCCCTGCGCGGTCGAGGCGACGGCGATGCCGGCCAGGAAGCCGACACCGTTCGGGCTGCGGTCGCCCGCGACGGCCACCACCCGGCCGCCCTCCCGGATGCCGTACCAGCACCGGATGCGCGGGTCGCCGGGGCGGCTGGTGCTGTGCGGCAGCGCGTCGTCGAGCACCGCGGCGATGCCGACGTGCTCGGTCTCGTCCAGGGCGACCACCGCGGCCTCGCCCGGGTGCGGCGCGGGCGCGGCGGTGGTCCACAGGAAGTCCCAGTCGTCGTGCACGTCGGCGGGCAGCGCCGCGGCCGTCTCGGCGCGGGTGAGCCGGGGCAGGTGCAACCAGGTCCCCGCGGCCAGCGCGCCGTCTGCGGCGAGCCGGGCGAACAATTCGGCGACCGGGGCCGCGTCGCCCAGCGAAGCGGCCACCGGTCCCCACGGGCCGAGCGAGGTCCACGCCAGCGCACCGTCCAGCAGGTAGCCCCGGACGTCGTCGCCGCCCGCGGTCAGGCGCGCGTAGGGGTGGTCGCCGACCTTCGCGAGCAGGTCTTCACGGCCGAGGAAGTCAGGGGTGAGAGCCACGATGCCACCTTACCGGTCGGGTGGGGGAAGATCGGCCGAGGCGGCCGGAGGCGGTGCCGGGTATCGTCTGCGTGATGCAGACCGACGGCCTCTTCTCCCTGGAGCCCTCGCCGGCTGATCGACGGATCAGCTCGCCGGGGTTCGAGGCGCCGTCCGCGGACGCCCCGCTGGCCGTCCGGCTGCGCCCGTCCGGCCTCGACGAACTGGTCGGCCAGGACCACCTGCTGGCACCGGGCGCGCCGCTGCGCCGCCTGGTCGCGGGCGGCGCGCCGATGTCGGTGATCCTGTGGGGGCCGCCCGGCTGCGGCAAGACCACCATCGCCCACCTCGTCGCCGAGGCCGACGACCGGCACTTCGTCGCGATGTCCGCGCTGACCGCCGGGGTCAAGGAGGTGCGCGAGGTCATCGACACCGCGCGCCGGCGGCGCCGGGCGGGCGGCGCGCCGACCGTGCTGTTCATCGACGAGGTGCACCGGTTCACCAAGACCCAGCAGGACTCGCTGCTGGCCGCGGTCGAGGACCGTACGGTGACGCTGCTCGCGGCGACCACGGAGAACCCGTACTTCTCGATCATCTCGCCGCTGCTGTCCCGCTGCGTGCTGCTGACTCTCAAGCCGTTGGACGACGAGGCGGTGCGCGGCCTGGTGCACCGCGCCATGGCCGACCCCCGTGGCCTGGGCGGCACGGTGACGCTCCACCCCGACGCGGAGGACCACCTGGTCCGGCTGGCCGGCGGTGACGTGCGCAAGGCGCTCACCGCGCTGGAGGCCGCGGCGGGCTCCGCCCTGGCGATCCACGACGGGGACGGCGTACCCGAGATCGACGTGGCCACCGCCGAGCGCGCGGTCGATGTGGCCGCGCTGCGCTACGACCGCGCGGGCGACGCCCACTACGACGTGATCAGCGCGTTCATCAAGAGCATGCGCGGTTCGGACGTGGACGCGGCGATGCACTACCTGGCGCGGATGCTGACCGCGGGGGAGGACCCGCGCTTCATCGCCCGCCGACTGATCATCTTCGCCAGCGAGGACGTCGGCCTGGCCGACCCGACGGCGCTGACCGCGGCGGTGAACGCCTCGTACGCGGTGCAGCACGTCGGCCTGCCCGAGGCGCAGCTCAACCTGGCACAGGCGGTCGCCCACCTGGCCACCGCGCCCAAGTCCAACGCGGTCACCACCGCCATCTCGGCGGCGCTCGCCGACGTGCGGGCGGGCAAGGCCGGCGCGGTCCCGTCGCACCTGCGCGACGCCCACTACGCGGGTGCGCGGGGGCTGGGCCACGGCATCGGCTACCGCTACCCGCACGACGACACCCGAGGTGTGGTGGGTCAGCAGTACCCGCCCGACGATCTGGTGGGAGTGGACTACTACCGTCCCACCGGACACGGTGGCGAACGGCACATCGCCGAACGCCTGCCGAAGTTGCGCGCGGTCATTCGGGGGACCGGCAAGTCCGAGCGAAGCGAGGAGAACTGATGAGCAGGGCCGATGCGACCGACGGACGGGGCCGGAAGAAGGGCCGCGGCGAGGCCGAGGAGGTTCCGCAGGAGGAGACCGGCTGGCTCGACGACCTGCGCGGTGCGAAGCAGGCCAAGGACCAGTTCGACGACAGCGACTTCACCGACGGCGGCAGCAGCCGCTGGGACAAGCTGAGCGCGCTGAGTGACGACGCCCCCGCGGGCCGTGGCGCCCCCCAGGCTCCCGCGGACGCGGGTCGCCGCCCGCGTGGCGGCGACGCCCCGGCGGGCCGCCGCCGGGACGAGGACACCACCGGTGGCCGCCGCGCCGCCGACGAGCCCACGGGTGGCGTCCGCCGTCCCGCCGACGAGCCCATGGGCGGTGCCCGCCGTGCTGGTGAGGACACCCAGGGCGGCCGCAGGCGCACCCCGGAGGAGCCGCCTGCGGGCCGCCGCCGCGCCGACGACGAGCCGGCCGGTCGCCGCCGGGCCGCTGAGGAGCCGACGGGCGGCTTCCGCCCCGCCGGTGAGGACACGCAGACCGGCCGCCGCCGCGCCGAGGAAGAGCCCGCCGGCGGTCACCGCCGTGCCGCGGAAGAGCCGGTCGGTCGCCGTGCCGCGGAAGAGCCGGTCGGCCGCCGCGCGGTGGAAGAGCCGCCGGGTCGCCGGGCCGCCGCGGACGACACCGGCAGCCGCCGCCATGTCGCGGAGGAGCCCGTCGGCCGTCGTGCCGCCCGGCCGGAGCCGGAGGAGCCGCGCCGAGGCCGTCCCGAGCCCCCGCCGGTCGAGCCGCCGCCGGGCCGCGGCCGCCCGGAGCAGGCGCTGCGCAAGCCAGGCGGCGAGCCGCCGGTGGTGCGCCGCCGCGAGATGGACCCCACCCGTACCGGTGAGATGCCGCGCGCCGTAGGGAACCCGCCCGCCGCGGACGGCGGTCGCGGCCGGCC
>NZ_JBHTAC010000076.1:0-15408 GCF_042663325.1 Catellatospora aurea
AAAGGCCCAGCCCCATACCCGAACGCTGCGCACCCTGACCCGTGAACAGCAGGCCGAGCCGACCCCCTGTCACCGCGTCGATGACCAGGCCGGGGGCGTCGCTGCCGGAGGCGAGGGCGGACAGGCCCGCAGTCAGCTCGGCGAGGTCATCACCGAGCACGACAGCGCGTTGATCGAAAGCGGAGCGACGGGCCAGCACCGCTGCGATCGCGAAGGCGTCGGCAGGAAGCACGGCGGGGTTCGTTTCGCGGTCGCTGGGATCGACGGCAGCGAGCAGCGCCCGTGCCTGGTCGCGCAGAGCGGTGTCGGCCTTCGCGGACAACGCCCACGCCACGGTGCCGGTGCCGCCTGTCGGCGGCGTCACCGGGTCGGGTTCGGGGGCCTGCTCGATGATCACGTGGGTGTTCGTGCCGCTGGCGCCGAAGGACGACACCGCCGCCCGGCGGGGCCGGTCCAGGTCAGGCCACTGCTTCGCCTCGGTCAGCAGCTCGACCGCGCCCGCCGACCAGTCCACGAACGGCGACCGGTTCTCCGCGTGCAGCGTCCGCGGCATGACCCCGTGCCGCAGCGCCTGCACCACCTTGATCACGCCGCCGACACCGGCGGCCGCCTGCGCGTGCCCGATGTTCGACTTCAACGACCCCAGCCACAGCGGCCGGTCCGCCGAACGGCCCTGCCCATACGTCGCCAGCAGCGCCTCGGCCTCGATCGGGTCCCCGAGCCGCGTCCCGGTGCCATGCGCCTCGACCAGGTCCACATCTGAGGTGGACAGTCCCGCCGAGGACAGCGCCTGCCGGATCACCCGCTGCTGCGAAGGACCGTTCGGCGCGGTCAACCCGTTCGACGCCCCGTCCTGGTTCACCGCCGAACCCCGTACCACCGCGAGCACCCGGTGTCCCAGCCGCCGGGCGTCCGACAGCCGCTCCACCAGCAGCATCCCCACACCCTCAGCCCAACCGGTCCCGTCGGCCTCCGCCGAGAACGCCTTGCACCGCCCGTCCGGCGACAACCCGCGCTGGCGGCTGAACTCGATGAACGTGCCCGGGGTCGACATCACGGTCACGCCGCCGGCCAGCGCCATGTGGCACTCGCCGTTGCGCAGCGCCTGCGCGGCCAGGTGCAGTGCCACCAGCGACGACGAGCAGGCAGTGTCGATGGTCATGGCGGGCCCGGTGAACCCGAACGTGTACGAGATGCGCCCCGCGACGACGCTGGACGCCGTGCCGGTCATCAGGTAGCCGTCGACGCCCTCCGGCGCCCGGGTCATCATCGAGGCGTAGTCGGTGCCGTTGCCGCCCGCGAACACGCCGATCTCGGTGCCGCGTACCGTCTCCGGGTCGATCCCGGCCCGCTCGAACGCCTCCCACGCCGTCTCCAGCAGCAGCCGCTGCTGCGGATCCATGGCCAGCGCCTCGCGCGGCGAGATGCCGAAGAAGGCCGCGTCGAACTCGGCCGCGCCGTAGAGGAAGCCGCCGTCGCGCGCATACGTCCGCCCGGCCGCGTCCGGATCGGGATCGTAGAGCCCCTCGACGTCCCAGCCACGGTCGACCGGGAAGCCGCCGATCGCGTCGCGGCCGGTGACGACCAGGTCCCACAGGTCCTCAGGCGAGGCGACGTCGCCGGGGAAGCGGCACGCCATGCCCACGATCGCGATCGGCTCGTCCGCGTCGGCGGCCTGCCGGGCGGTCACCGTCGTGGCGGGCGCGGCGCTGAACAGCTCGGCGCCCAAGTAGTGCGCGACCGCCTGGGGGTTCGGGTGGTCGAAGACCAGGGTCGCGGGCAGGGTCAGCCCGGTCGCCGCGGCGAGCCGGTTGCGCAGCTCGACCGCGGTGAGCGAGTTCAGGCCCAGCTCCGTGAACGCCTGGCGGCCGCCGAGCCGGTCGGTGCCCGGGTAGCCGAGCACCAGCGCGACCTGGTCGAGGACGAGGCCGAGCAGTGCCCGGTCGCGGTCCTGCGGGCCGAGTCCGGCCAGCCGCCGGCGCAATTCGCCGCCCGCCATGACACCGTCCTCGGGCTCCAGTTCGCGGACCTGTGGCAGGTCGGCGACGAGCGACCGGACGGAGACGGGCACCGCCCCGGCGACGCGTGGCCAGTCGATGTCGGCGATCACCGCGCAGGCGGGCGCCTGCGTCGCGGCGTCGGCCAGGGCGAGCAGGGCCGGTTCGGCGGCCATGGGCCGGAACCCCGCCGCGGGCTCCAGCTCGGCCCCGTCCCACAGTCCCCACGCGACGGAGACGGCGGGCAGGCCGTCGGCGCGGCGGCGCTGGGCGAGGGCGTCGGCGTGCAGCCGCAGCCCGGCGTGCGCGGCCTGGCCCGGGCCGCCGAACAGTGTCGTCGCCGAGGAGAGCAGCACGTACGCGTCGAGGTCGCGGCCCCGGGTCAGTTCGTCGAGCAGCCACATCATGGCGGGGCCGGTGGCCGGGTCGTGGTTGACGTGCACGACGGCGGTCACCCGGCGGGTGGCGAGCACGGTCGCGGCGGCGTCGAGGTCCCCGGCGGCGACCGCCGCGACCTCGGCTCCGGCCGCGGCGAGCCAGCCGGTCAGCAGCGCGGCGGCGGGGGTCTCGGCCCCGGACAGCAGCACGGTGCCCCGCGGTGTCCACGCGGGCCGGCTCCCGGCGGATGCGGTGTGCAGGCGAGGTGCGTACACCCCGTCGGCGCGTTGCGCGTACTGCGACTCGGTGGCGGCGGCGAGCAGGTCGACGAGCCGGAGCCAGCCGGGCTCGTCGAGGTCCGGGGCCAGGTCGACGATGCCCCGCCAGTGCGGCAGGTCCTGCCAGGCGAGTTCCTGCGCCTGCGCCCACAACTGGAGCCCGGCGGGTTCGGGCCGCTCGGCGCCGGTGACCGCGACCGCGCCCCGGCTCAGCGTCCAGGTCGAGGCCTGGGTCTCGGCGAGCGACGGCAGCGGTGACCGGCCGAGCAGGAGCACCCCGGCGGCCGTCGCGGTGACCGCGTCGGCGATCCTGGCGTCCGCGCCCCGGGCCGACAGCGCGCGGACGGCCTGCTGTGCCTCGGCGGCGAAGTCGTCGTCCGCGACGACGAGCCATTCTCCGGTGATCGTGGCCGGTGCCGGGGCGGGCTGCGGCTGCCACACGGTCTGGTAGCGCCACTGCGCCGCGACGGCCTGGCCGAGGCGGCGGCGACGCCAGCCCGCGAGCGCGGGCAGGGCCGCGCCCAGCTCGGTCCCGTCGAGGCCGACCAGGTCGGCGAGGGCGGACAGGTCTTCGCGCTCCACGATCTGCCAGAACTCGCGGTCGGCCGGATCGGCGGCGACGTGCGCGGCGGACTGCCCCGCCCAGAACCGCCGCCGCTGGAACGCATACGTGGGCAGGTCGATCCGCTGCGCCGCGGTCCCGGCGAAGTACGCCGACCAGTCGACGCCCGCGCCCCGGGTGTGGATCGCGGCCAGTGCGGTGAGGACCGCCTGCGGCTCCGGGCGGTCGGCGCGCAGCAGCGGCACGGCGACCGCGTCGGGTGCGAGGTCGGGCACCAGTCCGGACAGGATGCCGTCGGGTCCGATCTCCAGCAGCGTGGTCACGCCCTCACGGGCCAGCGCGCCGACCGCGTCGGCGAACAGGACTGGGCGTCGCACGTGCTCCACCCAGTACTCGGCGCGGCACAGCTGCTCGGCGTCGACCAAGGCACCGGTCACCGTCGACACGAACGGCAGCGTCGGCACGCTGAACCGCAGCCCCGACACGACCTGCTCGAACTCTTCGAGCATCGGCTCCATCAGTGGCGAGTGGAACGCGTGGCTGACCGCCAGCCTGCGCCCGCTCACACCCAGCGCGGCGACCACGGCGTCCACGGCCTGCTCGTCGCCGGAGATGACCACGGATGCCGGGCCGTTCACCGCCGCGATGCCGACCACCGACGCCGGATCGTCGCCGGCGGCACCGCCCACCCGACCCGTATGCTGCTCGGCCAGCTCGGCCAGAGCCGCGGTGACCTGCTCGCGCGCGGCCCGCACGGCCACCATCGAGCCGCCCGACGGCAGCGCCTGCATCAACCGGCCCCGCGCCGCGACCAACGTCGCCGCATCCGCCAGCGACAACACCCCGGCCACATGCGCGGCGGCGATCTCACCGATCGAATGCCCCGCCACAAAGCCCGGCGTCACACCCAGCGACTCGACCAGCCGGAACAGCGCCACCTCCACCGCGAACAACGCAGGCTGCGTCAACCCGGTCTGCTCCAGCCCGTCCCCAGACGCGATCGCATCCCGCAACGAACGGCCCAGCAGCGGATCCAGGACCGCGCACACCTCGTCGAACGCCGCCGCATATACCGGGAACGCCTCGTGGAGGCCGAGTCCCATGCCTGCCCGCTGCGCGCCCTGACCCGTGAACAGCAGACCCAACCGGCCCGGCACGGCCTCGCCGGTGACGGCGGCGGTGCTGGACCGGCCGTCGGCGAGGGCGGCCAGCCCGGCCAGCGCCTCATCGTGGTCGGCGGACAGGATGACTGCCCGGTGTTCGAAGGCCGAGCGGGTCGCGGCCAGCGAGAGGCCCGCATCCAGCCGGTCCACGGGGGCGAGCGCGGTGGCGAGGCGCGCGGCCTGCGCACGCAGCGCACCGGGCGACCGTCCGGACAGGACCCACGGCACCAGCGCGCAGTCCACCGGTGGCGGCGATGCGGCCGATGCGGGCGCGGGACCAGCTGCGGGTTCGTCGGTGGATGCGTCGTCCGAGTCGACGTCGGCGGGGGCCTCCTCCAGGATCAGGTGCGCATTGGTGCCGCTGACCCCGAACGACGACACGCCCGCCCGGCGCGGCACAGCGCCGGCCGGCCACGGACGGGACTCGGTGAGCAGCCGCACCCCGCCCGCGGACCAGTCCACGTACGGGCTCGGCTCGTCGACGTGCAGCGTCTGCGGGAGCACCTCGGCGCGCAGGGCCTGGACCATCTTGATGACCCCGGCGATCCCGGCGGCGTGCTGGGTGTGGCCCAGGTTCGACTTCACCGAGCCGAGCCACAGCGGCCGCTCCTCGGCCCGGCCCTGCCCGTACGTGGCCAGCAACGCCTCCGCCTCGATCGGGTCGCCCAGCTTCGTGCCGGTGCCGTGCGCCTCCACGGCGTCGACGTCGGCCGTGGTCAGTTCGGCGTCGGCGAGCGCCTGGCGGATCACCCGCTGCTGCGAGCGCCCGTTGGGGGCGGTGAGGCCGTTGGAGGCCCCGTCCTGGTTGACCGCGCTGCCCCGGATCACGGCCAGCACCCGGTGGCCGAGCCGCCGGGCGTCGGACAGCCGCTCCACGAGCAGCAGTCCCGCGCCCTCCGACCAGCCGGTGCCGTCGGCGGCGGCGGCGAAGGAGCGGCAGCGGCCGCTGGGCGACAGGCCGCGCTGGCGGCTGAACTCGACGAAGGTGCCCGGGGTCGACATCACCATGACCCCGCCGGCCAGGGCCATGGTGCACTCGTCGTTGCGCAGGGCCTGCGCGGCCAGGTGCAGCGCGACCAGCGACGACGAGCAGGCGGTGTCCAGGGTGACGGCCGGGCCGGTGAGCCCGAGCTGGTACGCGATGCGCCCGGACGCGACGCTGGAGGTGTTGCCGGTGAGCAGGTGACCCGCGACGGCTTCGCCCGCTTCGTGCATGCGCGGCCCGTACGCCTGGTCGGTCGCGCCGACGAACACGCCGACCCGCTCGCCGCGTACCCGGTCGGGGTCGATTCCGGCGCGCTCGAACGCCTCCCACGCGGTCTCCAGCAGCAGCCGCTGCTGCGGATCCATGCCCAGCGCCTCGCGCGGCGAGATGCCGAAGAAGGTCGCGTCGAACTCGGCGGCGTCGTGCAGGAAGCCGCCTTCGCGGGCGTACGTCTTGCCGATCGCGTCGGGGTCGGCGTCGAACAGCCCGGCGAGGTCCCAGTCGCGGTCGGCCGGGAACGGCCCGATCGCGTCGCCGCCGGCCGCGACGAGGTCCCACAGCTGCTCCGGCGAGTCGACCTCGCCGGGGAAGCGGCAGGCCATGCCGACGATCGCGATCGGCTCGCGGCGTCGCTGCTCGATCTCGCGCAGCCGTCGCCGCGCGTCGCGGGCGTCGGCGACCGCGCGCTTGAGGTATTCGCGAAGCTTGTCCTCGTCTGCCATCTCTCAGCTCCGATGTGCTCAGCTCAGCTGGTCGACGAGCGCGAACAGCTCGTCGTCGGTCGCGGCGTCCAGGTCGTCGTCGGTCTGCGGGGCGTCGGCGGTGGCGCAGAGCGCGAGCAGTTCCTGCAGGCGTCCGGCGATCCGGTCCGGGGCGGCGCCCTCGCCGAGCGAGGACCGCAGCAGCGCGCCGATGCGGTCCAGGTCGGCGAGCACGGCCGCGTCGGCGGCGACCTCGCCGAGGGTGAACTGCTCGCGCAGGAAGACCGCGATCTCCCCGGCGGTCGGGTGGTCGAAGACCAGGGTGGTGGGCAGCCGCAGGCCGGTCGCGGCGTTGAGCCGGTTGCGCAGCTCGACGGCGGTCAGCGAGTCGAACCCGAGTTCCTTGAGCGCCCGGTCGGCGGCGACGGTGTCGCGTCCGGCGTGGCCGAGCACCGTGGCGACCTGCGTGCGTACGAGGTCGACGAGGGTGCGTCGGCGGTCGGGTTCGGTGAGGGCGGCCAGCCGGTCGGCCAGCGATCCGCCCGGCGCGGCGGCCTGGCCCGCGGCCGCGCGCCGGGTGGCGACGGCGACGAGCCCGCGCAGCAGCGCCGGGAGGTTCTCGCCCTGGGTGCGCAGGGCAGCCGGGTCGAGGCGGGTCGGCACGGCGGCGGGCCGGCCGAGGGCGAGCGCGGCGTCGAACGCGGCCATGCCCTCGGTGCTCGACAGCGGCAGCAGGCCGCTGCGGGCCATCCGGCGCAGGTCGACCTCGTCGAGGTGCCCGGTCATGCCGCTGGCCTGCGCCCACAGGCCCCAGGCCAGGGACACCGCGGGCAGCCCGAGGTCGCGGCGGTGCGCGGCGAGCGCGTCCAGGAACGCGTTCGCGGCGGCGTAGTCGGCCTGCCCGGCCTGGCCGAGCAGCCCGGCGAAGGAGGAGTACAGCACGAACAGGGACAGGTCGGCGTCGCGGGTGAGGTCGTGCAGGTGCCAGGCGGCGTCGGCCTTGGGGCGCAGCACGTTCTCGAACTGCTCCCGGGTCATCGTCGCCACGACACCGTCGTCGAGCACGCCGGCCGTGTGCACGACCCCGGTCAGCGGATGCGCCTCGGGGATCGCGGCCAGCAGCTCGGCCAGGGCCGTGCGGTCGGCGACGTCGCAGGCGGCGACGGTGACGTGCGCACCGAGGCCGGTCAGCTCGTCACGCAGCTCGGCCGCACCCGGGGCGTCGATGCCGCGCCTGCTGGCCAGCAGCAGCCGGCGGGCGCCGTACTCGGTGACGAGGTGGCGGGCGGCCAGCGCGCCCAGCGCGCCGGTCGCGCCGGTGATCAGGACGGTGCCGGCGGGGTCGAGCGGCCGGGGCACGGTCAGCACGACCTTGCCGGTGCCGCGCGCCTGGGACAGGAAGCGGAACGCCTCGACGGCGTGCCGGACGTCCCAGGTGGTCACCGGCAGCGGCTGGAGCACCCCCTGCTCGAACAGGGCCAGCACCTCGACGAGGATCTCCTGCATCCGTTCGGGCATCGCCCCGGGGGTGCCGGGCTCGGTGCTGGCCAGCGCGGTGAGGTCGTACACCCGGTAGGTCACGCCGGGGTGCGCGGCCTCGACCTGCGCGGTGTCGCGGATGTCGGTCTTGCCCATCTCCAGGAAGCGGCCGCCGTCGCCGAGCAGCCGCAGCGACGTGTCGATGAACTCGTCGGCCAGCGAGTTGAGCACGACGTCGACGCCCCGGCCGCCGGTGACGGCGCGGATCCGGTCGCCGAAGTCGAGGGTGCGCGAGTGGGCGATGTGGTCGTCGTCGAGGCCGAGGGCGCGCAGCGTGTTCCACTTGCCGGGGCTGGCGGTGCCGAACACCTCCGCGCCCAGGTGCCGGGCGAGCTGCACGGCGGCGATGCCGACGCCACCGGCCGCGGCGTGGATCAGCACCTTCTCCCCCGGCCGCACCCGGCCCAGGTCGACCAGGCCGTAGTAGGCGGTGAGGAACACCACCGGCACCGACGCGGCCTGCGCGAAACCCCAGCCGTCGGGCAGCCGGGCCAGCAGCCGCCGGTCGGCGACCGCGAGCGGCGCGAACGCGCCCGGGAAGTAGCCGGTCACCCGGTCGCCGACGGCCAGGTCGGTGACGCCGGGACCGACCTCGACGACCACGCCCGCGCCCTCCGCGCCCATGACCGCGTGGCGCTGGTCGACCATGCCCAGTCCGATGAGCACGTCGCGGAAGTTGAGGCCACCGGCCCGCACGGAGACCCGCACCGTGCCTTCGGCCAGCGGTTCCAGCACCTCCGGCGCGGGCACGAAGCGCAGGTTCTCCAGGGTGCCGCCGTCGACGATCAGCTTGTAGGCGGCGCTGTCCTCGGGCACCGGCAGCACGTCGCCGGGGTTCGGCCGGGTGAGCCGGGGCGCGAAGGCCGCACCGTCGCGCAGCAGCAGCTGCGGCTCGCCCGTGGCGAGCGCCCCGGCGAGCAGCCGCGGCGTCGCGGGCAGGTCGTCGAGGTCGACGAGTACGAACCGGTCCGGGTTCTCGGTCTGCGCGGTGCGGACCAGCCCCCACACGGCCGCGTGCGGCAGGCCGCCGACGCGCTCGCCCGCCCGCGCCATGGCGCGCCGGGTGACCACGACCAGCCTTGACCGGGCGAACCGCTCATCGGCCAGCCAGGCCTGGACCAGGTCGAGCACGCCGTAGGCGGCGTCGCGCACCGCCGTAGGCATGTCGCCCGAGTCTGATGCGGCGGCGCAGCACAGGACCACGTCCGGCGCGGACTCTCCCGCGTCCAGGGCCGCGCCGAGGGCGGCGAGGTCCGCGTGCACGGCTGCGGGCCGCAGACCGAGAAGATCAGGACCGATCATCGGGTACGCCCCGGCGGCGTGCTCGTCCACCGGAACCGTGATCCAGTCGAGTTCGTACAGTGCTCCGCCGGTCGCGGCGCCGGCCAGCACCTGGCGGGTCAGCGGGCGCAGGGTCAGCTCGTCGACGGTGGCGACGACCGCGCCGGTGGTGTCGGCGAGCAGCAGCCGCGCGGTCGCGCCCTGCTCGTCCTCGCTGATGCTCAGGCGCACCCGCAGCTCGGTCGCCCCGGCCGCGTACACGGTCAGCCTGGTCCAGGCGAACGGCAGCAGCGGCCGCCCGCCGCCCACCACGCCCGGCAGCAGCGGGTGCAGTGCGGCGTCGAGCAGGGCCGGGTGCAGCGTGAACCGGTCCGCGTCGGCGCGGTGGCCCTCGGCCAGTGCGACCTCGGCGAGCACGTCGTCGCCGTCGGTCCACACCCGGCGCAGGCCGGTGAACGCGCCCTGGTACTGGTATCCGTGCTCGGTGAGCCGCTCGTACACACCGTCCAGGTCGACCTCGACGGCGCCCGGCGGCGGCCACGCGCCCGGCCCGACCGGAGCCGCCGGAGCCGCCTGGGTGAGCACCCCGCTCGCGTGGCGGGTCCACTCCTGCTCGCCGTCGCGGCGCGCGTGCACGGCCAGCTCCCGGCGCTCGCCCGAGCCGGTGACCGTGACCTGCAGCTGCACGCCGCCGGACGCGGGCAGCAGCAGCGGCGACCAGAGCGTCAGATCTTCGACGTGCGGGCAACCCACCTGGTCGCCGGCCCGCACGGCGAGTTCGGCGAACGCGGCCCCGGGCAGCAGCGCGGTGTCGTACACGGCGTGCCCGGCCAGCCACGGCTGCGCCCGCAGTCCGATCCGGCCGGTCAGCACGGCGTCGCCGCCGGCCAGCTCGACGGCCGCGCCGAGCAGCGGGTGCGCGGCGTCGGCCAGCCCGACCGAGGCCATGTCACCCGTGCCGGTGGCCGCGCGCAGCCAGAAGCGCTGCCGCTGGAACGCGTACACGGGCAGGTCCACGCGCCGCGCGCCGGTCCCGAACGCGGGTGTCCAGTCGACCGGCACGCCGGCCGTGTGCAGCCGCGCCGCGCTGGTCAGGAACTGGTCCAGGCCGCCCTGCCGGCGGCGCAGCGAACCGACGGCGACGATGCGCTCCCCGGCCGCCTCGGCGGTCTCCTCGATGCCCACGATGAGCACCGGGTGCGGGCTCATCTCGGCGAAGACCCGGTGCCGGGTGGCGAGCAGCCCGCGGACGGACTCCTCCAGCCGCACCGTCCGGCGCAGGTTGCGGTACCAGTAGCCCGCGTCCAGCTCGGTGGTGTCCAGCAGGCTCGCGGTGACCGTCGAGAAGAACGGCACCTGCGCGGTGCGCGGGCGCACCGGGGCCAGTAGCTCCAGCAGCTGCTGCTCGATGCGCTCGACGTGCGCGGAGTGCGAGGCGTAGTCGACCGGGACCAGCCGGGCGCGTACGCCGTCGGCGACGAGCTGGGCGTGCAGCTCATGCAGCGGGCCGGCCTCGCCGGAGACCACCGTCGAGGCGGGGCCGTTGACGGCCGCCACGGAGATCGACTGCTGCCACGGCGCGAGCAGGTCCTGCACGGCGGCCAGGCTCAGCGGCACCGACATCATGCCGCCCTGCCCGGCGATCGCGCCGATGGCCTGGCTGCGCAGCGCGACGACCCGGGCCGCGTCGTCGAGGGTGAGCGCCCCGGCGACGTGCGCCGCGGCGATCTCGCCCTGCGAGTGCCCGACGACGGCGGCGGGCTGGACACCGTACGAGCGCCACAGCGCGGCCAGCGACACCATCATCGCGAACAGCACCGGCTGCACCACGTCGACGCGTTCCAGCGACGGCGCGCCCTCGACCCCGCGCAGCACGTCGAGCAGCGACCAGTCGACGTACGCGGACAGGGCCCGGTCGCAGTCGGCGATGCTGCCGGCGAAGACCGGGGACTCGTCGAGCAGCCGTTGCGCCATCTCGTCCCACTGCGCGCCCTGGCCCGGGAACACGAACACGACCTGGTCCGTGCCCGGCAGCACGCCGCCGGTGACGACGCGCGGATCGTCCTGCTCCTCGGCGAGCGCGGTGAGCCCGGCGACAAGCTGCTCGGCGTCGGCGGCGAGCACGACGGCCCGCTGATCGAACCGGGCCCGGCTGTGGAGCGCGGACCAGCCAAGGTCCGGCAGCGCCACCGGCTCGGCGAGCACCGCGTCGCGCAGCCGCGCCGCCTGCGCCCGCAGCGCGGGCTCGGTCCGTCCGGACAGGACGACCGGCACCGGCAGTGGCACGGCTCCGGCCGTCGGCTCGGCACCTGGCCGCTCGGCACGCGGCCGCTCGGATTCCTGCTGCCCGGCACCCGATGGCCCGGGAATCTGCTGCGCAGACGTCTGCTTCTGTGCCGGCACCTGCCCGGTCGTGGGCCGCTCGGCGGGCAGGTCCGCGCCGGGGACCTGCTCGATGATGACGTGGGCGTTGGTGCCGCTGATGCCGAACGACGACACGGCAGCCCGTCGCGGCCGGTCGAGGTCGGGCCAGGTCTGTGCCTCGGTGAGCAGTTCGACCGCGCCCGCCGACCAGTCCACGAACGGCGACGGCTCGGCGGCGTGCAGCGTGGCGGGCATGACGCCGTGCCGCAGCGCCTGCACCACCTTGATCACACCGCCCACCCCGGCGGCGGCCTGAGCGTGGCCGATGTTCGACTTGAGCGACCCCAGCCGCAGCGGCCGGTCACCGGGCCGGTCCTGCCCGTACGTGGCCAGCAGCGCCTCGGCCTCGATCGGGTCGCCCAGCTTCGTGCCGGTGCCGTGCGCCTCGACCAGGTCGACGTCCGAGGTGGACAGTCCCGCCGTGGCGAGCGCCTGGCGGATGACTCGCTGCTGCGAGGGGCCGTTGGGTGCGGTGAGCCCGTTGGACGCCCCGTCCTGGTTGACCGCCGAGCCGCGTACCACCGCGAGGACCTGGTGCCCCAGCCGCTGCGCGTCCGACAGCCGCTCGACCAGCAGCATGCCGACGCCCTCGGCCCAGCCGGTGCCGTCCGCCTGCGCCGAGAACGCCTTGCAGCGCCCGTCCGGTGACAGGCCGCGCTGGCGGCTGAACTCGACGAACGTGCCCGGCGACGACATGACCGTCACACCGCCGGCCAGCGCCAGGTCACACTCGCCGCTGCGCAGCGCCTGGACCGCCAGGTGCAGCGCCACCAGCGACGACGAGCAGGCCGTGTCCACGGTGACGGCGGGACCGACCAGGCCGAACTGGTACGCCAGCCGGCCCGACAGCACGCTGCCGGTGTTGCCGGTGAGCAGGATGCCCTCCAGCTCCTCGGGCATCTGGTGCACCGGCGGGGCGTAGTCGTGGTACATCAGCCCGGCGAAGACGCCGGTCTGGCTGCCGCGCACCGTCGCCGGGTCGATGCCCGCGCTCTCGAAGGTCTCCCACACGGTCTCCAGCAGCAGCCGCTGCTGCGGGTCCATGGCGAGGGCCTCGCGCGGCGAGATGCCGAAGAACTCGGCGTCGAACTCGTCGGCCTCGTGCAGGAAGCCGCCCTCGCGCACGTAGGTGCGGCCGGGGCGCTCCGGGTCGGGGTCGAAGATGTCGTCCGGCCAGCCCCGGTTCACCGGGAAGCCGGAGATCGCGTCGCGGCCGTCGGCGACCAGCCGCCACAGGTCGGCGGGCGAGGCCACCCCGCCCGGGTACCGGCAGGCCATGCCGACGATCACGATCGGGTCGCCGGAGACGGCGGCGGCCGGTGCGGCCTGTCGCGCGGCGGTGCCGCCGGACAGCTCGCCGGACACGTAGCCGATCAGCTCGTGTGCGGACGGGTAGTCGAAGACCAGGGTCGTCGGCAGGTGCAGCCCGGACGCGGCGGCGAGCCGGTTGCGCAGCTCGATCGAGGTCAGCGAGTCGAAGCCCAGCTCGCGGAACGCCCGCGCCGGGTCAATCGAGCCGGGGTCGGTGCGGCCGAGCACCGCGGCGACCTCGGCGACCCCCGGGTCGGCGAGCGCGCGGGCGCGTTCGGGCTCGGGCAGCGCGGCCAGCCGCCGGGCCACGGCCTGACCGTCGCCGTCGCGGCCCCGGCGCGCCCGCACCGGCACCAGGGCGCGCAGCAGTCCGGGCACGCTCGCGCCCGGACGGCGCAGCGCGGCGGCGTCGAACCGCAGCGGTGCCAGGTGCGGCCGGTCGTCCTGCCAGGCCTGGTCGAACAGCGCCAGGCCCGGCGCGTGGGCCAGCGGCAGCACGCCGTTCGCGGCCATCCGGGCCAGGTCGGCTGCGCCGAGCGCGTCGGCCATGCCACCGGACTGCTCCCACAGACCCCAGCTCAGCGAGGTCGCGGGCAGCCCCGCCGCATGCCGCTGGGCGGCCAGTTCATCGAGGAACGTGTTCGCGGCGGCGTAGGAGGCCTGACCGGCCGCGCCGATAATCCCGGAGATCGAGGAGTACAGCACGAACCGGGCGAGACCCAGGTCGCGGGTGAGTTCGTGCAGGTGCCAGGCGGCGTCCACCTTGGCCCTCAGTACCGGGTCGAGGCGCTGCGGGGTGAGTGCGCCGAGCACGCCGTCGTCGAGCACCCCGGCCGCGTGGATCACCGCGGTCAGCGGGGCGTCGGCGGAGATCCCGGCCAGCACCCGCGCGAGCGCGTCCCGGTCGGCGGTGTCGCAGGCGACGATGCTCGGGTTCGCGCCGAGCGCGGCCAGGTCGTCGGCCAGCTCGGCCGCGCCGGGGGCGTCGGGGCCGCGGCGGCTGAGCAGCAGCAGGTGGCGTACGCCGTGCTCGCGGGCCAGGTGGCGGGCCAGCAGGCCGCCGAGCGCGCCGCTCGCGCCGGTGATCAGAACGGTGCCGGCCGGGTCGGGGGTGGCTGTCGGGGCGGTGCCCGGCGCGGCCCGCACCAGGCGCGGCGCGCTCACCCCGTCCCGGGTCAGCAGCAGCTCGGTCTCCCCCGTGGCCAGCGCCTCGGGCAGCCGTGCCGGGTCGCCGCCGTCGGTGACGACCAGCGTGAACCGGCCCGGGTGCTCGGTGGCGGCGGTGCGGATCAGGCCGCGTACGCCGGACAGCCGCAGCGCGTCGGCGGCGTCGAGCAGCACCGCCAGCCGCGAGCCGCGGGGATCGGCCGTCCACTGCTGCACGACGGCGAGCGTGTCCGCGACGGCGGCCTTCGCCGCGCTCGCGGGATCGGCCTCCTGATCGGCGGTGACCCGGTAGAGCACCGTGTCGGCGGCACCGACCGGATCGGCCAGGTACTCGTCCCAGCTGGTGATCGCCGCTGCGGCCGCCGAATCGGTGGTGACCGGGACCGGCGCGATCGTGTACATCGCACCCAGCGACGGGTCTGGCGCGTCGCCGGTGACCGGACGCCAGCGCAGCTCGTCGACGGTGGCGACCGGCAGGCCGTGGGCGTCGGCGGCGTGCAGGCGCACCGTCTCGGGGCCGGTCCAGGTATACGCGACCCGCAGCGCGCCCGCCCCTGGGGCGTGCACGCGGACCCCGGAGAACGTGAACGGCAGCGCGGCCGGGCGGTCGTCGCCGGTCACCCCGGGCAGCAGCGGGTGCAGGGCGGCGTCGAGCAGGGCGGGGTGCAGCAGGTAGGAGGCCGCGTTCGGCTGCTGCGACGCGGGCAGGGCCACCTCGGCGAAGACGTCGCCGTCGCGTCGCCACACCCGGCGCAGGCCCTGGAAGGCGTCGCCGTAGCCGTAGCCGTGCTCGGTCAGGCGGTCGTACACGTCGTCGAGGTCGATTTCCTGCGCCCCGCCGGGTGGCCAGGCGTCTCCGGTCACCGCGAGCGCGTCGTCTGCGGAGGCGGCCAGCACGCCTTCGGCGTGGCGGACCCAGGGCAGGTCCGGCCCGTCCGGTCGGGAGTAGACGGCGAACTCGCGCCGCTCGTCCTCCGGCCGCCCCGCGACGGCGAGCTGCAGCACCACCGCGCCCTGTGCGGGCAGGACCAGCGGCGCGACGATGGTCAGCTCCTGCACGACGGGGCAGCCGGCCTGCTCCCCCGCCCACAGCGCCAGCTCCGCGTACGCCGTGCCCGGCAGCAGCGCGGCACCCTGGATCTCGTGGTCGGCCAGCCAGCCGTGGCTCTGCCGGGACAGCCGCCCCGTGACGACGAGCCCGTCGCCGGCGGCCAGCTCGACACTCGCGCCGAGCAGCGGGTGCCGCACGACCCCGAGCCCCGCCGAGGTGAGCCCCGACCCTGCCCGGCTGTCGGTGTACCAGAACCCCTGCCGCTGGAAGGCGTACGTCGGCAGATCCACGCGGACACCGCCGGTCGTGGCCAGCAGCGTCCGCCAGTCCACCTCGACGCCCCGGGTGAAGATCGTGCCCAGTGCGGTGAGCAGCTCGCGTGCCTCGTCGCGGTCGCGCCGCTGCAGGCCGACCGCCGCGACGCCGTCCGGCAGGAACGCGGACGCCATCGCGGTGAGCACGGCGTCCGGCCCGATCTCCAGCAGCGTGGCCGCACCCTCCTGGACCAGTGTGCCGACCGCGTCGGCGAACAGCACCGGACGCCGTACGTGCTCCACCCAGTAACCCGGCC
>NZ_JBHTAC010000077.1:0-15234 GCF_042663325.1 Catellatospora aurea
CGGTCAGCGGCCCGGAACCCGCGTTGTACTGCCGCAGCGCCTCGTCGAGGTGGTCGGCCAGACCCATCGACCCGTTCGAGCTGCTGCCCGACGTGCCCGCGATCGCCGCGATCCGGTCCAGCCACACCGCGGTCGAGATGTTCGACACCCGGCTGCCGCCGGTCACCGACGCCGCCTTCGCGCTCCACTCCGGGTTCACGTAACCGCGCGCCCCCGAGTACGGGTTGTCGACCTTCACGCCGGGCACGGTCGGGCTGCTGCTCGGGGTCGGCGAAGAGCTCGGGCTCGCGCTCGGGCTGGCCGACGCGCTCGGGCTGGCACTCGGGCTCGCGCTGGCGCTCGGCGACGCGCTCGGGCTGGTCGGCGTGCTGGGGCTCGCGGTCGGGGTGACCCCGCCGACGGTGCACGCGACGTTGTTCAGCGTGAACGCGGTCGGCTTCGGGTTGCTGCCGGTCCACCGGCCGTTGAAGCCGATGCTCGTCGACGCGCCCGTGCCGAGGCTGCCGTTCCACGAAAGGTTGGTCGCGGTGACGTTCGCGCCGGAGGCGGTCCAGTTCGCCGACCAGCCCTGGGTGAACGTCTGCCCGCCCGGGAAGGCGAACTTCAAGGTCCAGCTGGTGATCGCGTCACCGGTGTTCTTGACCACCACGGTGCCGGTGAAGCCGCCGGTGCCGGCGCCCTCACTCCAGTCGTTCGTGGTGTACGTGATGTCGCAGCCGGGGGCGGCGTGCGCCATGGTCGCGGGAATCGTGACGAGGCCGGCGAACACCAGGGTGCTCGCACCGGTCAGCGCGACGACTTTGCGCCTTCCGGTGAGCCGGATCGGGAATTTCATACCATCTCCTTGGGCGGTGACCGTGGCCCGATCAGGGCACGGTGGAGACCCACGGTCACGGCCCGAGAGGATGGCCGCGCAGAGGGTCGCAGTGGTACGTACGCCCGGCCCGGCCAGGCGCGATGTGATCGACCGGATCGCTCCGGTGGTACCTCCGCCGTCCCGGTGACCCGGGTGCCCTCGGCGGCAGAAAGATCGCGTGGGCGCGCTCCCACACGCGAACGGCCTTATGTTTGCACAGTCGTAACGTGCACACAACACTTCGATCATTTTATTTGGAAGCGCTCCCAGACGATCTGTCGGCGACGCCTGGTCAGGACCACGAGCACCACGGGCGCGACTGCCTGGACGGCCGCGACGCGCTCCGGACAGATACCCCACGACCCCGAAGCGGGCGATCCGGTAGCCTGAGCGATCGAGGGCTGCTAGCTCAATGGCAGAGCTGCGGACTTTTAATCCGTAGGTTCAGGGTTCGAGTCCCTGGCGGCCCACCAACGCACCACGTCAGAGGCCCTCCGGGTTCGCCGGAAGGGCCTTCTGACCTTCGGGACAGCAGCGAAGTACAGCAACGGCCCCACTTAGCCGTGGTCATACAGCGGGGTGCAACCTCCGGTGCCGCGCCACCCGATCGTTGATGATCTTCGCAATCTCATCGTTTCGGCGGCGCCTTCGTGCCCTGAACCCGATGGACGGGCCAGCAGCGCTGGGCGAGATCGCTCTGTCATTCGTCGCCGACAGCCGCAGACCTTGATCACTGGCCGTTGCTTCGATCACCTCGCCGAGCGGCAGCCGGTAGCGCCGGAAGAGGTTCTGCACGATCACCTCGGCATCCGTCAGCGTGAGAGAGCGACGAATCAGCGCGATCGCCCACAGCGTGTAGCCACATCCCAACAGCAGGAGCTGCAACAGCCGATACACCGTCAGCGCGTCCAGGCCGACGTACCCGTACATGACGTAGAAGCACAGGCCGCCGGCGGGCAGCAGCACCAAGATCGCGATAAGCCTGACCGGCAGCGATGGCCGCCACGTGTGAGTCACCGCGAGATCGTACTGATCACCAGTAGCCTCGCGTACCCCATGACCACTCGCCCAGGCTCTCGACGAATTGCCGGAGCCCGGTTGGCTGGTGGAGACACTGAAGATCATTGTGTTCGTGATCATGTCTTTCCGGTGTACGCCGGGTTCGACCCGGACGATCAGGGCGATCAAGTTCATGCAGGCCGCCAGTTTGATTAAGGCCACTTTTCGCACGTTTGCCATGAACCTGACCACAGCTACCGGCGCGGTCGCCTTCGAGCGTCTGGTCTCTTGAGGTCAGCGCCCCCGCGGATCCTTCGGTATAACTCGGTGCGTGAATTCGATCAACAAGGCACCGCTGTGGGTCTGGATCATTGGCGTCTCGCTGTTCAGCGGCCTGCCGATCATAAGGCTCGTCGGGTACGGCAATCCCATGATGGCGCTTCTCGCGGCGGCCGGCGTCTTCTACGCGGCAGGCCTCGGCCGCGCAGTATATCGACAGAACCTGCTGGCGCGCGGCGTTCATCTCGACGATTGACCGTCCACGCGAGCCCAGAAAAGAATCATGGCCCCGACCTCTTGCCGGTCGGAGCCATGTTCGTGCTGCTGGTTCGTGAGTAACCACAGGTTCAGGGGTCGAGTCCCCGGCAGCCCGCCAACGCCCCACGTCAGAGGCCCATCCGGAACGTCGGAGCAGGCCTCTCGTCTCTCCGGGCTTAGAAGGCGTACGCCGTCACGTCGGCGACGACCACCGTCACGTTGTCCGGCGCGCCCGCTGCGAGCGCCAGCTTGATCAACCGGTCCGCGATCGCCTCCGCGTCCGTGTACCCGCGCAGCGCCTCGGCCAGCGCCTCGTCCGTGACGATGTCGGACAGGCCGTCGCTGCACAGCAGCAGCCGGTCCCCGATCTCCAGGGTCAGCGTGGTGACCGTCGGCGTGAACTCCCGCCCCTGCACCGCCTGCGTGATGATCGACCGGTGCGGGTGGTGCCGCACCTCCTCGGGGGCGAGCAGCCCGCGCTCGACCATCGCCTGGACCAGGGTGTCGTCCACGGTGAGCTGGCGGAGCCTACCGCCGCGCACCAGGTAGGCCCGGGAGTCGCCGACGTGCAGCAGCGTGGCGTCGTCCGGGCCGAGTAGCACCGCGGTGAGCGTCGTGCCCATGCCGTCGATCGCGGGTTCGGCCTCGATGGCCTCGCGGATGCGACGGTTGGCCACGGCGAGTTCCGCCAGCAGCACGTCCGCCCCGTGCCGGTCGTCCTGCTCCAGCGGGGCCAGGGTCTCGATGACGATCCGGCTGGCCACCTCTCCTGATGGGGAGCCGCCGACGCCGTCGGCGACCGCCACGAAACGCCTGCCCGCGAACGCCGAGTCCTCGTTGTTCTCACGGACGAGTCCGGCATCGGTGCGGGCGACGGCGTGCAGGCTCAGGGTCATGGTGCATAGCCTGCCTACTGAGACGCGGTTTGTCTTTAAGCAGTAGTACTTATCCCGGCGGGCGTCGAACCGCCGGATGCCCACCGGACGTCGGTCGCGACCGGTCACAGCCGCACTGAGCTGCGCTTTTAGCGACAGAACGGGTCGGCGGACCGACCGCTGCCGACTTGGTTCTGTCCGGACCCGGCGGCCGCGGCGTGTCCGAGACCACTCGGCGCGGACCCGGGGCGGCCGCTCGGTGAGGCCACCACACCGTTCCGGAGCGACCCGGCGGAGCGACAGCCCCGCGTCGTCACGGTGCCTCGCCCCGACCTGAGCGCATGCAGGTCAGCCGAAGTGCGCGTGACGTTGGTACGTATGGTGAAGCGATGACGCCGGTGCCGATGGTGGGACGCGCGGCCGAGCTGGCCGAGCTCGTCCGGCGCTGGTCGCACGTCAGGAGCGGCGGGGTCACCCCGGCGGCGGTGGTCTCGATCACCGGTGACGCAGGTGTCGGCAAGTCCCGACTGGTCACGAGCGTGCTCGCGGCGTTGGCCCCGGAGCCGGCGGCGGTCCTGTACGGCGTCGCCCGAGTGCACACCCCGGCCCCGTACGACTGGCTGGCGGCCGTATTGAGCGGCCGGGACACCCAGGATCTGCCGGTGCCCGCCGACGGGCTGGCGTGGCTGGCGCAGGACCCGCATGCGCCCAAGGAGCGGTACGCGCCCGGCGCGCTGCTGCGGCTCGCGGTGCGTACGGTGCGGGCGCTGGTCGGCGCGGGCCCGGCGGTGCTGGTGGTGGAGGATCTGCACGCGCTGGACCCGGCGAGCCTCAATCTCGTCGGCGAGCTGGCCGCCGCGCCCGACCTGCCGGCGCTGATCCTGGTGACGAGCCGCCCGCCGGACGCGGCGGACTCGCCGGAGCTGGTGGCGCGGACGCTCGCCCGGCTGTCCGGCGCGCCGGGGGCGGTGCGCCAGCATCTGGGCCCGCTGGGTCCGGCCGACGTCGCGGAGATCGTCAGGCAGGTGCACGGCGTGATCCCCGAGCATCTGGCCGGGGCGGTCTGCGAGCGGACCGGCGGCAACCCGTACTGGCTGGTCGAGCTGCTCGCGGCGACGGCCGGGCGGGGACCGCAGGCGCTGCTCGACGAGCCGCTGCCGGGCCACCTGCGGCCGGGCGCCGCACCGGCCGAGCGGGCCTGCTTCGAGCAGTCCGCAGAGCTCACGGCGCGGGAGCGGGAGGTGCTCAGCTGCCTGGCCGCCGGCATGTCGAACAAGCAGATGGCGCGCACGCTGGACATCTCGATCCGGACCGTCGGGGTGCACGTGTCGAACCTGCTGCGCAAGACGGGTTCGGCGTCGCGGACCGAGGCCGCGTTGTGGGCCGTGCGCCGGGGCTGACCGGTCCCGCGGCGATCCGCACCACCGGCTGGGACGCGAGACGTCCGGCTTACGCGATTTGCACCATTCTCTTCGCTAAGCTGACCACGCGCCCGTGCCGTCTACCCAGGGGGACCAGTGCAGCTCACGTTCATCCGCAAGACAGCGCTGTCCGGGGACACCAACTGTCCGTCGCTGTACCGCACCGACCGGGACACGTTCGTGGTCCAGGGGTGGCGGGTCACCGACCCGGAGGCGCTGCGCCAGCTCGACATCCCGGCCCACGAGACCGTCGTCGAGGTCCCCTCCGACGTGCTCGCCGAGATAGCCCGCCAGCTCTGAGTACGCCGCCCGAGCGTCAAGAAGGGCACCTTCTATAACGCGGAGCGTTAAGAAGGTGCCCTTCCTTTGACTTGGCTGGGTCAGTCTTCGAGTTCTTCGACGAGGTCCTCGTCGGCGCGGCGGCGGCGACGGCGGCGGATGGAAGGCATCGCCATGACGAAGCCGACCTCGCGGCGGCGGCGGTAGTAGTGGCGGCGGCGAGGGCCGGCGATGGCGTACACGATCGACGTGATGACGCCGAAGACGACGTAGACGCCGAGGATGACGATGCCGCCGGCCTCCTTGATGCCGAAGACGGAGCCGTCGCCGAACAGCGGCAGGATCAGCATGGCCAGCACCAGCCAGGTGATCATGCCCCAGACCAGGCCGACACCGACCGCGGGGATGATCTGGCCGCGGATGAACTTGCCGACGAACGCGCCGAACAGGCCGCCGGCCGCACCCGCGACCATCAGCACCATGACCCACGCGGTCGAGGCCTCGACCTCGCCGACGAGCTGGGCGTACGGCTTGATGTGGCTGGTGATCTGCAGCGCGAGGGCCAGGAACAGGCCGCCGGCGACACCGCCGACCACGCCGGCGCCAGTGCGGCTGACCAGGTTCACCTGAGGGGTGTATTCACTCATGATCGAGCTCCGGAGAGGTTGAGGGATCGCGGGCGAACCCTACAACGTCCGGGCAAGCCGCACCTAACCATTGTCTCCTATGTGATCTGAGCCCGGCCGCCTCGTACACGCCTGGCGCGCGGCCATATCGGACCGGAGTTCGTTGACACATCAAACTATTGACATGCCTGTGACGGGCGTGTGAACCTCTCCACGGGACCGGTGCGCGCAGCCGAGGGCAGTCCCGCGCAACTCATACGCACGTTCTGTCGCCGTTGCCGGCACAGGCGGTGCGGCGGTTGTCACTGCCCGGGCCCGCCCCGCCATCTGTGCGCCAGCGGCACCCGTCCCCACTGGAGTGCCACAGATGCAACCCCGTGCCCGAAGAACCCGCACCCTCGCCGGCACCCTCGCCGCCACCCTGACGGCGGGCGCGCTGGCGGTCGTCACCCAGCTCGCCGGGGGCACCCCGGCCGTCGCGGCCGCGTCCGAGCCGTACACCTGGAAGAACGTCCGTATCGACGGTGGCGGGTTCGTGCCCGGCATCATCTTCAACCAGACCGAGCAGAACCTGATCTACGCGCGCACCGACATCGGCGGCGCGTACCGCTGGAACCAGTCCACCGGCAGCTGGATCCCGCTGCTGGACTGGGCGGGCTGGGACAACTGGAACTACAACGGCGTGCTGAGCCTGGCCACCGACCCGGTGCAGACCAACAAGGTGTACGCCGCGGTCGGCATGTACCTCAACAGCTGGGACCCGAACAACGGCGCCATCCTGCGCTCCTCGGACAAGGGCGCGACCTGGGCCGCCACCACGCTGCCGTTCAAGGTCGGCGGCAACATGCCCGGCCGCGGCATGGGCGAGCGCCTGGCCATCGACCCGAACCGCAACAGCACCCTCTACTTCGGCGCGGAGGCCGGCAACGGCCTGTGGCGCAGCACCGACTCCGGCGTGACCTGGGCGAAGGTGACGAACTTCCCGAACGCCGGCAACTACGTGCAGGACCCGGCGGACACGAACAACTACCTGAACTTCAGCCAGGGCATCGGCTGGATCGCGTTCGACAAGTCCACCGGCACCGCGGGCAGCACCACGCAGACGATCTACGTCGGCGTCGCGGACCTGCAGAACACCGTGTACCGCAGCCTCAACGGCGGCACCAGCTGGGAGCGGGTCGCGAACCAGCCGACCGGCTACCTGGCGCACCAGGGCGAGATCGCGGGCGGCTACCTGTACATCACCACCAGCGACAAGGGCGGCCCGTACGACGGCGGCCACGGCGACGTGTGGAAGATGCAGCTGTCGACCGGCACGTGGACCCAGATCAGCCCGGTCCCGTCCAGCGATACGAACAACAACTGGTTCGGCTACTCCGGGCTCTCGATCGACAAGCAGAACCCGAACACGCTGATGGTCACCGGCTACAGCTCCTGGTACCCGGACACGTTCATCTGGCGCAGCACCGACGGCGGCGCGACCTGGCGGCAGTTCTACGACTACGCCTGGCCCAACCGGACCAACCGCTACACGCTGAACATCTCCGGCGTGCCGTGGCTGGACTTCAACGAGCAGAAGTCGGCCCCCGAGCAGTCGCCGAAGCTGGGCTGGATGACCGAGGCGCTGGAGATCGACCCGTTCAACTCCAACCGCATGCTGTTCGGCACCGGCGCGACCATCTACGGCACCACCAACATGACCGCCCTGGACACCGGCGGCACGGTCGCGCTGAGCCCGTTCATCAAGGGCCTGGAGGAGACCGCGGTGCTGGATCTGATCAGCCCGCCGACCGGCACGTCCCCGCTGATCTCCGGCGTCGGCGACATCGGCGGATTCCGGCACACCAACCTCGACGTGGTCCCGGACATGTTCGACATGCCGTACTTCGGCAGCACGAACAGCCTCGACTACGCCGAGCTGAACCCGAGCTACGTGGTCCGGGTCGGCAAGGGCGCGCGCACCGCCAACGGGCAGACCAACATCGGCGTGTCCAGCGACGGCGGCGCGAACTGGTGGTCGGGCAGCTCACCCAGCGGCGCGCAGGGCGGCACCGTCGCGCTGAACGCCAACGGCACCCGCGTGGTCTGGAGCACCGAGGCCAACGGCGTCTTCTACGCCACCAGCTTCGGCGGCGGCTTCAGCCAGGCCAGTGGTGTGCCCGCCACGGCGAAGGTGGAGTCGGACCGGGTCAACCCGAACAAGTTCTACGCCCTGTACAACGGCACGTTCTACGTGAGCACCAACGGCGGGCAGAGTTTCACCGGCACCGCCACCGGGCTGGGCGCGACCGGCAATTTCAAGGCGATGCCGGGCGTCGAGGGCGAGCTCTGGCTGGCCGGGGAGACCGGCGTGTACCGGTCGACGAACTCGGGCACGTCGTTCACCAAGTTCGCGGCGTCGGCCAGCGGCGTGGGCATCGGCTTCGGCAAGGCCGCGCCGGGGCGCACCAACATGGCGGTCTACACCATGGCCACCATCGACGGCGTACGCGGCGTGTACCGCTCCAACGACGTCGGCGCGACCTGGGTCCGCATCAACGACGCGCAGCACCAGTACGGCAACGCCGGTGACGCCATCACCGGTGACCCGCGCACGTACGGCCGCGTCTACCTGGGCACCAACGGCCGCGGCATCATCTACGGCGACGCCACGGTGACGCCGTCGAGCCCGCCGCCGAGCCAGTCGGCGTCGACCTCCGCCTCCCCGTCCGCGTCGGCCTCGCCCAGCGCGTCGCCGAGCGCGTCCGCCTCGCCGTCGCCGTCTCCGTCCGCGTCACCGTCGCCTAGCCCGTCCGGGCAGGGCGGCAAGGCGTGCACCGCGACGTACAAGGTGCTCAACTCGTGGCCCGGCGGGTTCACCGGCGAGCTGAAGGTGACCAGCACCGGCACGGTCGCCACGACCGGCTGGCGAGTCAACTTCACCTTCACCGCCGGCCAGGTGATCTCGCAGATGTGGGGCGGCATCAGGACCCAGACCGGGTCCGCGGTGCAGGCCGTCAACGAGAGTTACAACGGCGTGCTCGCGCCCGCTGCCAGCACCACGGCGGGCTTCAACGCCTCCTGGAACAACAGCTCCAACCCGATCCCGTCGCCGGTGACCTGCACGGCACTGTGATCGACCCTGGAGAACCGAGGCGTCCCTCTCCCACGATAGGGACGCCTCGGTCAGACGGACGGCACCGCATGCAGAGGCGCGGAACTCCCAGGGAGGACGGCACCCAGGGTCGCGACATCATCGCCGGTGAACCACGCTGACCTGCGTGAATACCTCGCCACCGCACTCGGGTCGCCGGTCGACGCAGCCGGTATCGCATCGATCCGCGTGCGGTGGCGGGGTTTCCCGGACTTGTCAGATATCGGGCAAACGGCGCACATCGCCAGCTATTTGGCGTGTCAGTCCGGCCGAACGTGCCACCATGAATTCGTGCGAACCGTAATGGGGCCGACAAATCATGTGATTGTCGTCGGCGCAGGATTGGGCGGGCTCTCCTGCGCCCTGCACCTCGCCGGGGCCGGCCGTGAGGTGACCGTCATCGAGCGCTCCGGCAACCCCGGCGGCCAGGTCGGCGTACTGGAGCTCGACGGGCACCGGTTCGACACCGGCCCCACGATGATCACCGCGCCGGACCTGCTGGCCGAGCCGCTGGCCGCGGTCGGCGAGCACCTGCACGACTGGATCGACCTGATCCGGCTCGACCCGGCCTACCGCGCCCACTTCCCCGACGGCACGACGTTGGACGTGCACGCCGACACGGACAAGATGGTGTCGGCCATCGCGAAGCTGTGCGGCGGCAAGGAGGCCGCGGGCTACCTGCGCTTCCTGCGCTGGGCGCGGCGGCTGCAGCAGTTCGAGCGGCGCGACCCGGCCGGGCACTGGCGCACCCTGGCCACCGAGGGGGCCCGGCGGCGGCTCACCGACTTCTTCGCCGACCCGCGTACGCAACGGCTGTTCTCCTTCCGCAACCTGTTCACCGGCCGCGACCACCAGGCCGCGTCCTACCTGGACACGGTCACCGAGGTCTGGTACCCGCGCGGCGGCATGAACACGGTCCCGCGCGCGCTGGCCGCGGCGGCCGAGAAGCACGGCGTGAACTTCCGCTACCACACCCACGTGACCTCGGTGGAGACCCGAGCGGGCCGGGCGGTGGCCGTGCACACCGCTGACGGCGAGCGGCTCACGGCCGACACGGTCGTGCTCAACCCCGACCTGCCCACGGCGTACAGCCTGCTGCCCGGTATGCCGCCGGCCCGGCTGCGCCGGCTGACCCCGTCACCGTCATGCGTGGTGCTGCACCTGGGCACCCGCGACGACCGCGGCGGCTACCAGCGCATCGCCCACCACAACCTGCACTTCGGCCGCTCCTGGCGGCAGACCTTCGACGAGGTCGTCAACCGCGGCGAGCTGATGAGCGACCCGTCGATCCTGGTCACCAACCCGAGCCGGACCGACCCGACGGCCGCCCCGGCAGGCCGCCAGACCTATCAGGTCGTCGCGCCCGTGCCGAACCTGCGCACCGCCCCGGTGCGCTGGGACGGGCCGATCGGCCGGCGGTACGCCGGGGAGCTGATGGCCACCCTGGAGGCGCGGGGCTACCTCGACCTGGGTGCGGATCTGGCGCTGTCCTATGTGGTGACGCCGGACGACTGGGCGCGGCTGGGCATGGCCCACGGCACCCCGTTCGCCAGCGCGCACACGCTGCGGCAGACCGGTCCGATGCGACCGGGTAACCTTCACCCAACCCTGAGTAACGTCGTCTTCACCGGTTCGGGCACCCGCCCCGGCGTCGGCGTGCCCATGGTGCTGGTCTCGGGCCGAGCGGCGGCCCGCCGAGTGGTCGGAGCGCGCGCATGAGGTCTCGCGAAGAGGATCTGGTCGAGCTGGTCGACGAGCACGGCGCGCCCTGCGGCAAGGCCACCGTCGCCCACGCGCACACCGCGCCCGGCATCCGCCACCGCGCCTTCTCCGTGCACCTGCTCGACTCCGCCGGCCGCCTGCTGCTGCAGCAGCGCGCGGCGGTGAAGACCCGGTTCGCGCTGCGCTGGGCCAACGCCACCTGCGGCCACCCCGGTCCGGGCGAGGACCTGGTCACCGCCGCGTCGCGCCGGCTGGCCGAGGAGATCGGCGTGCGCGGCGTCACCCTCACCGAGATCGGGGTGTACGCCTACCGCGCCGTCGACCCGTCGACCGACCGCGTCGAGGACGAGTACGACCACGTGCTGCTCGGCATCGTCGGCTCCGGCTCGGAACCCCCGCGCCCGGACCCGGCCGAGGTCGCGGCCCTGCGCTGGGTCGCCCCCGCCGACCTGCTCGCCGCCCTGGACGAACGACCCGACGACTTCGCCCCCTGGCTGGCCGGGGTCACCGCGGTGGCCGTCCCCGCGCTCGGCGAGGTGTCCTGAACCGCAATCGTCGCCCCATTTCGCCACGAGCCTGACTGTGGCACCCTGAGGTCTCCACGGGGGTGGACCGACCTGGGGGAGCGGCGATGCAGCTGCGGCGCGCCCACGGCCTCGTCGCCGTGGTGACCGGTTTCACACTCCTGCTGGCGACCGGCTGCGGCGGCAAAGCGCCCACGGCAGCGCCGTCGGCCTCCGACTCGCCCTCACCCTCGCCGAGTCCTTCGCCCAGCCCCAGCCCCAGCCCCAGTCCCAGCCCGGCGACGAGCCCCACGCCCAGCAAGGCGCCCACGACCCGGCCCACCACCGAGAAGTCGTACGTCCTGCAGCGCACCAGCGGCTCGGCGGGCGTCGCGCTGACCTTCGACGACGGGCCGCACCCCACCTGGACCCCGCGGGTGCTCGACACGCTGCGCGCCCGGGGCGTCAAAGCGACCTTCTGCCTGGTCGGCACCCAGGTCCAGGCACACCCCGCGCTGGTCCGGCGGATCGTCGCCGAGGGCCACACCCTGTGCAACCACAGCTGGAACCACGAGTTCAAGCTCGGCACCTGGTCCGAAACGAAGATCAGCTCGAACATGCGGGCCACCAACAACGCGATCCACGCCGCCGCGCCCGGCGTCCCGATCCGCTATTTCCGGCATCCGGGCGGAAACTGGACGGCCGCCGCCGTACGCGTCGCCCGCAGCCTGGGCATGAGCCCGCTGCACTGGACCGTCGACCCGCAGGACTGGCGCCGCCCGGCCGCCTCCACCATCACCAGCCGGGTCGTCAAGGGCACCCGGGCCGGCGGCGTGGTGCTGCTCCACGACGCCGGCGGAGACCGTTCGCAGACCCTGGCCGCGCTGCCCGGCATCATCGGTGGCCTGCGCGCGAAGTACCAGCTGATCCGGCTGCCCGACACGTTCTGACCCCGATTTGGCGGAACGGCCGCTGGTCACATATGCTTTCCGAGCCTCCGGCGGGGCCGGATGGGAGCAACAGCCACCATCACAGGCAGCTGCAAGCTTTATCGCAGCTGTGTGCGATGATGGTTCGGCCGCCCTCATCGTCTAGCGGCCTAGGACGCCGCCCTTTCAAGGCGGTAGCACGGGTTCGAATCCCGTTGGGGGCACGGACCGGGGACCTGATAAGGTCTCCCGGTAGCAAGGAAGAGCAAGGCAAGTAGCAAGGTCCTGTGGAGCAGTCGGAGTGCTCGCCGCCCTGTCAAGGCGGAGGTCGCGGGTTCAAGTCCCGTCAGGACCGCCAATGTTCGACCACCCCGGTGGTTTCGGCCAGGTAGCTCAGTTGGTACGAGCGTCCGACTGAAAATCGGAAGGTCGGCGGTTCGACCCCGCCCCTGGCCACCAAAGCTCTTCGCCGGGCTTTGTCGCCCCGAACTGCGGAAACGTGGGTTCGGGGCTTTTTCGTGCCCGAGAGCTTTCCAGCACGATCCGCTTCGCCTGCCGGCATAAATCCGTGGCCGCGAGCGTTCCACCCGCACTACGGTCGCCCGATGGCTGAACTGGTCGTCCCGGACGTGCTGCTGCACCGCGCGTGGCTCGACGCGCGCGACGAGTGGGGGCACGGGGTCGTGCAGTCCGGCAGCGGGTTGCACCACGCCACCGACGTGGACACGCCGGAGGCCTTCGCCGCCTGGGTCGACCGGCTCGTCACCTCCTCGGACGAGTCCGTGCCCATCGGGGAGGGGCTGGTGCACGCCTCGTACTGGTGGATGGTGGAGGACGGCGCGGTCGTCGGCTCGATCTCGCTGCGGCACCGGCTGAACGAGTTCCTGCTGCACGCCGGCGGCCACATCGGCTACTCGGTGCGCCCGTCGGCGCGCGGGCGGGGCCTGGCCGGCTGGGCGGTGGCGCAGGTGCTGGCGTACGCGCGCGAGAAGGGGATCGAGCGGGTCCTCATCACCTGCGACGACACCAACACAGCCTCGGCGCGCACCATCGAGCGCAACGGCGGGGTGCTCGAGGACGTCCGCGACACCGAACTCGGCCGGACCCGGCGCTACTGGATCGAGCTGGGCTAGCCGGGTCAGGACTCGCGGCGGCGCTTGGTGGCGACGGTGGAGCCGGCGAGGGTCAGCAGGCACTGGGGGAGTTGGCCGTCGGCCAGCGCGGCGCCGATGAGGGCCTCACCGGTCGGCTCGTCGCTGTTGACGTACGCGCTGACGAATCTGGCCACCCAGCGGGCGTCGTACGCCGCTTCGTCTATGCCGGGGAAGTCCAGCGCCCAGGCGCCCGCGCGGACGCCGTCGCCGGCCAGCTCCCCGGCCAGGCACCAGGCGACGTTGTAGGCACCCTCACTGCCGTCGCGCTTCACCACCTGGTCGAGGGTTCCCGCCACCGCTCTGCCGTCTCCGGCAAGTGCCTGGTCAAGTACAAGAGCGGCGTCCTCGAAGGAGTGGTCTGGATCGACGGTCACGGTGGGAGCCTAACGGGCGGCGGCAACCGTACCGGAGCACTCGCCACCCATCGGACGTATTGGCCCCTCCCCCAATCCAGGGAACAACGCTAAGGTGCCCGTTGGACCATCGCCATGGAGGCACCCTCAT
Source organism: Catellatospora aurea (assembly GCF_042663325.1). Lineage (NCBI taxonomy): Bacteria > Bacillati > Actinomycetota > Actinomycetes > Micromonosporales > Micromonosporaceae > Catellatospora > Catellatospora aurea. The sequence goes on from NZ_JBHTAC010000077.1 coordinate 13,539, forward strand.
GCGTTTCTCGCGAGCTGTCATCGCCGCTGCCTGCGTCTCGCTGCTCACCCTGTCTGCCTGCAGCTCGGGCCCGGACGATTCCCAGAACCCGGCGTACCAGGGGGCGTACCTCTACGGCACCGACGGCAATATGGCGAACGAGTTCGGCGCGGAGTTCAAGGAGCAGCCGGGCCTGCTCAACGGCATGAAGGGCACGCTGCCGCTGAACGAAGCGGAGGAGGCGTTCCTGCAAGGGATAAAGCGGATCAATCCCGGCCTCAAGGACCGCTTGTACGCCGGTGAGGCGTACGACGCCGTCGTGATAAGCGCGCTGGCCGCGCAGCAGGCCGGCAGCACCGACCCCGCCAAGATCGCGAAGTACATCAACGCGGTGACCGTGGGCGGCACCATCTGCCGCTCGGTCAAGCAGTGCCTGACCCTGGCGAAGAGCGGCAAGCCGATCTCCTACCGCGGCATGACCGTGCGGTACGGCTTCAGCGAGGTCGGCGAGCCCGCCACGACCAGCTACGGCACCGTGCACTTCGGTGAGAGCAACGCCCTCGACAACGGCAAGACCGAGTACCTCGGCACCGGCAACGAGCGCGACGTGACCGGCCAGAAGCTGCCGACGCCGGTGAAGAACGGCACCACCGACAAGCCGCTGACCTTCGGCGGCCTGCTGCCGAAGACCGGCGCGCTGGCCTACACGACCCCGCCGATGGACGCGGGCGCCAAGCTCGCGATCGAGGAGATCAACGCCGCCGGCGGCGTGCTGGGCAAGCCGGTGAAGTGGATCGACGGCGACGACGGCACTTCGCCGGCGAAGGCCAAGGCCACGATCGAGAGCCACCACGCGGCCGGGGTGCAGGTGCTGATCGGCCCGGGTGCGTCGGGTGTCGCGCTGGCCACGCTGCCGGATGCGATCAAGTACGGCATGGTCATGTTCTCGCCGTGCAACACCTCGCCCGACCTGACCGGCTTCGACGACAAGGGCCTGTACTTCCGCACCGCCCCCTCGGACCTGCTGCAGGCGCGGGCGCTGGCCGACGTGATGCTGCGCGACGGCCTGCAGCGGGTCGCGATCGTGACGCACAGCGACAACTACGGCAAGAAGCTCGCCGAGGGTGTCACCAAGGAACTGGTCAAGGCCGGCGTGAGCGAGGTGGACGTGCAGACGTACATCTACGAGATCACCGACGACGGCTCGGTCAAGGACCAGGCCGAGCTGGCGAAGATCGCCAACCAGATCCTGCCCACGAACCCCGACGGCGTGCTGGTCATCGGCTACTCCGAGTCCGCGGGAGCGATCAAGGCCCTCGCTGCCGCCGGTGCGAAAATCCGCCACTAACGTGTTGCGGTACGACCCCCGTTAAGGAGAAGTCATGAGCGAGTCCGTGGAGACCCGCGGCGACGACCGCCGCGACCTGATCAAGGGCGACACCGACAACGACGGCCGCACCGACGTGTGGGTGTCCGACACCGACGGCGACGGCAAGGCCGACCTGTTCCAGTTCGACACCGACCACGACGGCGAGGTCGACATCACCCTGGTCGACCTCGACCAGGACGGCACGCCGGAGATCACGGTCGACGGCGACGGCGGCCACGCCCCCAACTGACGCACCCCCCTTTCGCAACTCTTAAAAAGTCGCGCCCTCACGGTGCCACGGAGGGCGCGACTCTTCAAGAGTTGCGGCTCGGGGTNCGGCGGCGGTCA
>NZ_JBHTAC010000078.1:0-14960 GCF_042663325.1 Catellatospora aurea
GGTCGCGGCTGCGTGCGGACTGTTCGGCCCGCCGCGGACCGGTCATCTGGTCGCCGCCATGACGGCGACCAGGTGGTTGCGGACGGCCTGCAGGGCGTCGCCGGACGTGCTCCAGCCCGTCTCGGCGGCAATGCGCCGCTGCTCGGCCATCAGCGATCGCGCCGCTGCCGCCTCGTCCGGCGACTGCGCGCGGCCGTGCCTGGCTTCGGTCATCGAAACCTCCTCGGTGTCTGCCGAGGGCGCCGACACCGGCAGCAAAGCAGCCCGGAGTACGCGGTTCACGAACCGCCCCACTGCATGTGGGCGTCGTGCCGACCCCGCGAGGGGAACGGCGATCCACATCGATCGCCTGCCGCGGAACCGACCCGCCCTTGCCACTCCTATTGCCGCATCGTCGATGCCGAAACCTTTCACTCGCCACATTCGCCGCGCGTGGGCTCCACGCTGCGACCGGGCGAGGTCAGGCCGGGCGGGCGAAGCGGGCGCGGCGGCCCAGGGTGGTGAAGCCGAGGCGGTGGTAGAGCGCGGCCGCGCCGGGGTTGTTCACGTTCACGTCGAGCAGCATCTCGGACGCGCCGTCGGCCGCGGCGGCGCGCAGGGCCGCGACCGTCAGGGCCGCGCCGACGCCCTGGCCGCGCGCCGCGGGCGTGGTGCCGACCTGCACCAGCCAGCCGTCACCGCAGACCACGAAACCGAGGTCGTCACCGTCGGGGCCGACCGCGAGCAGCGACCACGGCGGCCGGAAGTCGTCGTCGACCAGCCAGCCGGTCCACTGGTCCAGGTCCCAGTCCGGGAAGCCGGGCCGCTCGGCGAACGCCGCCCGGTAGGCCGCGTGGAAACGGCTCACCGTGTCCGGGGCCCAGCCGACGAGGTGTACGCCGTCGGGCGGCGGGATGTCGGGGATCGTATTGAGGTCGTGGCGCATCACGTCCTCGGCGAAGGTCTGGGTCAGCCCGCGGCCGGTGAACAGGGCGGCGGCTGCGTCGGTCAGCGACTCGGTCTCGATGACCTCCGCCCCGGCCAGGCACCAGTCCAGCGCGGCGGCGCCCAGGCCGCGCCCGCGGGCGGCCGGATCGACCAGCGCGGTGCCGGTGACGGTGCTGCCGGTGGGCCGGATCGCGGCGGCGGCGACGAGCGTGCCGTCCTGGTCGTACGCGCCGATGGCGAGCCCGCCCTCGGCAGCGTACCGCCGTCCGGTGAAGCCCTCGCCCGCGGCCAGCGGCAGGCCGCCGTCGACGGCGAGGCACCGGGCGGCCAGGCGGGACACGGCCGGCACGGCGTCGGCGGCCAGCGGGGCGAAGAGAGCGTCAGCGTCGGTCACGGGACGCGAGCCTAGACGAGTTCAGGTTCGGCGGCACTGGATTTGCCCTGTCAGCATGAACAGCCGTGGACACCCCTTCCCCGCCCGGCCGCCTGCCCCGCGGCCACCTGGTCGCGCTGCTGGTCTTCGCCGTCGTCGTCGCCGTGTCGTGGTGGCGGCCGCACTGGCCCGTCGAGCAGGCGCTGCACCACAGCCTCACCGTGCTGGCCGTGGCCGGGCTGCTGCTCGCGCAACGGCGGCTGCGGCTGCCACTCGGCTCGTTCGTGCTGGTGCTGGTATTCCTGACGCTGCACACGGTGGCCGCCCGCTGGATCTACTCGTACGTCCCGTATGAGCAGTGGTGGCAGGCGCTCACCGGGATCGCCCCGTCCGGCGGGCGCAATCACTTCGACCGGTTGGTCCACTTCGGATACGGGCTGCTGCTGGCTCCCGCGCTGGTCCTCGCCTGGCGCGACCGCGGCGCGGGGCGCGGCCGGGCCTGGCTGCACGCGGTGCAGGTGATCGTCTCGACGGGCGCGCTGTACGAGCTGTTCGAGTGGGGCATCGCGCTGACCCTGGCCCCGGACGCCGCCGAGGCCTACAACGGCCAGCAGGGCGACCTGTGGGACGCCCAGAAGGACATGGCCCTGGCCCTGCTCGGTGCGGTCCTCGGCGCGACTGCCAACGTGCTGCGGCCCGGCCGGAAGGCATAGGACTGTGCGGGCCTACATCTTTTTTGATGTGGGCACATCAAAAAAGATGTAGGCCCGCCGGGTGGACCGTCAGCCCAGCGTGCAGACGCCGCCGTTGAGGGTGAACGTCGTCGGCACCGGGTTGGACCCGCTCCAGCTGCTCAGGAAGCCGAAGGAGGCGGTGCCGCGGTTCGCGCCGGTCACGGCGTTCCAGGCCGCGTTCGTGATCGTCACGTTCGCCCCGCTCTGCGCGTACACGCTGCTCCAGAATTGGTTGATCACCTGGCCGTCGGCGAACGTCCAGCGCAGCGCCCAGCCGTTGACCGCCGCCGAGCCGGTGTTGGTGATCACCACGTCACCCTGGAAGCCGGTGTTCCACTGATTGGTGACGGTGTACTTGACCCGGCACGACGCCGGGGTCTGCGAACCGCTCGGCGACGCGGACGCGCTCGGCGAGGCGGTCGGCGAGGCCGCGCCGATCACCGACCAGTACGCCGGCTTGGCCTGCAGCTGCACGTCGAACAGCAGCGGGAAGTCCTTGCGGCTCACCGGGTAGCTGTCCAGCCAGGTCTCGTCGTCGGCCAGGCCCCACAGCGTCACCGAGGTGATGTTCGCCTTGTACTTGCGGAACACGTCGAACCAGGCCTTGTAGCGCGCGGCCTGGCCGGCCAGCCGGTCCGCGGGCGGCGTGGTGAAGCTCTCCGAACTGCTCGTGTAGATGCTGACGGTCACCGGGTGGGCGGCGCGGACCGGGGTGGAGGCGACCCGACCGCGAGCGCGGACAGGGTCAGTACGAGGACGCCGAGCGTGGCACGCCCGGCGCTGGAGGAGAGTGTGGGTACTGTGGGGATCCTGTTCCGGGAGGAGTCATGCGCGAACGGACGCACACCACTGCCCTTGGCGATCGGACCGACCACGCCGAGAAGACGACCGCCGTAGCCCGGAGGCGATCGGCGTCGATGCTATGAGGTGCGCCCGGCGACGTCAAACCGGTCAGGTTTGCTCGATGCCCGGCCCGGGTAGCTCCGCGACATGAGCGCTGAGCTGCCACCACTACCGCCTTTGTCCCCCGAAGCCGAAGCCCAGTACACCCCCGCCGGGCAGAGCATCGTCGACATGCTGGCCGACGAGCACCGGCAGATCACCCGGCTCTCCGCGGAGCTGGCCACCGAAGCCGCGACGGCCTCACCGGCCCGGCGTCGCCAGGTTGCCGAGGTGGTCACCGCCGTCGTCAGCCGGCACCTCGCGGCCGAGGAGCAGTACCTGCTGCCCACGGTGAAGACCCTGTTCCCCGACGGCGACGACCTGGTCTCCCGGGAGCTCGCCGAGGACGGCGCGATCCGCCAGGTGCTGCAGACGCTGTCGGTCATGCCGGCCGAGGACGAGGGATTCCAGAACCTCGCCCTGGAGGTCGACGCCCACCTGCGCCGCCACAAGCACACCGCCGACCGCCGCATCCACGGCCGGCTGAAGGAACTGGCCAACGACGACGAGCTGATCCGCCTGGGCAACCGGGCCGCGATCGCCGAGGAGGCGGCGGGCACCCGCCCGCACCCCAAGTCGCCCAGCACCCCGCCGTGGAACAAGGTCGTCGACCCGATGCTCGGCGTCGCCGACAAGCTCCGCGACGCCGTCACCGGCCGCCCCACCTACCCCTCCGACCTCGACCCCCGGTGACCGCGGCCGCGGCCCCCACCCCGCCGCACCTGCCGCAACTCTTGAAGACCCGCGCTCTCCGGGTGGTCCGGAAGGCGCGGGTCTTCAAGAGTTGCGGCTAGGGACGCGGCTGGCCGGGCGTGCGGCCGCAGGTCGGTCAGGCGGCGGCGTCCATCTGGCGGAGTTCCTTCTTGAGTTCGGTGATCTCGTCGCGGATGCGAGCGGCGAGTTCGAACTGCAGCTCGGCGGCAGCGCCGAGCATCTGGTCGTTCAGCTCGCCGATCAGCTTGGTCAGCTCGACGCGGGCCATGCCCTCGGTCGCGGCGACGACCGCGCCGCGCTTCTCCGAGCTGGTACGCGCCTTCGAGCGCGTCCCCGGCACCGGGGCCTTGCCGCGCGACATCTGCCGGCCCGAGCCGCCGATGATGTGCCCGCCCGGCCCGTGCCCGGCCAGCGCGGTGTCGGTGTCCTCGGCCTCGCGGTAGATGTCGTCGAGGATGTCGTGGATGCGCTTGCGCAGCGGCTGCGGGTCCACCCCGTTGGCCTCGTTGTATGCCACCTGCTTGGCGCGGCGCCGGTTGGTCTCGTCGATCGCCGACGCCATCGACGGCGTGATCTTGTCGGCGTACATGTGGACCTCGCCGGACACGTTTCGCGCGGCACGGCCGATGGTCTGGATCAGCGAGGTGCCACTGCGCAGGAAGCCCTCCTTGTCCGCGTCGAGGATCGCCACCAGCGACACCTCGGGCAGGTCCAGGCCCTCGCGCAGCAGGTTGATGCCGACCAGCACGTCGAACTCGCCGATGCGCAGTTCCTTGAGCAGCTCCACCCGGCGCAGCGTGTCCACCTCGGAGTGCAGGTAGCGCACCCGGATGCCGTTCTCCAGCAGGTAGTCGGTGAGGTCCTCGGACATCTTCTTGGTCAGCGTGGTGACCAGCACCCGCTCGTCGCGCTCGGTGCGCAGCCGGATCTCGTGCATCAGGTCGTCGATCTGGCCCTTGGTCGGCTTCACCACCACCTGCGGGTCGACCAGGCCGGTCGGGCGGATCACCTGCTCGACGAACTCGCCCTGCGCCTGCTGCAGCTCCCACGGGCCGGGGGTGGCCGACAGGAACACCATCTGCCCGACCCGCTCCAGGAACTCGTCGAAGCGCAGCGGCCGGTTGTCCTGCGCGCTGGGCAGCCGGAAGCCGTGCTCGACCAGCACCCGCTTGCGCGAGGCGTCGCCCTCGTACATGCCGCCGATCTGCGGGATGGTCACGTGCGACTCGTCGATGACGGTGACGAAGTCGTCCGGGAAGTAGTCGAGCAGGGCGTGCGGCGGACTGCCCGCCTCGCGGCCGTCGATGTGGCGCGAGTAGTTCTCGATGCCGTTGCAGAAGCCGACCTGGCGCATCATCTCCAGGTCGTACGTGGTGCGCATGCGCAGCCGCTGCGCCTCCAGCAGCTTGCCCTGCTGGTCGAGCTCGGCCAGGCGCTCCTCCAGCTCGGCCTCGATGCCGGCGATCGCCCGCTCCATGCGCTCGGGTCCGGCCGCGTAGTGCGTGGCCGGGAAGATCATCATCTGGTCGACGTCCTTGATCACGTCGCCGGTGAGCGGGTGCAGGTAGGACAGCCGCTCGATCTCGTCGCCGAAGAACTCGATGCGCAGCGCCAGCTCCTCGTACGCCGGAATGATCTCCAGGGTGTCGCCGCGGACCCGGAACGTGCCCCGGTTGAACGCCATGTCGTTGCGCGCGTACTGGATCTCCACCAGGCGGCGCAGCAGCTTGTCCCGGTCGATCTCCTCGCCGACTTTGACCTTGACCGCGCGCTCCAGGTACTCCTGCGGCGTGCCGAGGCCGTAGATCGCCGAGACCGTCGCGACCACGATCACGTCCCGCCGGGTGAGCAGCGACATCGTCGCCGAGTGGCGCAGCCGCTCGACCTCCTCGTTGATCGAGGAGTCCTTCTCGATGTAGGTGTCGGTCTGCGGGATGTACGCCTCGGGCTGGTAGTAGTCGTAGTAGCTGACGAAGTACTCCACCGCGTTGTTGGGCAGCAGCTCCCGGAACTCCTTGGCCAGCTGGGCGGCCAGGGTCTTGTTCGGGGCCATCACCAGCGCGGGGCGCTGCAGCTTCTCGATGAGCCAGGCCGTGGTCGCCGACTTGCCCGTGCCGGTCGCGCCCAGCAGCACCGAGTGCTTGTCGCCGCGGCGGACCCGCTTGGCGAGCTCCTCGATGGCGGCGGGCTGGTCACCGGCGGGCACGTAGTCGCTGATGACCTGGAACGTCCCGTCCAGGCGGGGGATCGTGGCGGCGGCGGTCTCACTCATGTGACCCAACCTACGCCCGGCGTGTGACACTCGCGCGGGCCGCTGTGCAGGTAGGCGAGGCTGGTGTGACGGTAGGTGAACGACCGGCTCCAATATTGCGATTGTGTGTCATCAATCACCGCGATACCGTCGTGTGGTAGGCCGTTCGCGGCGGCCGTCCCAGAGAGACCGGACCTCCACACCGGCCGGTCATCCCCTCTGGCGCACCGGTAGCAGCCTCGATCCGCCCCACCGCAGGATCGATGAGCGCACCGCTGCGGTCGCGCACACTGTGTGCGCCGACCGGCCGCCGCGGGCGGTCTTGACGTATCCGCGCACGCCCGGCCCCCGACGGCGACCCTGACCGGTTTGGCACGTCACCTCACCCGTCCCGGCCCGTTGCATCTCGCGTGGGAACCTCGACCAACGGACGACGCCGGATCCTCCATCTCCTCGCTGCGGGCGGGCTCCTGCTGGGCCTCGCCGCGACCATGACCGGCGGCCTGGCCTCCTGCTCGGCGGACAAGCCCGCCGTGGAGGCGAGCCGGCCGCTGAACAAGGGCGAGCTCGAACGCCTGGCCGGCATGCGGGCACGCAACTTCGCCGACGGCCGGGTCGGCCTGCGCGGCACCATCGGGCCGGGCAGCCGCCAGACCAAGGTCGACGGCTGGGTCGACTGGAAGCGCCAGCTGGTCTACCTGTCCGTCTCCGGGACCGGAGCCGGGGCGAGCACGCTGCTGATCCAGGCCACACCCGGCGTGCTGGCCATGCGCCCCGGCGCGCTGCCCGCGCCCGCTGCCTCTGGTCCGGCGCCGGAGTCGGCCCGCGAATCCGCGTCACCGGCTGCCTCACCCGCCGCTTCGGCAGCCGCCGAGGCGTCACCGGCCGCCGGCGCGGTCCCCGCCGGCAAGCCGCCGCTGACCGCGCCGGAGGACGGCTGGCGGGTGCGCCCGCTGCAGCTCGGCGGCGACGAGGAGCGGCCCATCGACAACCTGGTCGCCTTCCTGTTCCTGCTGGCCAAGCAGGAGGCCGACCCGACCGGGCCGCTCGGCGAGCTGCGCAACGAGTGGGTCCGCCGCGACACGTTCGACGGCGCCCCGGTGGACGTGCTGCTCGGCCCGGCGCTGCTGCCGCAGGTCGCGCCCAGCGCATTGCCGTCCGCCTCCGCGGTGCCGTCCGCCGCCGTGCCGTCCGCCGCCGCCTCGGCCGGGGTGTCCGCCTCTGCGGCGACCGCCCCGCGCACGGAGGCGACCACGGCGCCCTCCCCGGCCGCTCCCGCCGCCTCCCCCGGCACGCAGGCCTCCCCCGGCGCCGCGGACGAGCCCGCCAAGGCCAGTGCCAGCCCGTCGCCGCCCCCGGACCCGAAGTCGCTGGAGGCCAACGGCGGCGCGGTCGGCTACTGGCTGGACGCCAAGGGTTCCCTGGTACGCCTGGAGACGGTGCTCGGCGACGGCCTGCCGTCCGTGCTCGACCTGCAGCGCGGCCAGCAGCAGGAGTTCGTGCGCACGATGGCGCTCGGCGGGCGCGACAACAAGCCCACCGAGATCACCAAGGCCGAGGCGAAGGTGCTGTCCCAGCTGCGCCAGCGCAACCTGAAGGCCCGCGGCGGCGCGGTCACCGTGACCATGCCGGTCAACCCCGGTGTGCTGCGCACCGGCAAGGGCTGGCTGGACTGGCAGAAGCAGCTGGCATACCTGGCCGTACGCGACCAGGACGACGAGACCTACGACGTGCTGATGCACGCCGACCGCACCGGCATCGCCATCCGCAAGCCGGGCAAGCGGGTGCCCGAGCAGCCGCCGCTGCCCGCGCCGACCGGCAAGTGGGAGCGGGCCGAGTGGGTCGTGCTGGGCAGCTCCGGCGAGATCACCGACCTGGACTACCTGATCTACGAGGCGCTGTCACTGGCCGCCACCATGCCCGACGACGCCGCGCACATCGCCAAGCACGGCCGCCGGCTGCGCGTCGACGTGCTGGGCACGGTGCCGGTGGGCGTGTTCGAGCTGCCCAGCGCCGTCGAGACGAACGTGCCCGCGGGGCAGGCCCGGATGCGCTACTGGGTGGACAACGCGGGCGTGCTGAAGCGGTTGGAGCTGCGTACCGCCACGGGTGGTTTCGCCCAGCTCGACCTGGACCTGAAGGAGAAGCCGCCGACCCTCCCGTTAAAGGTCAAGTAGCCGATTCCCGGCCTACGAGGCCCGTGCCGCCGCAGCGGCACGGGCCTTTCGCTGTACGGTCCCGCAAGATCGCTCGACTTGCCTGGCACCTGTGCGTATCTTGACCGCGCTTTCGCCCACCTGCCAGGCAGGTCGAGCGATCATGGCCGGCACCGCTGGTCCGGCGGCACCGGTTCCTGCGCTGTCCCGCCAGGGCCGGCGGGTCAGGGGCGCAGCCGGGTCCGCCAGACCTCGTCGACGGCGGCGTGCAGGTCCGCCAGGGTGCCCTCGTTGACGATCGCGACGTCGGCCGCGGCGCGGCGCTGCTCGTCGGTGGCCTGCGCGGCGATGCGGGCACGCGCCTCGGCCTCGGTCATGCCCCGGTCGCGCACCAGCCGCGCCACCCGGGTCGCCTCGTCCGCGAACACCACGATGACCAGCTCATACATGGCGGCCAGGCCCGCCTCGATCAGCAGCGGCACGTCGTTGACGACCACCGCGTCGGGCGGCGCGGCCGCGGCCAGCTCCGCGGTCCGGGTGCGGACCCGAGGGTGGATGATCGCCTCCAGGTCCCGGCGGGCGGCCTCGTCACCGAAGACGACCTTGCCGAGCGCCGGCCGGTCGAGCGCGCCGTCCGGCCCGAGCACCTGCGGCCCGAACCGCGCGACCACCTCGGCCAGCCCGTCCGTGCCCGGCGCGACGACCTCCCTGGCCAGCCGGTCGGAGTCGATCACCACCGCGCCCAGCTCGGCCAGCCGCGCCGCCACCGCACTCTTACCGGATCCGATCCCGCCGGTCAGCCCCACCCATCGCACCGCCCCATGCTCGCACCCACTCTCCTGCCCCGCGCGCCCGGGCCAAGATCGCCTGCTCTGCCTGCGGTCCGGCACAAGACCGCCCGCCCGACCGACCGGCGCGCCCGCGCCAAGATCGTTCGACTTGCCAGGCAAGTGTGCGAAAGCGCGGTCAAGATACGCACAGGTGCCAGGCAAGTCGAGCGATCTTGAGCCGGCCGGGGCGAGACGCGAAAAGAGGGCGGCCCCCGACTCCGTGGAGTCGGGGGCCGCCCTTCGGCTTACTCAAGGCGTGAGGGGTGAGCCTCAGGCCTTGCCGCCCGCCAGCTTCTCGCGAAGCGCGGCCAGGGCCTCGTCGGTGGCGAGGGTGCCGCTGGGCTCCTCCGCCGCCTTGGCCGGGGCCGGGGTCGAGGTCGACACGTTGCCGGTCGGGACCTCCGACGCGGCGGCAGCGTCGGCCGCGCGCGAGGTCTGGACCTGCTTGGTGTGCGCCTCCCAGCGCGCGCGGGCGTCAGCGTACTGCTGCTCCCACACCTCGCGCTGCTTCTCGTAGCCCTCGAGCCACTCGCCCGTCTCCGGGTCGAAGCCCTCGGGGTAGATGTAGTTGCCCTCGTTGTCGTACGTGGCGGCCATGCCGTACAGCGTCGGGTCGAAGTGCTCCTCGCCCTCGACGAAGCCCTCGTTGGCCTGCTTGAGCGACAGCGAGATGCGGCGACGCTCGAGGTCGATGTCGATGACCTTGACCATCACATCGGAGCCGACCTGAACGACCTGCTCCGGGATCTCCACGTGGCGCTCGGCCAGCTCGGAGATGTGCACCAGGCCCTCGATGCCGTCCTCGACCCGGACGAACGCACCGAACGGCACCAGCTTGGTGACCTTACCCGGCACGATCTGCGTGATCGCGTGGGTACGGGCGAACTGACGCCACGGGTCCTCCTGGGTCGCCTTCAGCGACAGGGAGACGCGCTCGCGGTCCAGGTCCACGTCGAGAACCTCGACCTCGACCTCGGTGCCGACCTCGACGACCTCGGACGGGTGGTCGATGTGCTTCCAGGACAGCTCCGAAACGTGCACCAGGCCGTCCACGCCGCCCAGGTCCACGAAGGCGCCGAAGTTGACGATCGAGGACACGACGCCCTTGCGGACCTGGCCCTTCTGGAGCTTGTTCAGGAACTCGGTGCGCACCTCGGACTGGGTCTGCTCGAGGTAGGCCCGGCGGGACAGGACCACGTTGTTGCGGTTCTTGTCCAGCTCGATGATCTTCGCCTCGAGCTCACGGCCGACGTACGGCTGCAGGTCGCGGACGCGGCGCATCTCGACGAGCGAGGCCGGCAGGAAGCCCCGCAGGCCGATGTCGAGGATGAGGCCACCCTTGACGACCTCGATGACGGAGCCACGGACGACGCCGTCGTCTTCCTTGATCTTCTCGATGGTGCCCCACGCACGCTCGTACTGCGCACGCTTCTTGGAGAGGATCAGACGCCCCTCCTTGTCCTCCTTCTGGAGGACCAGGGCCTCGATGTGATCTCCGACGGAGACGACCTCAGCAGGGTCCACATCGTGCTTGATCGACAACTCGCGCGAGGGGATGACACCCTCGGTCTTGTAGCCGATGTCGAGCAGGACCTCGTCCCGGTCGACCTTGACGACGGTGCCTTCGACAATGTCGCCGTCGTTGAAGTACTTGATGGTCTCGTCGATCGCGGCGAGGAAAGCTTCCTCAGAGCCGAGATCGTCGATGGTGACCCTGTTGGCGCTCGAGGTGGCCTCGATGCTGCTCGTCATGTGGACTGTTGCTCCGTCGGATGGATGTTCAGTGTGACCCAGTGGGTGTTCCACTGCCGCTCCCGCTCGCCTACGCTCCGGTGATCCGGCGCGCTACGGGTCTGCTCCATGCCGAGAACCGCGGACGTGCGAGTGCATCGAACAGCTTACCGTGCCCATTACCACACGACGCAACCCCACCCCTCCCGTGACGCTCCCCTCTTCCTGATTCGGGGGACTGCAAGGCGTTTGCGGGCGAATTGTTCCGTGCGTCACACCCGGTGCGCCGCCCCCGCCGGACCGGCTCGTACGCTGTCCGGGTGGAGATCCATTCAGCCGGCGACGACGATCTGGACGACGACTTCGAGACGGTCGAGTCCGGCCCCGGCGTGACCCGCCGCCCGGTCACGGCCGCGGAGAACCTGCGCGCCTCCCGCGGCTGGTGGGACGCCGACGCCGACAACTACCAGTCCGAGCACGGCGAGTTCCTGGGCGAGGCCGACTTCGTGTGGTGCCCCGAGGGGCTGCGCGAGGCCGACGCGAAGCTGCTCGGCGACGTGTCCGGCCGCCGGGTGCTGGAACTGGGCTGCGGTGCGGCAGCCGCGGCTCGCTGGTTGGCCGCCCAGGGCGCCGACGTGGTGGCGATGGACCTGTCGGCGGGCATGCTGCGCCATGCCGAGCAGGCCGCGGCGCGTACCGGCATCACCGTGCCGCTGGTGCAGGCCGACGCGAGCGCGCTGCCCTTCGCCGACGGGGCCTTCGACGTCGTCTGCACCGCGTTCGGCGCGGTGCCGTTCGTCGACGACTCGGCCGGTGTCATGCGCGAGGTCTTCCGGGTGCTCAAGCCGGGCGGGCGCTGGGTCTTCTCGGTCACCCACCCGATGCGCTGGATCTTCCTCGACGACCCCACCGAGGGCGGGCTGCGGGCCGTGCACTCCTACTTCGACCGCCGGCCCTACGTCGAGTACGACGAGACCGGCGCGGCGACCTACGTCGAGCACCACCGAACCATGGGCGACCGGCTGCGCGAGCTGCTCGGCGCGGGCTTCACGCTGGTCGACCTGATCGAGCCGGAGTGGCCCGAGGGCCACGAGCAGATCTGGGGCCAGTGGTCCCCGCTGCGCGGCCGCCTCTTCCCCGGCACCGCGATCTTCGTCTCGGCGAAGCCCGGCGACTGACCCCCGACCCGACTTCGATCGACGCTGGCCTATCACATCGAAAAACGGGCACGCCGAGTCGATGTCATCGGCCGGCGTCGATCGATACGGCGACACTCCCGCCCCCGCCGTGCGCCACCTCCGGCTCCCGCGCCACGCCGCCGCCCCAGACCCGTCTGCAAGTTGCACTTTTCAGGAAAGAGGCGCGGAAAGGGTTTCACCGGGCGGATGATCAGGGCGTGGCAACAGGGATATTCAGGACAAAGCGTGTCGAAGCCGAGATGGCCGAGACGATCGAGCCTGAACACAGACTCAAGAAGAACCTGAGCACCCTCGACCTGATCATCTTCGGCGTCGCCGTGATCATCGGTACCGGCATCTTCGTGCTGACCGGCCGCCAGGCCGCCGTCAACGCCGGTCCCGCGATCGTGATCTCGTTCGTGGTGGCCGGCATCGTCTGCGGCCTGGCCGCGCTCTGCTACGCCGAGTTCGCCTCGACCGTGCCGGTGGCCGGTTCGGCGTACACCTACTCCTACGCGACCCTGGGCGAGATCGTCGCCTGGATCATCGGCTGGGACCTGGTGCTCGAACTCGGCCTGGGCGCGGCCGTGGTGGCCCGCGGCTGGTCGGCATACCTGGCGAACCTGCTGAGCCTGCCCGCCTGGGTGGCCGGCGAGAAGGCGATCCCCGACTTCGGGGCGATCTTCATCGTGGCGGTCTGCACCTTCCTGGGCGTGCTGGGCACCAAGCTGTCGAGCCGAGTCTCCGGCGTGCTGGTCGCGATCAAGGTGGCCGTGGTGCTGCTGGTGATCGTGGTGGGCGCCTTCTTCATCAAGTTCGCCAACTACAAGCCGTTCATCCCGCCGGCCGAGCCGACCGCGGCGACCGGCGCCTCGGTATGGCACACCCCGCTGTCCCAGCTGCTGCTGGGCATCGAACCCGTGCACTTCGGCATCCCGGGCATCCTGGCCGCCGCCGCGATCGTCTTCTTCGCCTACATCGGCTTCGACATCGTGGCCACCACCGCCGAAGAAGTGCGCAACCCGCAGCGCGACATGCCCCGCGGCATCATCGGCTCGCTGGTCATCTGCACCCTGCTCTACGTGCTGGTCTCGCTGGTCATCACCGGCATGGTGCACTACACGCAACTGGCCGTCGACGCGCCGCTGGCGCACGCCTTCGACGTGGTCGGCCAGCCCTGGGTCGCCAAGCTCATCTCGCTCGGCGCGATCTGCGGCATCACCACCGTGGTGCTGGTGCTGCTGCTCGGCCAGGTGCGCGTGCTGTTCGCGATGTCCCGCGACGGCCTGCTGCCGATCGGCATGGCCAAGGTGCACCGCACCTACGGCACGCCGTACCTGATCACCATCGGGGTCGGCGTCGTCATCGCCCTGCTGGCCGCGTTCATCCCGCTGGAGAAGCTCTCCGAACTGGTCAGCATCGGCACGCTGTTCGCCTTCTTCGTCGTCGCGCTCGGCGTGATCGTGCTGCGCAAGACCCGGCCCGACCTGCCGCGCCCGTTCCGGGTGCCGTGGGTGCCGGTGCTGCCGATCCTGGCCGCGCTGGCGAGCCTGTGGCTGATGCTCAACCTGCCCGTCGACACCTGGGTCCGGTTCGCGGTCTGGATGCTGGTCGGCTTCGTCATCTACTTCATCTACAGCTACCACCACAGCCGTGAACGGCCCGGCATCCGCTACGACCGGGAGCACGCGAAGACCTACGAGGGCCCCAACGTCGAGTGACATCCGGCATTCCACCAGGCGCCGTCCCGCACCGGGGCGGCGCCTTCTTCGTGCCACAGACATTGATTATTGTAACAATCTCTATGTACTCTCCGAGCCAGCTGCCGTCCAAACAGGGCGGCACCTGGTATTGGGGAGGAAGACGTGCCAACCAACCGGTCCTGGCGTGCCCGCCTGCTGGCGTCCGCCGCGATCACCGCCACCGCCCTGGCCACCGTCGTGGCCCTGCCGTCACCCGCGCTCGCCGCCGGCGCGCCCTACCGGGCGGTCCCGGTCCCGGTCACCGCCCCCGCCGCCGGCCCGGACGTCACCGTCATCCCGGGCGCCTACCTGGTCACCTTCCGAGACGGCGCCGACCGCGGGGTCGCGCTGCGGGCGCTGCGGACCACCGCCCGCGTCGACTTCGGCGCCACCGTCAACGGCTTCGCCGCCGACCTGAGCCCCGCCCAGGTGCGCGAGCTGTCGCACAGCGCCGACGTGCTGTCCATCGAGCGCGACGCCTGGCACCACAACGTGCTCGACACCACGCAGAGCAACCCGCCCGCGTGGGGCATCGACCGCATCGACCAGAACACGCTGCCGCTGTCGGCGAGCTACACCTACACCGCGACCGGCTCGGGCGTGCACGCGTACATCATCGACTCGGGCGTCGACGCCTCCCACCCGAACTTCGGCGGCCGGGCGACGTTCGACTACAACTCGATCGACAGCAACAACACCGACTGCAACAGCCACGGCACGCACGTGGCCGGCACCATCGGCTCCACCTCGTACGGCGTGGCCAAGTCCGTGCGCCTGCACGGCGTGAAGTGGCTCAACTGCGCCGGCAGCGGCACCACCTCGTCGGCCGTCGCGGCGGTCAACTGGGTCCGCACCAACCACGTCAAGCCGGCCGTTGCCAACACCTCGTGGAACATGACGTACAGCTCGACGCTGGCCACGGCGCTGACCAACCTGATGAACGCGGGCGTCTTCCTGGCCACCTCGGCCGGCAACACCGGCGGCAACTCCTGCGACCGGTTGCCGCGCAACCTGACCGCGGCGCTCGTGGTCGCGGCCACCACCTCCACCGACGCCCGCGCCAGCTACTCCTCCACCGGCTCCTGCGTCGACCTCTACGGCCCCGGCTCGGCCATCGTGTCCACGGTCCCCGGCGGCGGCACCGGCAGCAAGAACGGCACCTCGATGTCCACCCCGCACGCCGCCGGCATAGCCGCCCTCTACAAGGCCACCTACGGCGACGCCACCCAGTCCGCGGTCCACACCTGGATCGTCAACAACGCCACCCCCAACGTGGTCACCGGCTCCCTCTCCGGCACCCCCAACCGCCTCCTCAACAAACTCGCCCTCTAGTCCGAAAACTTGAGGGTGAGTGGGCAGGCGGCAGCGTCTCGGCGTAGCGC
>NZ_JBHTAC010000079.1:0-14372 GCF_042663325.1 Catellatospora aurea
ACGGTGCAGATCAACCAGCCGAAACTCCCTACCCGGGCTTAACTTCCCGGCATTGCGCTATGCGTTGTAGAAGGTGCCCTTCCTTACCGCGAAGCGGTCGCGGCGCAGGCGTTTTCTGAGCGGCGCTGCGGCACCCTGATCCGCAACGACGCCGAACCCCGTGCGCCGTGGCCGCGCCGCCGTCATGCGGGCGCGTGCGCCTTGAGGAACTCGGCGAGCTTCGCCCGTACGGTCTCCGTCGCGGCCGGGCCGCCGGGGGTCAGCAGGAACACGCCGTGCCAGTCGGTCGGCACGATCAGCAGTTCCTTGGCGGTCGTCTTCGGGGTCAGCGCGTGCAGCTCGCGGGCACTGTCAGCGAAGCTGCTCTCGAACTCGCCCGCGGCGTAGAACACGGGCATGGTCAGCTTCGGCGCGGCGTCCAGGGCGTTCGCGCCGAACACCGACGGGGCCGACAGTGCCACCACGG
This sequence comes from Catellatospora aurea, assembly GCF_042663325.1. Classification (NCBI taxonomy): domain Bacteria; kingdom Bacillati; phylum Actinomycetota; class Actinomycetes; order Micromonosporales; family Micromonosporaceae; genus Catellatospora; species Catellatospora aurea. Next base: position 467 of record NZ_JBHTAC010000079.1, read on the forward strand.
CCACCGGCGCAGGGGTCACCGTCGGCGCGGCGGCCAGCACGGCGGTGCCGCCCATCGACGCGCCGATCAGCACGATGGTCGTCGCGCCGTCCGCGCGCAGGGTCGCCGCCGCAGCCGCGACCTGCTGCGGATTGTCCGCGTCACCCGCCGTGGACACCCCGAACCCGCCGAAGTCGAAGGCGAGCACCCGGTATCCCTGCGCGGCCAGCTCGCCGGCGTACGGCGCCCACTGGCAGACGTCCCCGCCGTTCTGGTGGGCCAGCACGATCCCCGTCTTGCCGCTGTCGAGAATGACCCCGCCCAGGTCGGCACCACGCTCGCCGAACCGGGTCTGCCGCGCGCCGGGCGGCAGTTCGCAGGCCGCGCCCGCGTTCAGGCCGGTCGGGCTCGGGGCGGGCACCGGATCACCGCCGGAGCAGCCGGTCAGGGCCACGGCCGTGGCGGCCGCGAGCAAAGCCAGTCTTCGCATCGGATCTCCTCGGTGGACGGACGAGCCTTGTCGTCTGTCCATACCGCCGAGGTGTGGGCGAGGGTGGGGCCGGCGGCCGACGTGTTCTGCTCCGCCACCCGGCAGCGTCGGGCCGCGCGTCAGCTGACGTCGGTGCGCAGGTGATGCAGGCGCAGCGCCAGCTGCACCTCCAGCGCCCGGTCGGGGCGCTGCCAGTCCGCGCCGAGCAGCTGGGCCACCCGGTCCAGCCGCTGGGTGACCGTGTTGACGTGCACGTGCAGCTGCTCGGCGGCGCGGGCCAGGCTGCCGCCGGTGCCGAAGTAGCACTCCATCGTCTTGACCAGCGCCGTGCCACGGCGCAGGTCGTAGTCGACGACCGAGCCGATGGTGTCGCGCAGGAACCGGGTCACGTCCGGGTCGCCGCCTTCGCGGACCGCGCCCAGCAGCAGCCCGACGAAGCCGAGTTCGGCCGTGGACGCGCCGTCGCCGGTGCGGCCCAGCGCGGCCAGCGCGGAGGCGCAGTGGTCGGCCTCCTTGAACGCCGCGGCCAGCCCGGCCGGGTCGGTCGCCGGTCCGGCCGCGCCCGCGGTCATCGGCCTACCCAGCACCCGGCCCAGTTCCCGGGCCACGGAGCGGGCCAGCGCGCCCGCGTCGGTGCCGGGCACCATCAGCACCACCCGGCCGTCGCGGGTGGCGGCCAGCCCGGCATGCGTACCGGCGAAGGTGTGCGCCCACGACACCGCGCGCTGCCGGGCCGGGCCGGAGGTCGCCGCCGCGTCGTCGACGCAGACCAGCACGTGCGGGCGGTCCAGGTCCACGTTCAGCCGGCGGGCCCGAGCGCGCAGCGACTCCGGGTCGCGTACGGGGCGGGCGATCAGGTCGTCGAGCAGCTCGCCGCGCACCCGGCCCTCGGCTTCGGCGACGGTGCGCCGGAACAGCAGCAGCAGCGCGGTGACCAGCGCGGCGCGCTCCAGGATCTGCTGGTCGGCATGGCCGGTGTCGTGCTTCGGCTGCCAGACGAGCGCGCCGAGGTTCTCGGCTCCGGCCACCACGGCGGCGAACCACAGGCCACCCCGGCGCACGGCCCGGCCGTCCGCGCGGGAGGTCGCCAGCGCCTCCGCCACGATCGCGGCGTCGGGCAGGACCGGCCCGTCCGGGCCGAACAAGCCGGCCGCGTCGGCGGGCCGGACGCCAGGTTGCTCCGGGCCGGGCGGCAGCGCGCCCTGGGTCAGGCTGCCGGAGGTGTCCGTGCCGACCGCGGCCAGGGTGCGGCCGTCGGCGTCGAGCACCATGAGCCGCCCGCCGAGCACGTCGGTGACGGCGGCGGCGACCTCCTCGACGCCACCCCCGCGCAGCACCAGCGCGGTCATCCGGTCGTGGGCGGCCGCGGCGCGTTCCACCGACGCGCTGTGCGCCGAGATCTTGGTGTGCGCCGCCGACAGCTCGCTCAGCGCGGTCTGGGTCTCGCCGAGCAGGCGGGCGGTGTCGATGGCGACGGCGGCGTGCGCGGCCAGCGACACCAGCAGCGACACCTCCTCGCGGGCGAACGGGCGCTCGGAGCGGTTCGCGGCGTACAGCACGCCGATGACACGCGAGCCCAGCCGCAGCGGCACGCCCAGGATGGCGACGAGCCCCTCCTCGCCCACGCCCGCGTCGATCTCGCCGGTGTGGTGGAAGCGGCGGTCCTCGGGGTAGTTCGCGGTGGCGTAGGGGGTGCCGGTCTGCGCGACCAGCCCGCCCAGTCCCGCGCCCAGGGGCAGCCGCAGCCGCTGGAACCGCGCCGAGACCGAGCCGTCGGTGACCCGCATGTACACGTCGCCCGCGGCGTCGTCGCTCATGGTCAGGTAGGCGATGTCGGTGCCGAGCAGGTTGCGGGCCCGGTGCACGATCGCGTGCAGCACCGCGTCGAGGTCGCGCAGGCCGGCCAGGTCACTGGCGGTGTCGTACAGGCCGGACAGCTCCGCCTCGCGGCGGCGGCGGCGCTCCAGCAGCGCCCGCACCCGCAGCGCGGCGAGTTTGGCCTCCTCCAGCTCCGCGATCTCGTCCGGGCCGGCTCCGCGTGAGCGCGCCTGGACGAGCGGCCCCTCGAACTCGACCGGGGCCGCCTCGCGTTCGAGCAGTTCGAGGAACCGGATGGTCGCGGAGGGCATGGCTCGCATTCCTACCCCGCCGATCACTGGGCTGTCCAGCCGCCGTCCATGGCGATGGACGTCCCGGTGATGAACGAGGCGGCGTCGGTGCACAGGTACGCGGCCAGCTCGGCGACCTCGGCGGGCTCGATCAGGCGTTTGATCGCCGCCTTGGCCAGCATGATCCGCTCGATGACCTCGGTCTCGTCGATGCCGTGCGTGCGGGCCTGGTCGGCGATCTGCCCCTCGACCAGCGGGGTGCGCACGTAGGCGGGGTTGATGCAGTTCGCGGTGACGCCGAACGGGGCGGCCTCCACGGCGATGACCTTCGACAGGCCCTCCAGGCCGTGCTTGGCCGACACGTACGCCGACTTGAACGCCGACGCGCGCAGCCCGTGCACCGAGGAGATGTTCACGATCCGGCCCCAGCCCCGCGCGTACATGTGCGGCAGGGCCCGGCGCACCAGCCGGAACGGGGCGACCAGCATGACCTGGTGCAGGTAGGTGAAGCGGTCGGGGGCGAAGTCCTGCAGCGGCGCGACGTGCTGCAGGCCGGCGTTGTTGACGATCACGTCGACGGCCGGGTCGAGGTCGTCGAGGGCGTCCGGCGCGGCCAGGTCGGCGACCACGGCGGTGCCGCCGATCTCGTCGGCTACCAGCCGGGCGGACGCTTCGTCCCGGTCGACCACGAGCACCTTGGCCCCGGCCTGCGCCAGCCGGGCCGCGCAGGCCCGGCCGATGCCGCTGCCGGCGCCGGTCACCAGTGCGGTGCGGCCGGTGAGGTCGAGTCGTACCAGTGGCGGCGTCGCGGTCGTCATGGTGCGTGAACCTACGAGCCGTGCGGGAGCGCGCACATGGGTCGCGCCCACACAGTGTGCCGGGATCGGGTGTGGCGCGCGTCCGCGCCACGGCGCGGGCCTGGCGCGGGCCTGCGTGGAGTCCGCTGACGGTGGTGTCCGCTAGGGTGTCGTACACACGTACGGCGAAGTGGACGGAGCGGCGGGTGCAGCAGCGGCAGCGGCGGGTGCTCGGCGTCGACCCGGGGCTCACCCGGTGCGGCGTCGGTGTGGTGGAGGGCGTGCCCGGCCGGCCCTGCGTGATGGTGGACTACACCGTCATCGGCTCCGATCCCGATGCCGACCTGGCCGACCGGCTGCTGCACCTGGACCGCAACCTCGCCGAGCTGATCGCGAGGCACCAGCCGGAGAGCGTGGCGGTGGAGCGGGTGTTCAGCCAGCACAACGTGCGCACGGTGATGGGCACCGCCCAGGCGGCGGCGGTGGCGGTGCTGGCGGCCGCGCGCGCCGGGCTGCCGGTGCGCACCTACACTCCGTCCGAGGTGAAGGCGGCCGTGACCGGCTCCGGTCAGGCCGACAAGAAGCAGGTCACCACGATGGTCACCCGGTTGCTGCGGCTGGACGCGCCGCCCCGCCCGGCAGACGCGGCCGACGCGCTGGCGCTGGCCATCTGCCACATCTGGCGCGGTGGCACGCGCGACCGGCTGAGCGAGGCCATCCGGGCAGCGAAGGGCAGGCAGTGATGATCGCGAGTGTGGCGGGGACCGTCGCCTCGATCGGCGCGGACGCGGCGGTGGTCGAGGTCGGCGGGGTTGGCCTGCGGCTGCTCTGTGCGCCGGGCACGCTGGCGGCGCTGCGGGTCGGGCAGCAGGCCCGGCTGTCGGCGACGCTGATCGTGCGCGAGGACTCGCTGACCCTGTTCGGTTTCGCCGACGACGACGAGAAGCAGCTGTTCGAGCTGCTGCTGACGGCCAGCGGGGTGGGCCCGAAGCTGGCCCAGGCAGCGCTGTCCGTGCACACCCCGGACGTGCTGCGCGCGGCGCTGTCGCACGGGGACGTCTCGACGCTGACCCAGGTGCCCGGTATCGGCAAGAAGGGCGCCGAGCGCATGGTCCTGGAGCTGCGCGACAAGGTCGGCCCGGTGGCCGCGGTGCCCGCCCAGGGCGGCCGCCCGCAGGCGTGGACCGAGCAGGTGCGCCAGGGCCTGGTCGGGCTCGGCTGGAGTCAGGCCCAGGCCGACCAGGCGGTCACCGCGGTCGCCGAGACGATCGACGGCCCGACCCCGCCGGTGCCGGTGCTGCTCAAGCAGGCGATCCGGCTGCTGGGTAAGACGCGATGAGCGAGCACGGCGAGCGGATCCGGGAACTCTCCACTCATCGTGACGACGTGCGCGGCGAGGAGAAGCGATGACCGATTCTCTGGTCAGCGCGCTGGCCTCGCCGGAGGAGCGCGACGCCGAGGCGTCGGTGCGCCCGAAGCGGCTGTCGGAGTTCGTCGCCCAGGAGCGGGTGCGCGAGCAGCTGGAGGTGCTGCTGCACAGCGCGCTGCGGCGCGGCTCGCCGCCCGACCACATCCTGTTCTCCGGTTCGCCGGGGCTGGGCAAGACCACCCTGGCGATGATCGTCGCCGCCGAGCTGGGCGGGGCGTTGCGGATGACCTCGGGCCCGGCCATCGAGCGTTCCGGCGACCTGGCGGCGGTGCTGACCAGCCTGCAGCAGGGCGACGTGCTGTTCATCGACGAGATCCACCGCATCGCGAAGCCGGCCGAGGAACTGCTGTACAGCGCGATGGAGGACTTCCGGGTCGACGTGATGGTCGGCAAGGGCCCCGGCGCGACCGCGATCCCGCTGGACGTGGAGCCGTTCACGCTGGTCGGCGCGACCACGCGGGCGGGCCTGCTGACCGGCCCGATGCGCGACCGGTTCGGGTTCGTCGGGCACCTGGAGTTCTACAGCGCACCGGAGCTGGCGGCGCTGCTGCAGCGCTCGGCCCGCATCCTCGGGGTGGCGGCGACGAAGGAGGGCATCGCGGAGATCGCGGGGCGCTCCCGGGGCACGCCGCGTATCGCCAACCGCCTGCTGCGCCGCGTGCGCGACTACGCCGAGCTGCGCTCGGACGGGGTCGTCAACGTGTCCTCGGCACGCGCCGCGCTGAAGGTGTACGACGTCGACGACATGGGGCTGGACCGGCTGGACAAGGCGGTGCTGGTGTCGCTGGTCGAGCTGTTCGGCGGGGGACCGGTGGGCCTGTCCACGCTGGCCGTGGCGGTGGGGGAGCAGCCGGACACGGTCGAGGAGGTCGTGGAGCCGTTCCTGGTGCGGGCGGGCCTGCTGGCGCGTACGCCCCGGGGCCGGGTGGCGACCGCCGCCGCGTGGCGGCATCTCGGTAAAAAACCGCCAAATGGTACTTTTGGTGCTGGCGCCACCACGGCGCCCGACCTGTTCACCGTCGATGCCCAGCCGGACACATAAGCGGACCTCGCGTTCGTGATCTTAACGTGACCTACACCGCAAGTGTGCGATCGCTCGCGTACCGACTAGACTTCGCGCGGTCCGAACGGACGACAGATGCCACCGCAGGCGCGCGGGTTCGCGCTGCGGGGCCTTGTGGAAAGGTCACAAAGTGGGCGGTAATTCCGGCAGCGCGTTGCCGACGATCATCATGTTCGCCCTGCTCTTCGGCTTGATGTACTTCATGTTCATCCGGCCGCAGGCCAAGCGCCGCAAGGAGGCCGAGTCGATGCAGAAGTCGCTCGGCGCCGGCGACAAGGTGATCACCATCGGCGGCCTGTACGGCACGGTCGTCTCCACCGACGACGAGAGCATCACCCTCGAGATCTCGCCCGGCGTGACCGCCCGCTACGCGCGTCAGGCCGTGGGCCGGGTGACCGAGCAGGTCACCGCTCCGACCGAGCACGTGGTGGACAACCCCGTCAAGGAAGACAAGTAAATCGCTGACCCCACGCCACGGCCGACCGCTCCCCAGTGTCCGGCCGTGGCGTATCCCCATCCGTCATTCATCCCAGGGAGACTCGACAGCCGTGGCACCACCTCAGGGACAGATGCGCCCCGGGAGGCAACTTGCCCTTCTCGGCGCCATCTTCGTCATCCTCGCCAGCGCGGTCTGGTTCGGCGGCAAGGGCGGCTGGCAGGATCGCCTCGCCCCCAACCTCGGCCTTGACCTCGTCGGCGGCTCGCGGGTCACCCTCCTGGCGCAGACCGGCGCCGATGGCAAGCCGGCGACCGCGCAGGATCTCGAGCAGGCCCGCCGCATCATCGCCGAGCGCGTCGACGCTCGCGGTGTCTCCGAGGCGCAGGTCGTCATCGAGGGCGACCGGAACATCGTGATCTCGGTGGCCAAGAAGGGCGACAACGCGATCGACGACGTCGGCCAGGCCTCGCAGCTCTTCTTCCGCAAGGTGCTGAGCCAGACCGACGGCAGCGGCCTGACCGCGGCCCCCCAGCCGTCGCCGAGCGCGAGCCCGAGCGCGGCCGCGAGCCCGAAGCCGAGCACCGCGGCCAGCCCGAAGGCGTCGGTGAGCCCGTCGGCCGGTGGCACCGGTGGCGGTGCCGCGATGGCCCCGACGCCGACGCCGACCCCGGCGGCCAGCAAGAGCCCCGCCGCTTCTCCCTCGGCCAGCCCGAAGGCCGCAGCGGCTCCCAAGCCCTCCGCCTCCGCCGCCCCGGCCAACAAGAACGTGACCGTGGAGCAGGTGCAGGCGAAGGTCGGCAAGGCCGCCTGGGACGCCGCCGCCAAGCTGACCGCGGTGCCGACCGACGCCGCGCAGCTCGAGGTGCTCGCTCCGTTCGGCACGCTCAACGGTTACGAGGCCGCGCTGCTGGCCCCGAAGGTGCAGTTCTATGTGCCGTTCGTGAGCTGCGAGCAGCTCGACACGCGCCCCCCGGGCTCGATCAACAACCCCGACGCCGAGGCTGTCGCCTGCGAGAACGGCGCCAAGTACCTGCTCGACGTGTCGAAGGTCAAGGGCACCGACGTCGACAAGGCGTCGCCGCAGGTCGAGCAGAACACCAACCGCCGGGTGGTCTCGCTGGACTTCTCCAGTGACGGTCTGGACAAGTGGACCAAGCTGACCAAGGAGTCCTTCAACAACGAGGGCCAGAAGTGCGACCAGACCGCGATCGGCCCGGAGAACCACTGCCGCGTCGCGGTGGTGCTGGACAACAAGATCATCTCCTCGCCGGAGATCCAGGGCGTGCTCGGTGACGACTCCGTCATCAGCGGCGACTTCGACCAGAAGTCGGCTACCGACCTCGCCAACAACCTGAACTACGGCTCGCTGTCGATGACCTTCGAACAGCAGGAGGCGCAGTCGATCACCCCGACCCTGGGTGGCGAGCACCTGAAGGCGGGTCTGCTGGCGGCCGGCATCGGCATGCTGCTCGTGGTCATCTACTCGTTCTTCTACTACCGCCTGCTGGGCACGGTCATCGTGCTGTCGCTGATCCTGTCGGCGGCGCTGACCTTCCTGGCGCTGGTGTTCCTGGGCCGGGAGATGGGCTTCACCCTGACGCTGGCCGGCATCGCCGGATTCATCGTCTCGCTCGGTGTCGCAGCGGACTCCTTCGTCATCTACTTCGAACGCCTGAAGGACGAGATCCGCGAGGGCCGCAGCCCGCGCAGCGCGGTGCCCCGCGCCTGGGTGCGTGCCCGCAAGACGATCCTGACCGCCAACGCGATCTCGCTGATGGCCGCGCTGGTGCTCTACCTCGTCTCCTCCGGCGCGGTCGCGGGCTTCGCCTTCGCGCTGGGTCTGGCGACCCTGCTCGACCTGATCGTGGTGTTCCTCTTCCGTCACCCGATCATGACGATGTTCGCGCGTACCGACGCGTTCCTCTCCCCGCGCGTCAGCGGCCTGGGCCGCGTGCTGCACGAAGCCAAGGAGGCTAAGTGATGAGTGGTCTCGCATCCCGTCTTTACAGCGGTGAGGCCGGGTTCCAGATCGTCGGCAAGCGCAAGCTGTGGTTCGGCGTCGCCGGCGGCGTGCTGCTCGTCGCGATCCTGGCCATGTCGCTGATCGGCTTCAAGCCGGGCATCGAGTTCGAGGGCGGCAACGAGTTCACGGTGCCGGCCTCGGCCGGGCAGCTCGCCGACGTCGAGAAGGTGATCGACGACGCGATCCTGTCGGTCCAGCCCGACGCCACGCTGGTCCCCGCGCAGCAGGTCGGCAACGCCGCGATCACGGTGCGCAGCTCGTCGCTGTCCGACGAGCAGACCGACACGGTCCGGGCGAAGATCGCCGCGGACCTGAAGCTGGAGGCCGACAACGTCACCGGCAACCGGGTCAGCCAGGCCTGGGGTGCCCAGGTCACCGAGCAGGCGCTGATCGGCCTGGCGCTGTTCGTCGTGGTCGTCACCATCTACCTGGTGATCCGCTTCGAGTGGCAGATGGCCGCGGCGGCGGTCGCGTCGCTGGCGTTCGACCTGGTCGCCACGGCCGCCGTGTACGCGCTGGTCGGTTTCGAGGTCACCCCGTCGACGGTGATCGGCTTCCTGACGATCCTGGGCTTCGCGCTCTACGACGTCGTGGTCGTGTTCGACAAGGTGCAGGAGAACACCCGCGGCATCACGGGCAGCAGCACCCAGACGTACGCCGAGGCGGCCAACCTGGCCCTGAACCAGACCTTCATGCGGTCCATCAACACCGCGCTGGTGGCGCTGCTGCCGGTCGGCGGACTGCTGTTCATCGGCGCGGGCCTGCTCGGCGCGGGCACGCTGAAGGACCTGGGTCTGGTGCTGTTCATCGGTATGGGCACCGCGGTCTACTCGTCGCTGTTCTTCGCCACGCCGGTGCTGGTGTGGCTGAAGGAGAAGGACCCGAAGATCGCCAACCACACCGCGCGGGTGCTGGCACGCCGTGCCACTCCGGCCAAGGCCGCGTCGGGCGACCTGCCGGCGCAGGTCAGCACGGGCGCGGGCAGCGCGGCTCCGAAGGCGGGCGCCAAGCCCACCGTCGGCGCCAAGGCCGGCCGTCCCGCGGGCGGCCGCCCCGCCGGCAAGCGCCGCTGACCCACGGCGACACCACCGAGGCCCGGTCTCCCCACGGAGACCGGGCCTCGCCCTTTCGGCGCGTTGATCATGAACTTATGGCACGGGTCGGCGGTGTGTCGTCGCCACAACTTCATGATCATCTGTGGTGACGCGGGTGCCGCCGGGGTGTGTGGGGACACAGTTGCGGCGGAGACCGGCGGTGACGGTGTGGCGACACGGCGGGGCGTACTAGGGTGTGCCCGTGACCAACGATCTGATCCAGGGTGACAGCGGGCACGCCACCGCGGCGCTCGTCGCCGACATGGTCGTCGACGTGGCGGACTTCCCCAAGACGGGTGTCCTGTTCAAGGACCTGACCCCGCTGTTCGCCGACGGCAAGGCGTTCCGCGGCGTCATCGACGCGATCGTGGCGCAGTACGCCGGGCAGTTCGACGTGGTCGTGGGCGTGGAAGCGCGCGGCTTCGTGCTGGCCGCCGCCGTCGCGTACGCCGCCGGCACCGGGGTGGTGGCCGTACGCAAGGCCGGCAAGCTGCCCCGGGTGGCCCACGCCGCCACCTACGCCCTGGAGTACGGCACCGCCACGCTGGAGATCAGCGAGGCCGCCTTCACGCCCGGCCAGCGGGTGCTGGTCGTCGACGACGTGCTGGCCACCGGCGGCACCGCCGACGCCACGCTGGACCTGGTGCAGCGGGCCGGCGGCGAGCTGGCCGGTTTCGTGGTGCTGATCGAGCTGGGCTTCCTGGGCGGCCGGGAGCGGCTCGGCGAGCGCCCGGTGCACGCCCTCCTGCGCATCTAGCGCCCCACCCACACCACCTGCCGGGGCGCGTACGAGGCGCCCTGATCAGCCGCGTCCGTCCACCCGCTCGGGTGACGGACGCCACGAGTGCCCTACCCGGCCGCAGCCGGCGGGGGTACGCTCCTCCGGCAAATCGGCCGGCAAGCCCGAACACAGGTAGCATGGGCTATCCGAACCTCACTCGAAGGAGCGGCCGTTGTCTCAGGAAGTCGCCCCCAGCGTGGCCGTGGCGGAGACGTCACCGGCCGGGAACGGGCCCGACAAGGCCCCGGCGGCGAAGGGCGCGAAGGCGGCCCAGCCCGCCAAGCGCGAGGCAGCAGCCGTGCTGCCCTTCCCGGGCACGAACGAGCAGTCCCCGGCCGAGACCGACCGGGGAGCCGAGGACCGTGCCGCCGCACCCGAGGTGCGCGCCGCGCCCGGCACCAACCAGCTCGGCATGTTCGCCGGTGTGCCCTCGGGCCGCCGGGTGCGCGCGCGGCTGTCCCGCTTCAACGCGCCCTGGCAGTCGGCCAGCGTCAGCGAGGAGCTGGAGCCGCTGATCGCCGCGCACCGGGCCGCGCACCCCAAGGCCGACATCCGCGTCCTGCAGAAGGCGTACGAGACGGCGCGGCAGTGGCACGAGGGCCAGTTCCGCAAGTCCGGTGACCCGTACATCACGCACCCGCTGGCCGTCGCGAGCATCCTGGCCGACCTCGGCATGGACACCACCACCCTGGTGGCCGCGCTGCTGCACGACACCATCGAGGACACGCCCTACACCCTGGAGGCGGCCCGCGCCGACTTCGGCGACGAGGTCGCGCTGCTCGTGGACGGCGTGACCAAGCTCGACAAGGTCAAGCTGGGCGACTCGGCCAAGGCCGAGACGATCCGCAAGATGGTCGTGTCGACCGCCAAGGACCCGCGCGTGCTGGTCGTCAAGCTCGCCGACCGGCTGCACAACATGCGCACGCTCACCTTCCTGCCGCTGGCCAAGCGGGAGCAGAAGGCGCGCGAGACGCTGGAGATCCTGGCCCCGCTGGCGCACCGGCTCGGTATGAACACGGTGAAGTGGGAGCTGGAGGACCTGTCCTTCGCGACGCTGTTCCCCAAGCGCTTCAAGGAGATCCAGCGCCTGGTCAGCGACCACACCCCGCAGCGGGACAACCTGCTCAAGCAGGTCACCGACCGGGTGCAGGCCGACCTGCGCGGCTCGAAGATCAACGCGAAGGTCACCGGCCGGCCCAAGCACCTGTACTCGATCTACCAGAAGATGATCGTGCGGGGGCGCGACTTCAACGAGATCTACGACCTCGTCGGCGTGCGCATCCTGGTGGACACCGTGCGCGACTGCTACGCGGCGCTCGGCGTGATCCACGCGGCCTGGCAACCGGTCCCCGGCCGGTTCAAGGACTACATCGCCATGCCGAAGATGAACTTCTACCAGTCGCTGCACACGACCGTGATCGGCCCCAACGGCAAGCCGGTCGAGATGCAGATCCGCACCCACGCGATGCACGGCACCGCGGAGTACGGCATCGCCGCGCACTGGAAGTACAAGGAGGGCCCGAAGGCCAACTCCACGGTGGTCGGCCCGTCCAGCCACATCGATGGCATGACCTGGCTGCGGCAGCTGCTGGACTGGCAGCGCGAGACGTCCGACCCGGGCGAGTTCCTCGACGCGTTGCGCCACGACCTGTCCAGCCAGGAAGTGTTCGTCTTCACGCCCAAGGGCGAGGTCATCGCGCTGCCCAACGGCTCCACGCCGGTCGACTTCGCGTACGCGGTGCACACCGAGGTGGGCCACCGCTGCATCGGGGCGCGGGTCAACAGCAAGCTGGTGCCGCTGGAGTCGGTGCTGTCCAACGGCGACGTGATCGAGATCTTCACGTCCAAGTCGGAGAGCGCCGGCCCGACCCAGGACTGGCTGGGCTTCGTCAAGTCCTCCCGGGCCCGCACGAAGATCCGGCAGTACTTCAACAAGGAGCGCCGCGACGAGGCCATCGACGCGGGCAAGGACTCCCTGGCCCGGGCCATGCGCCGGCAGGGGCTGCCGCTGCAGCGCCTGCTGACCGCGGGCGGCCTGCTGGCCATCGCGCGTGAGCTGCACCTGAGCGACATCACCTCGCTCTACGCGGCCGTCGGCGAGGGCCAGGTCTCGGCGCAGTCGGTGGTGCAGCGCCTGGTCGCCGGATACGGCGGCGAGGAGGGCGCGGTCGAGGACATCGCCGAGTCCACCATCCCGACCCGGCCCAGCCGCACCCGCGCGCCCGGCCACGACCCCGGCGTCGCGGTCAAGGGCGTGTCCAACGTCTGGATCAAGCTGGCCCGCTGCTGCACGCCGGTGCCCGGCGACCAGGTGTACGGCTTCATGACCCGTTCCGGGGGCATCAGCGTGCACCGGGAGGACTGCGTCAACACCGGCGACCTGAAGGCGCAGCCGGAGCGGCTCGTCGAGGTCACCTGGAAGCCGACCGCGGGCTCGATGTTCCTGGTCGCCATCCAGGTGGAGGCGCTCGACCGGCACAAGCTGCTGGCCGACATCACCCGGGCGCTGTCCGAGGAGCGGGTGAACATCCTGTCCGCGACGGTCACCACGACCCGAGACCGGATCGCCGTGAGCCGGTTCAGCTTCGAGATGGCCGACCCGAAGCACCTGGGCCACCTGCTCAACGCCGTACGCGGCGTGGAGGGCGTCATGGACGCCTACCGCGTCACCTCCGGCGCCTGACGCACCACCAGCCGCAACTCTTAAAAACTCGCGCCCTCGTCATGTCGACGAGGGCGCAAGTTTTTAAGAGTTGGGCAATGGTGGGGTCAGCCGGCGGCCGGGGTGACGGTGAGGGTGGTGATGGTGACGGGGGACTTGGGGGCGCCGTCGGTGGCGGTGTTGCCGGTGGGGTCGACCGCGCCGCCCTTGCCGATCGCGGTCACCACGTCCAGGCCCGCGGTCACCGTGCCCAGCACGGTGTACTCGGAGGCGATCGGGGTCGGGCCGTACACGATGAAGAACTGGCTGCCGGTGGTGTGGGGTTCCGAGGTCTTGGCCATGGCCAGCGTGCCGGCGGGGTAGGCGAGGGCCGGGTCGGTGACGTCGGGCAGGTTCTCCTCGGCGAACCGGTACGCGGGACCGCCCATGCCGGTGCCCGACGGGTCGCCGCACTGCAGCACCTGGATGCCTTCGGTGACCAGGCGGTGGCAGCTCGTGCCGTCGAAGAACCGCCGACCGGCCAGGTGGGTGATGCTGGCCGCCGCGCACGGGGCCTTGCCGGTGTCCACCTGGATCGTGATCACGCCGCGGTTCGTGGTCATCGTGAGCTGCTGGACGCCGTTCGTCGGGACCGTCTGCGGCGGGGTGCCGACGTCCTTGACGTTCACGTTCGACGCCGCCTCGACGGGCAGCCAGCGGCACGTGCCGCCCGCCGCGGTGCTCGCGGTGGTGTCCGCGGGTCCGCTGCCGGTGGCGGCGCCGTCGCGCAGGCGCAGCACGAACACGGTGACGGCCACGACGGCGCAGACCAGCACCACCACGATGGCGGTGACCACGGCCGCGATCAGCCAGCCGCTGGTGCCGCGGCGTTGCGCCGCGGGTGCTTGGTGCGGGCCGCTGTCGGGGGTCCAGGGGGAAGTGGTCACGATGCTCCTGTCACAGGTGGAACCGCAGCGTAACCCGTGATGGTGAGCGGTGCACCCGGAGGCGGGTGTGCGGTGTCCACAAGCGATGGACACGGAAGCGGAGCGGGGCGGGACC
>NZ_JBHTAC010000080.1:0-14282 GCF_042663325.1 Catellatospora aurea
GTCACCAAACTGTGATCATCGACGAACGTGCCCGGCCGGATCTACTGCTGCCGTACTAGGGCCCCATCCCAAGATCATATAGTCGGCTTCAGCAATGCTTCAGCCGCGCACCATCGCAACTTTCAGTACTCCAGCAGCGGGTAGCCGAGATGACCTGACCTGATACTGAACGCAAAGGCGTTAGGCCAACGGAAGCGTAAGACGGCCACCGCGAGGACCTCATCCGTCATTGCGACCCGGCTGCTGCTGCGGTCCGGGTTCGGCGGCCCGGGTCGATCGGCCGGCCTCGGAACCGACCGCGGCCGCCACTGTCCGCACGTGCTGGCTGCGACGGAGCGTAGTTGACCGACTCGGCCGGAGCGTTTCGCACACGTCGACCCGGTCCCGCCTGGCGAGCCCAACCATGCACGGACGCCGGGCGGCGGGCCGCTTCGGCTTCTGGTACGCACATCTGCCGAAGGCACGGCCCGACTCATCTCGCCGCTAACCCATTGCGTCAGCCGCTCGGCGTCAGCGTGGCCGGCGGCGAAGCTTCAGCGGAGCTGCCGGCCACTCGCCCGAGCGGCGACGCAACCGGCCCGCCAGGACCGCCTTGAAGACGTACAGACAAATTCATCCCCGGAAGACGCCGCCGCCCGCGTCAGGTACCGGGTGATGTGCGACAGAGCGGCACCAGCAGCGATGTGACAGTGCCGTAGTCGCTGGTTGATCTCGTGATGTCACGCACGTCACGCGGCCGAGAGTGCGGTTCAGTTCGCAAACTCACGTAACGAATCGCTGTGACCAGCGCGTATGCGTTAAGCGGTTCCTCGGGACACCGGGTAAGGCACATGGATAGGTCTGGGGGGGCCATGCGTCTGTAGAAGTAGATAAAGGAGCACGAAGGGGTGAGTGTGGAGGATGACGCCAGTGCGGGTTTCGCAGAGTTTGCGGCAGCGCGCACGCCGACTCTTATCCGGGTGGCCTACCTGCTGACCGGCGACCAGCATGCAGCGGAGGACCTGGTCCAGTCGGCGCTCGCCAAGACCTATGCCCGGCGGAAGTGGCTGAGGCACGAAGACCCAGAAGGCTACGTGCGCACGGTCATGTATCGGGAACAGGTCAGCTGGTGGCGGCGTCTGGCAAGTATCCGCCAGTCGATGGCGGCTGTCGCTACTGACGACGTGGTCGATGACCACAGCGCGCACGCTGACCTGCGGGTGGCGATGCGCGAGGCCCTATGGCGCCTGCCGTTGATGCAGCGCACGGTTGTGGTCTTGCGCTACTTCGAAGACCTGAGCGAAAGCCAGGTCGCAGAAGTGCTGGACTGCTCGGTCGGAACCGTCAGAAGCCGGAACAACCGAGCTCTCAAACGGCTACGGGAACTGCTGCCAGCCCACGAGATCGCGCTGGAGACAACGCCATGAACACGCCATTCGAAGCCCTCATCCGCACCACCCTTTCCCAAATCGCCGAGGAGGCACAACCTGTGAACCTGACAACCCGCGCCCTCACCCAGGCACAGAAGAGGCGCACCACGAAGATGGCGCTCGTTACGGTCGCCACAGCAGCCGCCGTAATGATCGGCGGGCCGCTCGCTTTCGCCGCCGCCAACGGGAGCACGCCGCCGGCAGCACCCGTACCGTCCCCGTCGGGCCCGGTCGCGTCCCCGTCCCCGTCACGCCCGGTCGCGTCCCCGTCCCCGTCACGCCCGGTCGCGTCCCCGTCCCCGTCCCCGTCACGCCCGGTCGCGTCCCCGTCCCCGTCCCCGTCGAAGAAACGTTAGCCAACGCAGCCTGCATACAGGCTTCTAGTGAATACCAGCGGCTGTGGGGCACACGTCATCCTGTGCCCCACAGCCGTATCGACGTATCAGGATTATGGTCTCAGCCTGCACGCGCCTACGGCAGTGGCATGTAGCGCTTATGCACTGGTAGCAGGCTTGTGGCGACGCTTGTAGTGGCTGCACTTGGCGACGGCTTGGTGCCGTCGTCGCCACCGTGACCACGCCATCGTCGTCCGGCAGCGCGGCGCGGCCACCGAGGTCGAACAACGCAGCCTGGCCAGCTACGACCAGATCTTCGGCGTCGACCTCGAGGAGGTGGCCTGATGCCCCCCACGCGCCAAGGCCACCGACACCGACACCAAGCAGCGCACCGGCCGCGACACCGCCACCGAACTGGCCTACCTCACCCGCGCGATGAAGGCACCCGCCCTGGCGGCGGCCGTCGAGCGTCTGGCCGAACGCGCCCGCGCCGAGAACTGGACGTTCGAGGAGTACCTGGCCGCCTGCCTGGCCCGGGAGGTGTCCTCCCGCGAGTCCTCAGGCGGTGAACAGCGCATCCGCTTCGCCCGGTTCCCGGCCCGCAAGAGCCTGGAAGAGTTCGACTACGACCACCAGCGCTCCGCCGACCGCACCACCATCGCCCACCTGGGGACGCTGGACTTCATCGCCGCGAAAGAGAACGTAATCTTCCTCGGGCCGCCCGGAACTGGCAAAACCCACCTGGCCACGGGCCTGGGCATCCGCGCCTGCCAGGCCGGCCACCGGGTCGCCTTCGCCACCGCCGCTGAATGGGTCGCGCGGCTGGCCGAGGCCCACCACACCGGCAAGCTCCAGCAAGAACTGGTCAAGCTGGCCCGCGTCCCGCTGCTGATCATCGACGAGGTTGGCTACATCCCGTTCGAAGCCGAAGCCGCGAACCTGTTCTTCCAGCTGGTGTCATCCCGCTACGAGCGGGCCTCGCTGATCGTCACGTCGAACATGCCGTTCGGGCGCTGGGGCGAGGTCTTCGGAGACGAGGTCGTCGCCGCGGCGATGATCGACCGCCTGGTCCACCACGCCGAGGTCATCAGCCTCAAGGGCGACAGCTACCGCATCCGCAACCGAGACCTCGGCCGAACGGTCCCACCGGCCGACAAGCACGACCACCGATAGAACCGAACCAGCGAGGGGGTCAGTTTTCGACCGTCGCTATGGGGTCAGGGTTCGGCCGACGTTGACACGAATACCGGACCGTGGCCGGCAGCGGTTTCGGCGACGAACGCCGACACGCCTACGCCTGGTCTCCTGACGGGGATCGGGCTCGCCCTCCGCACCGCAAAGGGCACCAAAGTGCCGTATCGGCGATTCCTGAGCCGTGCGGTGGAACGCGGAGTCGCGCCACCACGGAACGACAAAGTCCTGCCGCTGCTCGCTCACCCGCCGTAGCGACGACCGTGAAGGGCATCGGCGGGATCGGGCATTCAGGTCGTGGACGACAACACACGGCCCGCGAGGAGGGATGAGCCACAGGTGCTGATCGAGCAAGCCGCCCCCGGCCTGCCGGACGAAGCCGTCCTGCGCGGGTCCCGTACGAACCCGGAGCTGTTCGCGCAGCTGTTCGACGCCTACCACGACGAGATCCACCGCTACGTCGCCGGACGGCTCAGCGCCGCGCACGCCGACGACCTGGCCGCCGAGACATTCCTGATCGCGTTTCGCGGGCGGGCCCGCTTCGACGGCGACGGCGGTCACGTGCGCGCCTGGTTGTACGGCATCGCCACGAACCTGATCCGCCGCCATCACCGCGACGAGGAACGCAAATACCGGGCCCTGACCCGCGCCGACGCCGCCGACCGGGCCCCGGCCGGCGACCACGACGACGACAACCGCATCATCGCCCGGGTCGCCGCCCACGGTGTCCAGCGCGACCTGGCCGCCGCCCTGCGCTCGCTCAAACGCGGCAACCGCGACGTGCTCCTACTCGTCGCGCTGGCCGAACTGAGCTATCCCGAGGTCGCCCGAGCCCTGGGCATCCCCGAGGGCACGGTCGCCTCCCGGCTCAGCCGCGCCCGCAAGACGGTCCGCACCGCACTGGGCGGGGTCGACCCCACACGAGATGACACCCGAGCAGAGGACAGGAGGAGCACCTGATGGACGACCTCGACCTGATCCGTGAGGTCCTGAACGCCCCGCCGCCGTCGGCCCGGGCCACCGTGCAGGCCCGCAACCGGTTGACCGCGGCCATCGCCGCGCCGAACAAGACCGCCCGTCGCCAGGTGCTCGCCGCAGCCGGCGGGCTCGTCGGCCTCGCTGCGCTGGCGCTGGTTGTCATCCCCTCCGACGGCCGGCCCGGCCCCAGCCCGCGACCATCGGACATCTCTGCACGGGACCTGCTGCTGGCAGCGGCGAGCCGGGCGGCGACCGCTGACCCCGAATCCGGCAGATATTGGCATGTCCGCTCGATCTTCTATTCACCGCCGAACAAAGTCGGCATGGCCCCGGACCAGTACTTCATCGTCAACCGGAGGGCATTCGATCAGTGGATCGCCCGCGACCCGGCAGAGCCAAGCTGGACCGGCTCGCGCAACCTCGGCGCCCGCCCACTTGGTGCGGCTGACGATGAGGTTTGGCGCAGGACCGGTTCGCCGAGCAGCTGGGGCGTGTCGGCCGCCGACGGCATCGTGCGCCGCAGCACTGCCCCGGACCGGGGCCGGCTCGAGCGGCTGGATCCGACGCACTATCTGTTCGACCTCGGTGGTTTCGACCGTGCCGAGGTGCAGGCGCTGCCCACTGATGTCGACCGGCTCCGCGACCTGTTCACCGCCCGCATCGCTGCCGGCCCCGACGGGTTGGCCCCCGGCACTAGCAACTCCGACAGACGGCTGTTCGGATCCATGTGCCAGCTGCTCATGGACGTTCCGGCTCCGCCGGCGGTACGCGCTGCGGCCTTCATGGTCCTGGTCGGCATCACCGGGATGCGCAGCACCGGATCGATGACCGACGACCTGGGCCGCCCAGGGATCGGCATCGAGCTTGCCGAGCACACCACCGAGTTGTACGAGTCCCACCGGTTGATCGTCGACCCGGTCACCCACCTGCTCATGGTCAGCAGCTACATGGGGACCCGGACCGACGGCGACGGCATTCACCCTCTCAAGCAGCAGCACCGCGTGATCCTCGAGGCCGGTTGGACCGACCAGAAACCTGCCGTCCCAGCTCTGTACTGACGACCACCCACCACCCCTCTATCGGAAGTGAGCTCCACAGTGCCCAGAAAACACCGTTACGCCGCTGTGACCACCGGCCTTATGGTTCTGCTCGGGTTGGCCGCCTGCGGCGACACACCGGCCCCGCTGGCAGTCGCCTCGGTCCAGACTCCACCCGCGCCCTCCACCACGACGACCGCGAACGCGCTCACCCGGTATGTCGACGCGCAGCGGGCCTGGGTCGACTGCATGCGCAAGCAAGGCCACAACATCCCGGACCCGGACGCCAAGGGATACGTCGACATCGGCTCCTACCTCGCGGCTGCGAAGATGCCCAAGACCGACCCGGGGCTCCGGTCCGCGCAGGAGGCCTGCGCGGACCTGCACGCCACCGTCCCGCCTGAGCTGGAGGACCGGGAGCCGTTGACTCCGCAGCAGCTGGAGCACCGCCGCCAGTACGCCAAGTGCATGCGCGCCAACGGCATGCCCACCTGGCCCGACCCGGGCCCCGACGGTGAGTGGCCACAGGGCGGGCTCGGCACCGAGCTGACCCCGGCAGAGCAGGACGCCAACATGCGGGCCGTGCAGATCTGCGACCCGGTCCTGGAAGGCAAGCCGAAGGCCTCGTACGACCCGTCGAAGGTCGTCAACGGATGACCGGCGGGCTCTGGCGTCGGTGAACTGCGACGATCGGGGTAAGCGCGGCTGTGCTGGCGCTACTCGCCGTCGGGGTGTTGGCCGGGCTCGGGCTGGGCGGCGACGGCGGCGATCAGCCCGCCGCGCACCGCACCGGGCCGGCGGCGACAGCGAAGGTGACCCGACAGACCCTCGTGGAGGCGGTGACGGTGCCCGGGGCGCTCGGCTACGGCCCTGCCACTCCGGTGACCTCGGCCGCCACGGGCACGGTGACGTGGCTGCCCGCGGTGGGTGCCACGGTCAAGCGGGGCGGGCAACTCCTGCGCGTCGACGACCTGCCAGTACTGCTGCTCCACGGTGCACTGCCGATGTATCGGCCGCTGGCGACCGGAGTCGTCGGCGCCGACGTCAAGCAGTTCGAGCGGAACCTCGCCGCGCTCGGACTGGGCGGCTTCGAGGTCGACGACACGTACTCCGCCGGCACCGCCACCGCGGTCAAGCGTTGGCAGAAAGCTCTCGGGCTGCCGGAGACCGGCGTCGTCGACCGTGACCGGGTGATCTACGCGCCGGGCCCGGTGCGGGTGTCGGCGCGGCTCGTGCGGGTCGGCGCGGCGGCGACCGGCGACATCCTGCAGTACACCGGCAGCACGAGGGTTGTGACCGTGACCGCGGACCGGTCCACGGCCGGCTGGGCGGTGCCGAACGCGAAGGTCGAACTGTCCGTCCACGGCGGCGCGCCGACCCCGGGCACGGTCAGTGCCGTGGCCGAGGCTCAACCGGCGGGCGGCGCTGACGGCGGCGGCGCCAACGTCACCATCACCATCGCGTACGGCGCACAGCAGGCGCTGGGCGCGCAGGACGGCGCCGCCGTCAGCGTCCGGCGGATCCTTCAGGAACGCCGCGATGTCCTGACCGTTCCGGTCAACGCCCTGCTGGCACTGGCCGAGGGCGGATACGGTGTCGAGGTGGTCACCGATCGCGTCCAGCTGGTCGCGGTGCAGGTGGGTCTGTTCGCCGGTGGCCGCGTCGAGATCAGCGCTGCGGGCATCGACGAAGGCACGGCCGTGGGGATTCCCGCATGACCGAGCCCTTCAGCGCACCGCCCCCCGGCTCCCTCGTCGAGCTTGCCGGGGTGTCGCGGACCTATGCCGGTGGCGTCAATGCGCTGGTCGACGTCGACCTCGTCATCGGTCACGGTGAACTTGCCGCGGTCGTCGGTCCGTCGGGTTCAGGCAAGTCCACGATGCTGAACCTGATCGGCACCTTGGACCGGCCTTCGGCCGGCTCGGTCCGCATCGGCGGACACGACGTGGGCCGCCTGGACGACCGTGCCGTGTCGGCTCTGCGCGCCCAGCAGATCGGGTTCGTGTTCCAGCAGTTCCACCTCGCTGCCGGGGTCACGATCCTCGACAGCGTCGCCGACGGTCTGCTTTACGCCGGAGTGCCGATGCGCAGGCGCAGGGCCCGAGCCGAGGCGGCGCTCGCGCGGGTAGGTCTGGGCCATCGGCTCACCCATCGGCCGCACGAACTCTCCGGCGGGGAACGGCAACGAGTCGCGATCGCCCGCGCCGTCGTCGGCGAGCCGGCACTGCTGCTGGCTGACGAACCAACCGGAAACCTCGACACGGTATCGGGTGACTCGGTCCTGTCGCTGCTACGCGACCTGCACAACGCCGGAACCACCGTCGTCGTCATCACTCACGACCGTCAGCTCGCGGCTGGCCTGCCTCGGCAGCTCACCATGCGCGACGGCCGGTTGGTCCACGACTCCGCCATGGTGCGGGCATGACCACACCAGCCACCCGGGGGCTGCGCCCCGCCCGGCTCAACCCCGCTGATCTGGCCCGCCTGGGCGTCGTCGGCCTGCGGGCGCGGCCGATGCGGGTCTTCCTGTCCGCGCTCGGCATCGCGATCGGCATCGCGGCCATGCTGTCGGTCGTCGGCGTGACCACCTCCAGCCGCGCGCACCTCGACCGGACCCTGCAGCGTCTCGGCACCAACCTGCTCACCGTCGTACCCGGCGAGGCCGGTGACGGCCGACCCCAGTCACTGCCCGAGGAGTCCGTGGGCATGGTCGCCCGGATCGGGCCCGTCGAATCCGTCAGCGCCACCGGCAAGGTCACCGCCTCGGTCTATCGCAACGATCACATACCGGCCCCGGAGACCAGCAGCGTCGAAGTCCTCGCCGCAGAACCCGGACTGCTGGACACCCTCGGTGTGGCCGTCGGCGAAGGCAGCTGGTTCACCCCCGCCACCGCCACCTACCCGGCGGTGGTACTCGGCGCCGCCGCCGCCCGACGACTCGACGTTCCGGCACCCGGCCTGCGCCTGTGGCTGGGTGGCGAGTGGTTCGTCGTGGTCGGCATCCTCGACGCCGCAACACTCGTCCCCGCCCTCGACTCCGCCGCGCTGGTCGGCTGGGACACCGCCCGCACCTATCTCGGCTTCGACGGCCGCCCCACCGTCCTGTACATACGGGCCGACGAACGGCAGGTCGCCGCTGTACGCGACGTTCTCGGGCGGACCGCCGACCCCCAGGCGCCGCAGCACGTGCGCGTGTCACGGCCCTCCGACGCGCTCGCCGCGAAACAGGCCACCGATGCGACACTCAGCGGCACCCTGCTCGGACTCGGCATGGTCGCACTGCTCGTCGGCGGAGTGGGCATCGCCAACACCATGGTGATCTCGGTGCTGGAGCGGCGGGCCGAGATCGGGCTGCGCCGGGCACTGGGTGCCACTCAAGGGCAGATCCGCGTGCAGTTCCTGGCCGAGTCGCTGCTGCTGTCAGGGCTCGGCGGCGCCGGCGGCGTGGCCATCGGCACCGTAGCCGCCAGCCTGTACGCCTCCAGCCAAGGCTGGCCGGTGTTCGTACCCGCCTGGGCCACCGGCGGCAGCCTGGGCGCCGCCCTACTCATCGGCGCACTCGCCGGCCTGTACCCGGCCGTCCGGGCCAGCCGCCTCGAACCAACCTCAGCGCTGAACGGCTGACCACGAACGGCAGGTGGCAGCCACGAATCGCGGCTGCCACCTGTTCGAGGACCCGGTGGAATCCGCGCTATAGCCGGGTAGCGCAGATGGTCGGCCGCGATTGGCGGACCCGGTCCGCGCAGGGCGCGTTCAGCCCGATTCCGCTGCGGCCCGGATGGCGGCGCGGTTGATCATGCAATCCCCAGTCCCTGCTCACGTATCGTGGAAACTGCGGGTCGGCGGTTGCTCATCGTGCCGGCGGCTCGGCGATTCCCTTTAGCAGCAGGCCGAAGTCGGTGAGCAGGCAGATGGGGAGATTGTCGCTGTCGAGCCCGACCCAGGTGGCGTAGTACCCGTCGCCGCGGCCGGACACGAACGTCACGAGGTTGTACCCCAATGGGTTGTGCACCCTCACGGCGCCGTCGTCCGGCAGGAGGGAGCCGATCAGGTGCCCGTCAGGGGCGTTCTCGTCGAACAGCAGATCGTCCATCGCGTCGAGGAACGCCGGCTCGTCCAGCGCTTCGCACTCCTCAGCCCACAGCAGTGCGCCCTCGGCATCGACGAACGAGCCGAACCCGGAGTCCACCGGGTACCCGTACGTCGCGTTCGCCGCCAGCTCCGAGACGTCCTGGCCGGGCAGCAGCGCGAGTTCCCATCGCGTCGGGTGCCCGTCAGCCACGATGAGAATGACGGCGGCCATGTCGTCGACGCCCACCACAGGGTGGTCCCCGTTCGGTATCTCAACGGTGAACGCAGGGCGCCGTGCATGGACCGGGTCGGCCGCGACGACGGCGCCTGACCGCACCCGCAGGGTGCCGACCTGCTCCTGGCTGCAGCCGTCGCCGGCGAAGGCACGACCCAACACGGCTATGTCGATCACGCGTGGCAGGCTACCACCAGACCAGACCGATGCGGATGGGTTGATATGGCGAAACCGGCCACGGATCGGTGCGGTGATCGGCACGCCGACGGAGAGGTACGTCGACAGGCCTTGTTCGCGCAGGGACCGGATGTGGTGCAGGAACACCTCGGTCTGATCAGGAGCGTGACTTCTCCGCCACCTCTTCGTGGCCGGTTGATCAATCCGAGACATCCACGACCGTCAGGTGGGAGCGACCTCGCTCACTCCAGCGCCAATACGGACCGCTCGCGTGGGAATCCAAGGTGGCAGCCCGAATCCAAATTCGCGGGATAGTTCCCCGCACGCCCGGCGTCTGTATGTATGTCTGGGCTTCGGATGCCCAGGCCACGGCGAGTCGCGAGGGGATGACAGACGGTGCTCGAAAGTCGGCACCCAGCATCCTCTCTCTATCCTGAGGAGTGCCAGTGTTGAGATCACGCACCATTCCGGTCGTGAACACAGCGACGCCACCGTGGCGACAGACCGGTTTCAGGGGCGCAACCACGTCCTTGTCTGCCGCCATGATGGCAACTGTGGTGGTAGTGGCTCTGGCGCCAGCGGCATCTGCGGCATCTGCGCCGCAAGTTCAACGGGAGGCTGGGTCCCTCACCGGCTGTATCGTCGACCGAATGCCCGTCCGTGCGGGCACGCCTCGCAGCTTCGCGAGCGGCATATCACCCGACGGTCGAATTGTGGTCGGCTATGCCAGCGTAGAAGGCGAGGACCCATACTTGCATCAGGCGCTCATCTGGAGGGAGGGCGCCGTCGAAGCCGTCGACATCCCAGGCGTCGACCAGGCGCTCCTACATGTCAACTCGCGCGGTATCGCGATCGGCGTCAGCCTGGTCGACGACCAGGTTACGAAATTCGTCTATCAAGACGGCAGGCTCACTCGGGTGACCGGGGATCCTGCGGGAATCAACGAGGCAGGTGAAATGGCGGGAGTGCTGAACACGGGCCAGCCGGTGTACTGGCCGTCGCCAACGGCCGAACCAGTGCTGTTGCCCGTGCCCGATGGCGCCGATGGGGTCGTCGCCTTGGGCATCAATGATGACGGTGTGATCATTGGGATCCGCTCGGATTACGACAGCGGTCATCGCGTAGAAACGCCTCTACTGTGGCGCGCGAGCCACGCGTCGGTGGAGGAACTGCCGATGCCGACAAATGCGGATAGTGCCGCGGCGTTGGCGATCGCCGGTGATTGGGTGAGCGGCTCCGCGTTCTTTCCGGAGCCGGGTATGTGGCAGGAGGTCCGCTGGAACATCAAGACTGGGGCAGTCGATGTATTCTCGGACGACGAGTTGGCTGGGGTCGGTGGCATAAACTCTCGCGGTCACTTGGCTGGATTCAACGGCGAGTATCACGGCACCCTCATCACGGACGACGTATCGGTCGACCTTCCGGATCTCGCCCCCAGCGCAAATCCCGTCAACGATATTATTTCCATTCCGTCCAGTATTACCGATGACGGACTGACGGTCGTCGGTGGAAGTCTCGACTCAGACCTCAACCGACAGGCCGTCATCTGGCGTTGCCGATGATGCCGGTACGGGAGCTGTAAATGATTTGATCAAGATGTGAAACGGCGGCCACTGCTTGGTCCTGGCTGTTGGAAGACAAGTCAGAATGCGGTGGCCGCCGTTCACAGCGCAGGCCCTGCCACAAGGTGGCAGGTGTTCGAAGAAGTGATCGCCCGGATCTCGGCACAGTTCGGCCGGTCGGAGACCCGTCGTACCGTCGGGACCCACCGAGGGGACCACGAGCGTTATTCGTGCGCCCAGCAGAGTGGAGGTTGACCATGTAGGTGGTTGATCTTCGTTCGTAAGCTCGTCGTCGCTTGCCGGTGGAAGTCCGGTCCGGGTAGCTGCCAGGAGGCCCGGTAGCAGACTGGCGGCTCGGTCTGGAAACGGGTCGGGTCGAAGCCCAGTGTCAATGGCCCTGTAACAGGGGGAGCGACTGAACGGTCCGTAGCGTGATGCGAAGCCTGCGGCGTCGTTACTCTGCCGCCTTCGGGTGGCGCGTGGGAGTGCCGAGCCCTTCGAATTCGGGGTGAAGGCCATGGAAGCGGTGTAGATCCTGGAGATGCAGCCGTGACGGACTCCTCGGCGTATTGGCGCGGAACGTTCAGATAGTGACGGCGGGAACTGGGGAGACCCCTCCCCGGCCCGGTGACCTGCGGATGGTCGCTGGAGGGTGGTGTCCTATAACCGATGACCTCGGGAAGTGGACGGCCTGTCGGGAGGGAGTCGGAGGCGGCCGTAGTACCGGTTGAGCCGAGCGGACAACACAACCGCCGGTTAGGGAAGGGTCGCTGCTTCGTCGATGCGCATCGCTGTGATGGAGGAGCCCGGTGAGTGCCGGTTTGGCTAGTCCCGCCGCGTCGGGGTCGATTCTTGACCCGGTTCGTGCCTTGCAGCATGTGCTCTACCGGGCGGCCAAGGCCGATCCCGGACGTCGGTTCCACGCGCTGCGAGACAAGGTCTTCCGCAGGGACGTCTTGTGGCGGGCGTGGGTGGCGGTGCGCCGCAACAACGGCGCACCCGGCATCGACAAGACCACCCTGGCCCAGGTCGAGGAGTACGGCGTCGTCCGGCTGCTCGACGAGTTGGCCGGCGAACTGAAGGACGGCAGCTACCGGCCGCCGCAGCCTCATTAAGTTTGTCCACAACAGACAAAGATCAGCGGCGGCCGTGCCTTGTTTCCACAGCTACCGCCCTTGTAGACCGAACCGTGATCATCGACCGGCGGCTACATCACGAACTTGGGCTGCCGTATTAGGCGGCGGTGTCGCTCAAGCAGAGGGCCGCCAGTTCGGGTCCCGCCCGCTAAGTGCGATCACCCGCTCAAGTGCGACAGCACCCTCAGGCACTGGTACCGGCTCGGCATAGATCCCCATGTCCCGACCCTGCGCGCCGGTGTCGGCCACGAACTGCGCCGCGACTTCGGCGGTTTCGCCATCGCAGCGGAACGGCTGTCCGGTAGCCTTCGCCAGGTCCCATCCATGGATCACCAGGTCGCTGGCCAGCATCGTCGCAACGAACGAGGCCGGCATCTGAGCCGAACCCATAGTGACCTCGCCTTCCCATGATTGGGGGGTATTCCAGGCCTCGACAGCTCCCCGAACCTCCGCAGCGAACTGCTCAGCCCACTCATCGGTCAGTTGGCTGGTCGCCCAGTGCTCGTCAGGCACGGCCTGGCCTAGCCCGGCAAGCCGCAGCGCAGAAACCACCTGGAGCAAGTGGCTGCTAAGCGCAGAAACATCCCACTCACTGCATGGCGTCGGCAGATGCAACTGCGTGTTACTTACGCCATCTATAACGCTTTTGGTCTGTTCGGCTGAGTTTGTTACCAATGAGATGAGTTGCATAGAGCGAGCATAGAGACCGGCTGCCGCGCTGGTCTTGTAAAAACGCGACAACCCCGCTGGTAGGCTCGCTGCGTGCCTGGGATCCTCGACCCCCGCGCTGCACAGGCCAAGTTCCAGTTCAGCGAGCCGCAACCGGCGCGCGGCCTTGAGCCCTACGTGGCGCACTACTGGGTCGTAAGGTGGGACCTGCGGGAACAAGATCCCTACGAACAACACGTCCTGCCCTACCCCTCGGTCAATATGACCTTCAAGCTAGGCCGCTGCCGCATCGCGGGCGTGCCACGCGGAAGGTTCTCCGAAGTCCTGGAGGGTGCCGGCAGAGTGTTCGGCGTCCGCTTCACACCCGCGGGGTTCCGAGCTTTTCTCAACGCGCCGACGGCAACGATCACGGACAAGTTCCTCCCGGTGGAAGCCGTATTCGGCCCGCCGGGAGCCGCGTTATCAGCAGAAGTCTTGGCCGCCGATGAGGCGCTCGCAGCTGCGGCTGTTGACCAGTTCCTACTGGCGAACCTTTCCGCTCCCGACCCGAACATCGAACTCGTGAACACCATCGTGGCCCGCATCGCCGCAGAACCTAGCGTCATGCGTGTCGACCGCTTGGCCGAAGAACTTCAGGTGGGTGTTCGTCGACTCCAGAGGCTGTTTGCCGACTACGTCGGCGTCGGCCCGAAATGGGTCATACGTCGATACCGCCTCCACGAGGCTGCCGAACGTGCCGCCGCCGACAACCCGCTGGACTGGATGCAGCTCGCCTCAGAGCTTGGCTACACCGACCAGGCACACCTCATCCGAGACTTCACGGCAATCATCGGCACGCCTCCAGCACGTTACATCCAGCGCCAACGGAGCTGATCATTTAGAGCAGCGCTGGGCCTTTGTCGAGGCATTCTTGCGAGCCTAAGCATGCGAGAGCTTCAGGCGCGGTGTAGTCCATAGAACATGGGCTCACGCCAGATCATGGCTCAGATTGGCTCTCAGGGGCTTGCCTTGCTCATGCGGCCCTGTGCGCCTGCTCCCATGGCTTGGGCATTGCGGCCAAACGGCGGAGGTGCTCGCGGTGTCGGCGGGCACGCAGTTCGTCACCAACCGCCTCGGCTGCCTCCGCCCACCCTCGGATCTTCGCCTCGAACTCGTCATGGCTGGCGCGCTCCAACGCCCACAATGCGGCTGCGTGCTCCTCCGCTGTCATGGCTGCTCACCCCCTCCTAGCCTTTCGTCGAGCCTACCCAATTCGTACATGATGTCGTGTAGGCGCAGACGGCGGAAGGCCAGGCCTTCCTCGTATTGATGGATCATTGCGCGCCTTCTCTAGCTCCTGCCGCAGGTCTATGAGCTCGAATTCATCGCGCATCCGCTCTTCGTCGTCCAAGTCGTTCCGTTCATTGGGTGGGAGGTGGGCACGCTAATACGGCAGCAGTAGATCCGGCCGGGCACGTTCGTCGATGATCACAGTTTGGTGAC
>NZ_JBHTAC010000081.1:0-13994 GCF_042663325.1 Catellatospora aurea
TTGCGGTCTCCGGGCCTCCCCGAGACCGCAAGTCTTTAAGAGTTGCGACCGGGGGTGGGGGCGGGAGGGTGGGTCAGAGCGGGATGTTGCCGTGGGCGCCGCGGGCGGCGGGGGCGGCGGCGAGGGCCTCGGCGATGCGTTTGCGGGACTCGACGGGCTTGATGACGTCGTCGACGACGCCGATCTCCAGGGCGCGGTTGACGCCGCCCGCGGCCTGGGTCTGCTCCTCGACCAGGCGTACCCGTAGCGCCTCGCGCTCCTCGGGCGAGGCGGCGGCGAGCCTGCGGCGGTGCAGGATGTTCACGGCCGCGCCCGCGCCCATGACAGCGACCTCCGCGTTCGGCCACGCGAACACCGCGCTCGCGCCGAGCGAGCGCGAGTTCATCGCGATGTACGCGCCGCCGTACGCCTTGCGGGTCACCAGGGTCACCCGGGGCACGACGGCCTCGGCGAAGGCGTGCAGCAGCTTCGCGCCGCGGCGCACCACACCGTCCCACTCCTGGCCGAGGCCGGGCAGGTAGCCGGGCACGTCCACGACGACGATCAGCGGCACGCCGAGCGCGTCGCACATGCGCACGAAGCGGGCCGCCTTCTCCGCTCCGGCGGAGTCCAGGCAGCCGCCCAGGCGCAGCGGGTTGTTCGCGACGACGCCGACGGTGCGCCCGGCGAACCGGCCGAGCGCGGTCACCACGTTCGGGGCCCACTTGGCGTGCAGTTCCACACCAGGCTCGTCGAACAGGGCCTTGACCAGGGGCCGGACGTCGTACGCCCGGTTGGCCTGCTCGGGCAGCCACGCGCCGAGGTCGCGGTCGTCGGCGACGTCGGCGGGGGACAGGCGGCCCGGCCGGCCGAGCAGCCGGGCCAGCCGGCGGGCCTCGGCGACGGCGGTGGCGTCGTCCTTGCAGGTGAGGTGGACGACGCCGGAGCGGCGGCCGTGCGCGTCGGGGCCGCCCAGGCTCTCCATGTCGACCTGCTCGCCGGTGACGGAGCGGACGACCTCCGGGCCGGTCACGAAGATCCGGCCGGCATCGCTCATGATCACGATGTCGGTCAGCGCCGGCCCGTACGCCGCGCCGCCGGCCGCCGGGCCGAGCACCACCGAGATCTGCGGCACGCGGCCCGAGGCCCGCACCATCGCCGCGAAGACCTGCCCGACCCCGTCCAGCGCGACGACACCCTCGGCCAGCCGGGCCCCGCCGGAGTGCCACAGCCCGACGACGGGGATGCGCTCGCGGACCGCGGTGTCGATGACGTCCACGATGTGCTCGCAGCCCTCGGCGCCCAGCGCCCCGCCCATGCGGGTGGCGTCGGTGGCGAAGGCGACCGCGGGCATGCCGTCGATGTCGCCGCGGGCGCCGAGCACGCCGGAGCCGTCCGGGGCGGTCAGCGTACGCACCGTGCCCTCGTCGAACAGGGCCCGCAACCGCACCAGCGGGTCGCGATGGTCGACGATGCCCGCGGCCGAGGTCGTGGTCATGCGGATCTCCCTTGTGGCAGGCGGTCTACGCGACGACGCCCAGGCGCACGAAGGCACCTGGGCGTCGCCTGGCACGAGCCGGGGACCGAACTGCTCGGCCGCCCGGCCTACGGCCGGTTCCGAGCTGTCGGTCACCCGGCCTACGGCCGCGTCCTGAGCTGCTGGTTCACCCGGCCTACGGCCGCGTCCTGAGCTGTTGGTTCACCCGGCCTACGGCCGGGTGAACAGGAGGGCGACGTTGTGCCCACCGAAGCCGAACGAGTTGTTCAGCGCGGCTGCGATCTGCAGCGGGCGGGCCTTGTGCGCCGCCACGTCCATGGTCAGGGCGTCGTCGGGGTCGTCGAGGTTGATCGTCGGCGGCACGACACTGTCGCGGATCGCCAGGATCGTCGCGATCGACTCCAGCGCGCCCGCCGCGCCGAGCAGGTGCCCGGTCATCGACTTGGTCGCGGTCAGCACCGGGTGGTCACCCAGCGCCGCCCGCAGCGCCGCGATCTCGGCCATGTCGCCGACCGGGGTCGACGTGGCGTGGGCGTTGACGTGCGCGACGTCGGCCTTGGCCACGCCCGCGTCGCGCAGCGCCATCGCGATGGCCCGGGCGGCGCCCGTGCCCTCGGGATGCGGCTGCACGATGTCGTACCCGTCGGAGGTCATGCCCGCACCGGCGAGACGCGCGTAGATCCGCGCGCCACGCGCCGCGGCGTGGTCGGCCCGCTCCAGGATGACGATGCCCGCGCCCTCACCGAGGACGAAGCCGTCACGGCCCTTGTCCCACGGCCGGGAGGCCTTCTCCGGCTCGTCGTTGCGCGTCGACATGGCGCGCATCGAGGCGAAACCGGCGATCGGCAGGGGGTGGATCACGGCCTCGGTGCCGCCGGCGATGACGACGTCGGCACGACCGGACCGGATCATGTCCAGACCCCACGCGACGCCCTCGGCACCGGTGGCGCACGCGCTGGTCGGCGCGTGCACGCCGGCCTGCGCGCCGTACTCCAGGCCGACGAAGGCGGCCGGACCGTTCGGCATCAGCATCGGCACCGTGTGCGGGCTGACCCGCCGCGCGCCGGACGCCTCCAGGATGTCGTCCTGGGCCAGCAGGGTCTGTGCGCCGCCGATGCCGGAGCCGACGACCACGCCGAGCCGCTCTTTGTCGAGGCCGGCGTCGGCCAGGCCGGAGTCGGCCCACGCCTCGGCGGCGGCGATGAGCGCCACGGCCTCGGAGCGGTCCAGCTTGCGCAGCCGGACGCGGTCGATGACCTCGCTCGGCTCCACCGCCAGCTGGGCAGCGATCTTCACCGTCAGCTGATCGGCCCACTCCTGGGTCAGCTTGCTGACCCCGGAGCGGCCCGCCAGCATCGCGTCCCAGGTCGACGCCACGTCCCCGCCGAGCGGGGTGGTGGCGCCGAGACCGGTGACGACAACGTCAGGCTTGGTCACGTCAAATCTCGCAACTTCAGGAGTTGGCGACGATGAAGGAGACAGCGTCGCCGACGGTCTTCAGGTTCTGGACCTCGTCGTCCGGGATCTTCGCGCCGAACTTCTCCTCGGCGGCCACGACGACCTCGACCATGGAGAGCGAGTCGACGTCGAGGTCCTCGGTGAACGACTTCTCCTCGGAGACGTCGTCGGGGTTCACGCCGGCGACCTCTTCGAGGATCTCGGCCAGGCCGGTGACGACCTCTTCGCGCGTAGCCATGGAACTTGGTTTCCCTTCGGTTGGTGGAACTGATGTGGGTGTAAGCCAGGGGTGGGGCTCAGGGGCAGCGGACTACCTGACCGGCGTAGGTCAGGCCGCCGCCGAAGCCGACGAGGAGCACCGGCGAGCCGGACTTCACCTCGCCGCGCTCGATCATCTTGGACAGGGCCAGCGGGATGCTCGCGGCCGACGTGTTGCCGGACTCCACGATGTCGCGGGACAGCACCGCCGGGTCGACGCCGATCTTGCGGGCCAGCGGCTCGATGATGCGCAGGTTGGCCTGGTGGGGCACGAAGCCGCCCAGGTCGCCGGGGGCCACGCCGGCCTTCTCGCAGGCCGCGAGCGCCACCTGGGGCGCGGTGCCGGTGGCCCAGCGGAAGACCTTCTGGCCCTCCTGCACGATGTACGGCTGCCAGCCCTCGATGGCGATCGCGTCGCTCGGCTCGCTGCCCCAGACCACGGGGCCCACGCCGGGCTCCTCGCCCTCGGCGGTGGCCGACACGACCGCCGCGCCCGCGCCGTCAGCGAAGATCACGCAGGTGCTCCGGTCGGACCAGTCGGTGATCTGCGACAGCTTTTCCGCGCCGATCACGAGAGCGTGCTTGGCCGCCCCGGCGCGGATCGAGTGGTCGGCGTTGGCCAGCGCGTACGAGAAGCCCGAGCACGCGGTGTTCAGGTCGAACGCGGCCGCCCCGGCGATGCCGAGCTTGTCGGCGACCCGGCAGGCCACGTTCGGGCTGCGGTCGATCGAGGAGCAGGTCGCCACGATCACCAGGTCGATGTCCGCGGCGGTCAGGCCGGACGCGGCCAGCGCCTTCTCGGCGGCGAACCCGGCCATGTCGGCGACGGTCTCGGTGTCGGCGATGCGCCGCTCCTTGATGCCGACGCGGGACTGGATCCACTCGTCGTTGGTGTCGACCATCTGCGCCAGATCGTCGTTGGTCACGACGCGAGACGGCTGGTAGTGCCCGAAAGCGAGGATCTTGCTGCCGTTAGCGGTCATGATTGCTCTCCGATGCGGGCTTGCGGGGTTGACTCGTGCGACCCCGGCGCGCTGTGGCGCGAGATGAGGTCCTTCGCGGCGGCCAGGTCGTCCGGCGTGTTCAGCGTGACGATCTCCGGCGTGCCGGGCTTCAGCTCGCGCTTGACCAGCCCGGCGAGGGTGCCCGCGGGCGGCAGCTCGATCACGGCGGTGATGCCGCGCTCGGCCAGGGTGCGCATGCACAGGTCCCAGCGGACCGGCGCGGTCACCTGGCGGACCAGGCGGCCGAGCATCTCCTGGCCGTCGGTGACGGCCGTGCCGTCGGCGTTGGACAGCTGCGGGCGGGCGGCGTCGGCGGTGGCCACGCTGCTCGCCACGGTGGCCAGGGCCGCCTCGGCCGGAGCCATGTACGGGGTGTGGAACGCCCCCGCGACGGCCAGCTTGATGACCCGGGTACGGGCCGGCGGCGCGGCGGCGAACTTGTCGAGCGCGTCGAGCGCGCCCGCGATGACGATCTGACCGGCGCCGTTGCGGTTCGCGGCGTAGAGCCCCGCGGCCTCCAGCGCGGCCAGCAGCTCGGCCTCGTCGCCGCCGAGCACGGCGGCCATGCCGGTGGGCTCCAGCGCGCAGGCGGCGGCCATCTCCCGGCCGCGTACGCCGGCCAGCGTGATCGCGGCGTCCGGGGTGAGCATGCCGGCCAGGGCCGCCGCGCCCAGCTCACCGACGCTGTGTCCGGCCACGAGTGAGACGCCGTCCAGCGGCAGCTCGCCGGCGGCCAGCAGGGCGGCGGCGATCAGCAGCGGCTGGGTCTTCGCGGTGTCCTTGATCTCCTCGGCGTCCGCCGCGGTGCCCAGGTGCACCAGGTCGACTCCGGCGAGGTCCGACCACCAGCGCAGACGATCAGCGGCGCCGTCGAGGTCGAGCCACGGCGTGAGGAATCCTGGTTTCTGGGCACCCTGGCCCGGGGAGAGTACGGCGAGCACGTATTCAACCCTGAGGGATCACGGACCGGCGCGCCGTTGCCGGGGATGACTAAATCCTCCTACCGATGTTGTGGGTACCCCACAAAGATCGGCGTACGGTGGCGGAATTTTGTCCCGTTCATGTCGGCTTGGTGAGCTGTTCGCCCTGCGTACCGGGCTCAAGGCGGCCCAACGCGAGCGCGATCTTGAGAGTGAACGCGTCACGCGGAGTCAGCGGCCCGAAGCCTGTGACCTCGGCCACTCGACGCAGCCGGTAACGCACCGTGTTCGGATGGACGAAGAGCGCCCGCGCGGTCGCCTCCAGCGCGCCGCCGTGCGTGAGGAACGCGTCCAGCGTCTCCAGCAGCTCCCCGCTGGTCCGCGCGAGCGCGCCGTACGCCGAGTGGCGCAGGATGCGCCGGGCCTCCCCGTCACCGGCCAGGGCGCGTTCGGGCAGCAGGTCGTCGGCGGCCACCGGCCGGGGCGCGCCGGGCCACGCGGGCGCGGCCCGGTACCCCGCCATCGCCGAGCGGGCCGACTCCGTGGCCGCCTCCAGCGACGGCACCGCCGGGCCGACCACCACCGGGCCTTCGCCGAATGCGGGCAGCAGCCGTTCCGCCACCGACACCGGGTCGGCGGCCCCGCCCATCACCACGACCAGCCGGTCACCGTGCACGCCGCCGAGCACCTCGACGTCGGCGCGCCGCGCCGCGCGGTGCACCCCGTGCAGCACGATCGCGGCCTCGCCGCCGGGGGAGCGGCCGACCACCACCGCGACGGGAGGCGCGTCGGTCCAGCCGAGCGCGGCGGCACGGCTGGCCAGCACGTCCGCGGAGTCGCCGCGCAGCAGCGCGTCCACCAGCAGCGCCTGCAGCCGGGCGTCCCACGCGCCGCGCGACTCGGCCGCGCGGGCGTACACCCGGGCGGCGGCGAACGCGACCTCGCGGGAGTAGCGCAGCACCGCCTCGCGCAGCTGCTGCTCCTCGCCGGGGGCGGCCAGGTGCGGCACCTGCTCCTCGACGACGTCGATGGTGACCTTGATCAGGGCGACCGTCTGCTGCAGGTTGATGCTGCGGGCCAGCGCCCGCGGCGCGACGTCGAACACCTCGTCGGAGACCGCCTGCGGGCCGCCCCGCGCGCCCGCGCCCGTGCGCAGCCACTGCACCAGCGACTGGACACCGGCCTGCGCCACCAGCATGACCCACGATCGCTGGTCGGCCGGCAGCTCGCGGAACCACGGCAGCGACTCGTCCATGCGTGACACGCTGGCGGTGGCCAGGGCGCCGGCGGACCGCTCGATCTGCCGCAGCGTCGCGGCCAGCGGTTCGCCGTCGGTCATGTGCCCCATATTAGGGAGCCTGCGGGCTCCACCGGCCCGGCTCAGTGGGGCTGCCCGTCCGTGCCGCCCTGCTGCGGCGCGGCGTAGGGCGTGGTGGCCGGGTTCCCGCCGACGGGCTGGGCCACCGTGGCCGGGTCGTAGGCGGTCGCGGCGTACGGGTCCGGCGTGGCCGCGGGCGCCTTGCGGCGGGTGAGCCAGACGGCCAGGAAGACGATGCCGATGATCACGGCGAGGCCGAGCACGCCGCCGACCACGGCGACGACCAGCCACGGGAAGGTGGTGCCCTCCTCGGCCACGGCGCGCAGTTCGTTCTTGCCGCCCAGGGCGACGTTCCAGCGCACGGTGTTGCCGTCGACGACCGCCTTGGCGTCGTGCTCGATCACCTTTCCGGGGAAGGTGACCGCGAAGGTGATCTGCAGGCTGCTCAGGAACGGCTTGACCATCTCGGCCTGCGGGCCGAGGCCGTCGGCGCCGGTGTCGAGGTCGGCGGTGAAGACGTACTTGCCGTTGGCGTGGGTGATCGAGGGCGAGCCCTTCTCACCGGTGTTGAACTCGGTCAGCGGCAGGTCGTCGTAGATGATCTTCTTGCCGTAGTACTTGCCGTCGTCGTACACCTCGGTCTTCGCGCCCTTCGGCAGCTCCGCGAGGCTGTCGCCGGCGTCTTCGAACGCCTGCTCGGGGCTCTTGCCGCTCAGCTGGAGCACCGACTTGTCCAGCGCCATGACGATCGTGCCGTCGACGGTGTCGTCGCTGTTCACGGTCATGTTCATGTCGAGCTTCATGCAGCCGGAGAGGCTGAAGGCCGCCAGGGCCAGCACGGCGAGGGTGCGCAGGGATGTGCGGGGCAGTCGCATCGGGCCAGTATGTGGCACCTGCGCCCCGGCCGGAAGCCGGGGCGCACCGACGTCAGATGGTGCGCCGGAACGCGTACGCGATGGCGAACACGCCGAGCGCGATGACGACCACGACCGCGCCGTTGAGTCCCACGAAACGCTGCCAGTCGCCGACCATGGCGCGGATGTCCGGCTCGGCCGTCGCCGACTCGACCAGACCGCCGCCCGTGCCGCCGCCCTCGGCGGGCGCGGCCGTGCCCAGCGAGATCCCGGCGCCGCGCAGCGAGGCGTCCATGGTGAAACGCCCCAGGAACCAGGCCGCGGTGACCTTGCGCTTGTCGGGCTGCGCGGCCGGGCGGAAGACCCGGGGACCGCCCGCGGCCAGCGGGTACAGGTCGTAGGTCTGCTTGTCCACACCGTTGACCGCGGCCAGCACGACGAACTTCGGGCCGAGCTTGTCGGCGGCCGGCGCCTTGAGCGGCGAGGTGCCGCCGGCCAGCCAGTCGACCTCGCCCGCCATTGCCGTGAACTGGCGCTGGTGCTGGTCGGAGCGCAGCACGATGGGCGCGGTCAGCATGTCCGAGGAGATGGTGATGGTGCGCACGGTCGGCGACGGGCTCGGCTTGGGCGACGGCGTCGGCGCTCCGAACGCGGGCGCGCCGAGCAGCAACAGGGCTGCGGCGAACAGTCCTGCCACGACCTTCACGATGGTGCCCCTCACGTTGATGCCCTGCATGGCCCCCGCCCCGTTTCGCGCTGCGTCACCTGGTGCCAGTGTGACTGGTGATACCTCTTCTAGACCCGTGGGAAACCTGTCAGGTTGCTACTCCGATAGTCACGTTTCGGACACGGGCGCAGCACTGTCGGGCTTGGTGGGGTAACGCACGCGATTGGTCGGGAACCGAATGGGTCGGTAACGTCGACCAACTGCGGATTGCGGTGGATCATAACGAAGCGGAGGCGATCGTGGGGGACAGTCGGCGGCGGAGCGGGCAGCACCTGGTGGCCCGGCGTGGCGCGGCGGTGCTCGCCGTCCTGGTGGGACTCGGCGCGCTGCTGCTCGGCGCGACCCCGGCGTGGGCGCACAACGCCCTGGTCGAGGCCTCTCCGAAGAAGAACGCCACATTGACGGCCGCCCCCGCGGCGGTGAAGCTGACCTTCCTGGCCACGCTCAAGAGCGATGGGACGAAGCTCACGGTCACCGGCCCGGACGGCGGCGCGGCGGCGGGCCCGGTCACCGTGAGCGGCAAGGCGGTGTCCGTGCCGTTCACCGGCGCCGCGGGCGGGGACTACACCGTCGCGTACGAGGTGCTGTCCAAGGACGGCCACCTGGTGAAGGGCTCGTACAAGTTCAGCCTGGCGGTGGCCGAGAGCGCCGCCCCGAGCCCGTCCCCGGTCACCGAGTCGGCGCAGGTCAGCCCGTCGGCGAGCCCGGCGGCGGCGAGCACCGCGCCGGTCGCCGACACCGGCTCCGGCGACCCGTGGTGGCCCTGGGTCGGCGGGGCGGCCGTGGCCGGCCTGCTGGTCGGCGGGGTCATCAACCTCGTCAAGAAGCGCCGCGAGCAGGCCTGATCCGGTAACGCAGGACGCCCCCGCCGAAGCACGGCGGGGGCGTCGTCGTCTGCGGATCAGGCCGTGGCGGCCGCCAGCCGGCGCAGCGTACGCTCGCGGCCGAGCACCTCCAGCGACTCGAACAGCGGCAGGCCCACCGAGCGGCCGGTGACCGCGACGCGGACCGGGGCCTGCGCCTTGCCCAGCTTCAGCCCGTGCGCCTCGCCGACGGTGACCAGGGTGTTCTTCAGCGACTCGGCGTCCCACGACGACAGGTCACGCAGCGCCGCGATGACGTCGGGCAGGATGCCCGCGTCCTTGGCCGCCTTCGCCCAGGACGCCTCGTCCAGCAGCGGCTCGTCGAGGAAGAGGAAGTCCACGTAGGACGGCACCTCGGACAGCACCGTGATGCGGGTCTGCACCAGCTCGGCGACCTGCGCGAACACGGCGGGGTCGTACGCGTTCGGCGACCACGGCGGCGGCGTGATGCCGTAGCCCCGCTCGGCCCGCTCCTCCTCGGTCGGGAACGGCCCGGTCAGCCACGGTGCGCAGGCCTCGGTGAACTCCGGCACCGACAGCGCCCGGATGTACTCGCCGTTGAACGCGCGCAGCTTCTTCTCGTCGAAGAACGCGGGCGACGGGTTGACCTCGTCCAGGCGGAACTCGTCCTCGATCACCGACCAGGGCACGATCTCCCGGTCGCCGCTGGGCGCCCAGCCGAGCAGCATCAGGTAGTTGCGCATGGCGGCGGCGAGGTAGCCCTCGTCGCGGTACATCTCCAGGGCGACCTTGTCGCGGCGCTTGGACAGCTTCTGCCGCTTCTCGTTGACCACGACCGGCACGTGCGCCCACACCGGCGGGGTCTTGCCCAGCGCCTCCCAGAGCAGCTGCTGCTTGGGCGTGTTGGGCAGGTGCTCCTCGGCGCGGATCACGTGGGTGATCCCCATGGTCATGTCGTCGACGACGTTGGCCAGCAGGAACACCGGCGAGCCGTCGCCGCGGGCGATGACGAAGTCCTCGATCAGCTTGTTCTCGAAGGTCGGCTCGCCGCGGATCAGGTCGACGACCTTGGTCACGCCCTCGTCGGGGGTGCGGAAGCGCAGCGCCCGGCCCTCGCCCGCGCTCAGGCCCCGGTCGCGGCAGAAGCCGTCGTAACCGGAGTATTTGTTGTCGGTGCGGGCCTGCACGTCGTCGCGGGTGCAGTCGCAGTAGTAGGCCTTGCCCGCGTCGAACAGCTGCTGAGCGGCCTTGGTGTGCTCCGCGTGGTACGAGGACTGGAACAGCGGGCCCTCGTAGGTGTCGCGGGCGATGCCGATCCACTCCAGCGCGGACAGGATGCCCTCGGTCCACTCGGGGCGGTTGCGCGCGGCGTCGGTGTCCTCGATGCGCAGCACGAACACCCCGCCCTGCTGCTTGGCGAAGACCGCGTTCTGCAGCGCCGAGCGGGCGCCGCCGACGTGGAACATACCGGTCGGGGAGGGAGCGAAGCGCACACGTACCGTCACGGTCTCCAGGGTACGGCGCGCCCCCGGTCGCCGCGCCACCAGGTTTGCCGGGGGTGTCCCCGGATACGCGAAAGGCCCGCCCCACCTGGGGACGGGCCCTTCGGGCGGGTGGGCCGCTACGGCTGCGAGGCCGGGGGCTGCTCGCGGACCAGCAGGGCGACCGCGACACCCTGCGTGCGCTGGGCGAACACCGTGGTGAACTCGTCGCGCAGCAGCTCGGCGCGGGCCACCGGCATGGCCGCGAACAGGTCGCGGTCGGGCGCGGAGGTCACCAGCCAGATCCGGGTGACCCCCTTGGCGCACTCGGCCGGGTCGGCGCACTCGACGGCCTCGAAGCTGCCCCGGTCCTGGCCCCGGACGGACACGAAGACGTCCTTGGGCCCGTCGAGGTCACGCAGTTCGAAGGTCATCCCGCGGCGGAAGGTGCGCGGGCCGCCGTGCGACTCGCCGCCGTAGGCGATGGCGTCGCCCGGCAGCAGTCGCGGCCGCATGATCTCCGCGGCGGTACGCAGATCCGCCTGGTTGCCGGCGGGCAGCGTGCGGGCCTCGACCTGCCCCGGCAGGCCGACCAGGGCCAGCACCGCCAGCGCGCCCAGCGACACCGCCCAGGCGGGTCCGTCCCCGGCCAGCGCTCGCCGGGTCGGGGAGCGCCGTGCGCCGGTCTCGGCCGCCTCGCCACCGAGGATCGCCTTCGCGCTGCGCGGGCCCGCGACGGCCCGGCGCGCCGCCGTCGTCGGCGGGACCGGCGACACCGCCCGTGCCGCCGCCGCGCGGGCCGCCGGGGTCAGCGCGGCCACCCGGGCCGACGCCTCGCGCAGCGTGCAGGCGGCCAGCAGCACCCAGGCGGGCACGGTGAACAGCAGGTACCGCGACAGCATCATGTTGATCACCGGGGTGAGCGCCAGCACGGCGGCCGGTGGCAGCAGCGCCCAGGCCAGCAGGAAACGTCGGCGCGGCTCGGCCAGGCGCACCGAGAGCAGCGCCAGCCCCAGCACCGCCAGGCCGACCCAGAGCGAACCGAAGATGCTGGTGATGAACTCCCGGATCGACTCCTCGCCCCGGTCGCCGATCCAGCCGATCTGACCGGTCTGCCGCTTGCCCAGCCACAGCAGCGGCAGCACGGGCAGGCCGCCCACGGCGGTGGCGATCAGCCAGTTACGCAGCGCGGCCGAGCGCAGTCCCACCGCGCCGAGCACTGCCACCGCGTACGCGGCCAGCACCGTCAGCGCGACCAGGTGCGACCAGCCGATGGCGGCGACGATCAGCGCGTACGGCACCCAGCGCCGCCACCGCTCCGGCTGCTCCAGCGCCCGCAGCAGGGCCAGCGCGCCCGCCACGGCGAACGCCAGCGCGAACGCGTACGGCCGGGCCTCCTCGCCGTAGCGGGAGACCGCGGGCAGCAGGGCGAACAGCAGCCCGGCGACCAGGCCGGCGCCGGGGGAGAACAGCCGCCGGCCGAGCGCGCCGAGCAGGCCCGCGGCGGCGGCCATGGCCAGTGCCGAGGGCAGCCGCAGGCTGGTCAGGCCGTCCCCGAAGAGGGCGACCCACGCCCGGGTGAACAGGTAGAACGGCGCGAACACCGCATCTACCTTGGACAGCAGGAGTTCCAGCTGGTCGGTGGTGAGCGAGGCGGCCCACCAGGTGGCGTACTCGTCGCGCCAGAGGGCGCGCCGGTCGTGTCCGACCAGCACCACGAGCAGGGTGACCAGCGCCGGAATCGTGATCGGAAGGCTGCGGGCGAGCCGGGCGCCGAACGGGGCCGGGCCGAAAGCGTGCGGTTGTGGGCGGGTCAAGCGTTGACCCCCTGACGGCTGAAAACGGCAGTCAACATGAATGTCCTTATTAACCAAATACGCAGTCCTATGCGGCTTATAACCTATGTTGGGTTGTTGTGAAGCAGATTGTCAAACGCCTCCTGCCGAGACCCGCGCTGCGCGCCGCCGCCTACCGGCTCCCGCTGCGCCAACGGGTCCGCATCGCCAAGCTGCTCGTCGGTGGACCGTCCCGCACCCGGCCCGCCGGCCCCGCCACCGCGTCCGGCGGCTCGTCGCCCGCCCACGCCTGGCACGACAATCTGCAGACCGTGACCGGGCTGCTGGAAGCCGACGGCGTCGACTACTTCTGCCTGCCGCACACCGACCCGCGGCGCAGCGCGGTCGCCGTCGCGGCCGAGCACCGCGCGCAGGTGCTGCGCCTGCTGCGGGGCAGGGCCGGCGGGGACACCGTCATCCGGACCCTCGACGTCGCCGGCCGCCGGGTCAGCCCGCAGCGCTGCGCGGTGGTGCAGGTCTACCGGTCCGCCGGGGGCGCGGCGAACATGCCGCTCACCCAGGACGCGTACGCCTGCGAGATCGAGTTCTGGTCCACCGTGAAGCAGCAGGGCTGGCAGGCCCCGCGCCAGGTCGGACCGCGCAACCACAAGGTCGGCACCGTCGTCAGCGTGGACAACCCGACGCAGTACGTCGCCGCCGCGCGCCTGTCGGCGTTCGTGCCGCGCGACGCCGAGCCGCGCTACCGCAGCCGCGCCGTCTACGCCGAGCCCGGCCCCAACGACGTGCAGTTCCCCATCGACGTCGTCTACACCTGGGTGGACGGCGACGACCCGGCCTGGCGCAGCCGCAAGGCGCTGGCCCTCGGCGAGGACCCCGACGACTCGTTCGCGGGACTGGCCACCAACGACTCCCGGTTCACCTCACGCGACGAGCTGCTCTACTCGATGCGCTCGCTGCACGCGTTCGCCCCGTGGGTCAACCACATCTACCTGGTGACCGACGACCAGACGCCGTCCTGGCTCGACCCGACGTCGCCGCACGTCACGCTGGTCTCGCACAAGGAGATCTTCGGCGACGTGGGGGTGCTGCCGACCTTCAACTCGCACGCCATCGAGTCGCGGCTGCACAAGGTGGCCGGCCTGTCGGAGCACTTCCTGTACTTCAACGACGACATGATCCTGGGCCGGCCCGTGCTGCCCACCCAGTTCTTCTTCGCCAACGGGGTGGCCAAGTTCTTCCCGTCCAGCTCGCTGGTCGACGTCAACCCGCCCGCGCCCGCCGACGCGCCCGTCGACGTCGCCGCGAAGAACAACCGCCGGCTGCTCCAGGAACGCTTCGGCACCCAGCTCTACCAGAAGATGCGGCACGTGCCGTACCCGCTGCTGCGCGCGGTGCTGGAGGAGATCGAGACCGAGCTGCGCGAGGAGTCGCACGCGACCGCCTCGCACCAGTTCCGCGACCGCGGCGACCTGTCCATCCCGTCGTCGCTGGCGCACTACTGGGCGCACAGCACCGGGCGCTCGGTGCCCGGCTCGATCAGCCACGTCTACATCGACCTGGGCCGCCTGATCGCCCCCGTCATGCTGGCCCGGCTGGTCCGCCAGCGCAACGTCGACGTGTTCTGCCTCAACGACACCAACTCGGCCGCCGGGGAGATGGACGAGCAGACCGAGATGGTGCGCGACTTCATGGAGGCGTACTTCCCGTTCCAGGCGCCCTGGGAGCTGTCCGGCCGCATGGACCTCACCCAGCGCACCGCCGAACCCGCTGTCGCCGCCCCGGTGGCCGGCTGACCCTGCCCCACGGGCCCCGGGCCTGGCGTCCCGCCTTCCCGCTGCAACTCTTAAAAAGTCGCGGTCTCCGGCCAGCCGGAGACC
>NZ_JBHTAC010000082.1:0-12905 GCF_042663325.1 Catellatospora aurea
ATCTCCGTGTCGACCTTGTCGGTGGAGACCTCGAGCAGCGGCTCGTCGACCTCGATCGACTCGCCGACGGCCTTCAGCCAGCGGGTGACGGTGCCCTCGGTGACGCTCTCGCCGAGCGCGGGCATCTTCACCGGGGTGGCGTCCCCGGCGGGAGCCGCGGCCGAGGCAGCGGCGGCGGGAGCCGGCGCCGGTGCCGCCTCCTGGACCGGGGCGGCCGGGGCAGGCGCCTCGGCGGCGGGCGCGGCCGGAGCCGGTGCGGCCGCGGCCGGGCTGTCGCCCTCGCCGCCGATGATGGCGAGCTCGGCGCCTACCTCAGCGGTCTCGTCCTCACCGACGATGATCTTGCTGAGAATGCCGGCCGCCGGCGACGGGATCTCCGTGTCGACCTTGTCGGTGGAGACCTCGAGCAGCGGCTCGTCGACCTCGACCCGGTCACCCTCCTGCTTGAGCCACCGGGTGACGGTGCCCTCGGTGACACTCTCGCCGAGCCGCGGCATGGTTACCGATACCGGCATTGCTTCAGACTCCTCAGTTAAGTGCAGATCCGCAGTGATAAAAGGACGAGGTGAGCTTATTCGCTCAGTTGTGCGCGTGCAGCGGCTTGCCCGCCAGCGCCAGGTGCGCCTCGCCGAGCGCCTCGTTCTGCGTCGGGTGGGCGTGGATGAGCGCCGCGACCTCGGCCGGGAACGCCTCCCAGTTGACGATCAGCGAGGCCTCGCCGACCTGCTCGCCGATCCGGGCGCCGATCATGTGGATGCCCACGACCGGGCCGTCCTTCTGACGGACCAGCTTCACGAAGCCCTGGGTGCCCAGGATCTTGCTCTTGC
This sequence comes from Catellatospora aurea, assembly GCF_042663325.1. Lineage (NCBI taxonomy): Bacteria > Bacillati > Actinomycetota > Actinomycetes > Micromonosporales > Micromonosporaceae > Catellatospora > Catellatospora aurea. The sequence goes on from NZ_JBHTAC010000082.1 coordinate 828, forward strand.
CGTTGCCGCCGAGGTTGTAGTTGTACGTCTCGATGGCGTCCGCGCCGAACTTCTCCTTGGCCTGGGCCTCGGTGATGCCGACCGACGCGATCTCGGGGTCGGTGTAGGTGACGCGCGGGATGCCCGACTCGACGATCGGGGCCGGGTTCTGCCCGGCGATCGTCTCCGCGACGAAGATGCCCTGCGCGAAGCCGCGGTGCGCCAGCTGCAGGCCGGGCACGATGTCGCCGACGGCGTACACGTTGGGCAGGTTGGTGCGCAGGCGCTCGTCGGTCATCACGAAGCCGCGCTCCATGGTCACGCCCTGGGCCTCGAAGCCGCAGTTGGCGGTGGCCGGGCCGCGGCCCACGGCGACCAGCAGCAGCTCGGCCTCCAGGGTCTCGCCGCCGGCGATGGTGACCTTCACACCGGAGTCGGTCTTCTCGACCTTCTCGAACGGCTTGCCGACCTTGAAGCCGATGCCGCGCTTGCGGAACGTGCGCTCCAGCTGCTTCGAGATGTCCGGGTCCTCGGCCGCGACCAGGCGGGGCAGCGCCTCGACGATGGTCACGTCGGCGCCCAGCGACTTCCACGCGCTGGCGAACTCGACGCCGATCACGCCGCCGCCCAGCACGATCGCGGACGTGGGCACGCGGTCCAGGGTCAGCGCGTGCTCGCTGGCGATGACCTTCTCGCCGTCCAGCTCCAGGCCGGGCAGGCTCTTCGAGTACGACCCGGTGGCCAGCACGATGTTGCGGCCGGTGACCCGCTGCCCGTTCACCTCGACGGCGTTCGGGGCGACCAGGGTGCCCTTGCCCTCGAGGTAGGTGACCTTCGCGGACTTGATCAGACCCTGCAGGCCCTTGTACAGGCCGGCGACCACGCCGTCCTTGTACGAGTTCACGCCCGCCATGTCGATCTGGATCAGCTCGGCCTTGATGCCGATGTGCGCCGCCTCGCGGGTCTGGTCGGCGACCTCGCCGGCGTGCAGCAGCGCCTTCGTCGGGATGCAGCCCCGGTGCAGGCAGGTGCCGCCCAGCTTGTCCTTCTCGATCAGCGCGACGGACAGACCCAGCTGCGCCGCACGCAGCGCGGTGGCATAACCACCGCTGCCGCCGCCGAGGATGACTACGTCAAAGGTCTCGCTCACGATCGCTCCAAGGTCGCGTCATTGCCACTTCGCGTCACCGTGGGCCAGCGTGTGCTCAGCCCACACTCGGCCATCTTGTCACTGTGGGCGTGCTCCCGCGCACCGAGGTGCTCAAGGACACGTCTGGCTACTCTTGCCCGGTACCATGCGCACCGCAGAGGCACCTTCGGAGAGGAGCAGGTGTGGGTTGGTTCCGCCGCCGGGGCGGGTCCCCGGCAGATCGCCCGGCCAACCCGGCCGACGTCACCCATCTGGAGCAGTTCGCGCAGTCCCGCCGCGGCGTCGAGGCGTTCATCGAGCCCCGTACGACGGTGACCGGGACCACGGTCATCCTGATCGCCCACGACGGCGAGTGGACCCGCCGCCGCATGCCCAGCCCGACGGCGGTGCGCCAGTTCGCCCAGCGCCTGTCCATGCCGGTCTACGACGTCCAGCTCGTGGGCTACCCCCAGCGCATGCGCGACTTCAACGCCCGCCAGAAGCTCCGCCCGGCGGAATAAAGAAAGATCGCTGTCTCCGGTCGAAACCTGCGGTCCCACCGCAGATCACGACCGGAGACAGCGACCTTCACCCGTCAGCGGACCGCTCAGCCGTTCGCCGCTGTGCCTGATCGGCGGCTCGGCGGCCGCTCCGCTCCGCTTCTCAGCCGTTCGCCGCGATGTCGTCGACCAGGGCGAGGAGGGTGCGGACGGGGACACCCGTGCCGCCCTTGCTCCAGTGGCCGGTGGCCTCGCCGGAGTGGAAGGACGGGCCCGCGATGTCGATGTGGGCCCACTCGACGCCCTCGGTGACGAACTCGCGCAGGAACACGCCGCCCTGCAGCATGTGGCCGGCGCGCTCCATGCCCGCGCTGACCTGCAGGATGTCGGCGACGTCGGACTCCATCGACTTGCGGATCTCGTCCGGCAGCGGCATCGGCCAGGTCGGCTCGCCGACCAGGTCGCCGGCGGCCTTGGTGCGCTGGGCCAGCTTCTCCGAGCCCATCACGCCGGCGATCTTCTTGCCGAGCGCGATGACCTGGCCGCCGGTCAGCGTCGAGGTCTCGATCAGGTAGTCGGGCTGGGCCTCGCAGGCCAGCGCGATGGCGTCGGCCAGGATCATGCGGCCCTCGGCGTCGGTGTTGAGCACCTCGACCTTCTTGCCGCTGCGCATGGTGATCACGTCACCGGGCCGGTACGCCTCGCCCGACAGCATGTTCTCCGCGATCGGGATGTACGCGGTCACCGCCACGGCGGGCTTGAGCTCGGCGATCGCGGCCATGGTGCTGGCCACGGCGGCCGCGCCGGCCATGTCCGACTTCATCTCCCACATGCCCTGGGCGGGCTTGATGGACACGCCGCCGGTGTCGAAGGTGATGCCCTTGCCGATCAGCGCCACCTTGGTGGTCGACTCGGCCGGCGCGTACGTGATCTTCACCAGGCGCGGCTTGGCGGCCGAGCCCATGCCGACGGCGAGGATGCCGCCGAAGCCCCCCTCGATGAGCGCCTTCTCGTCGAGCACCTCGACGTCGAGCCCGGCCTTGCCGGCCAGCGCGGCGATCTCGTCGGCGAAGTTCGGCGGGCGCAGCAGGTTGGCGGGGGCGTTCACCCAGTCGCGGGTGCGGGCGACCGCGGCGGTGACCACGCCGGCGCGCTTGAGCTCGGCGTTGGCGCCGGCCTCCTTGGCGTCGGGCACCAGCACCGACACCGCGGTGACCGGGTCCTTGCGGCCGGCGGCCGGCTTGCCCTTGTAACCGGTGAACCGGTACGCACCCAGCGCCGCGCCCTCCGCGACCGCGCGCAGGGTCAGCGCGCCGCTGTCGTCGGCGTCGTCGGACAGGGGCAGGGCCAGCACGACCTTCTTCGCGCCGGCCAGCGCGCGGACGGCGGCGGCGGTGGCGCGCCGCAGGGTGTCGGGGGCGGGCGCCGGGCCGGTGGGCTCGCCGCCCAGGCCGACGGCGACCAGCACGGGAGCGGTGATGGTGCCGAGCGTGGCGAGCTTGGTGACCTCGCCCGCGCCGCCGGTGGCCCCCAGCAGCGCCAGGGTGGCGGTCAGCTTGCCGTCGAACGCGGCGGCGATGCTCTCGGCCCCGGACGCCAGCAGCAGCTCGCCGACCGTGCCCTCGGCGCCTTCCTGACTGTGTACGCCGATGACGACGGCGTCCACGGTGAGGTCGGCGGGGTCGGTGTCGGCGAGGCTCAGCGTGGGCAGAGCCGTGGTGGGCGTGGTCACAAAGTACTCCTGGTGGACGTGGGTTGCTGCGCCGATGCTAACGAACCCCAAACGCCAGGGTAAGTTGCGCTCATGACCGACATGGGTTCAAAAGACTCAGCCGACCTGCTCACATCGCCTTTGCACGATCGTCACATGGCGCTGGGGGCGAAGTTCGCCGCTTTCGGTGGCTGGGACATGCCGCTGGAGTACGCCGGGGGCGGGGTGCTCAAGGAGCACGCCGCGGTCCGCGAGGGCGTGGGCGTGTTCGACGTCAGCCACCTGGGCAAGGCACGGATCACGGGGCCGGGCGCGGCGGACTTCGTCAACGCCTGCCTGTCCAACGACCTGGGCCGCATCAAACCCGGCAAGGCGCAGTACACGCTGTGCTGCGACGACGCGACCGGCGGCGTGGTCGACGACATCATCGCCTACCTCTACGGCGACGACCACGTCTTCCTGATCCCGAACGCGGCCAACACCACCGAGGTCGTGCGCCGGCTGACCGCCGCCGCGCCCGCCGAGCTGACCGTCACCAACGAGCACGCGGACTTCGCGGTGCTGGCGGTGCAGGGTCCGCGCTCGGCGGAACTGCTGGCCGAGCTGGGCCTGCCCACCGACCACGAGTACATGAGCTTCGCCACAGCGGACCTCGACGGGGTCACCCTGACCGTGTGCCGCACCGGTTACACCGGCGAGCACGGCTACGAGCTGGTCGTCCCGTCGGCCGACGCGACCCGCGTCTGGGACGCGCTGTTCGGTGCGAGCGTGCCCGCCCGCGCCTGCGGCCTGGCCGCGCGCGACACCCTGCGTACGGAGATGGGCTACCCCCTGCACGGCCAGGACCTGTCCCTGGACATCACCCCCGTGCAGGCCCGCGCCGGCTGGGCCGTCGGTTGGAACAAGCCTGCCTTCTGGGGCCGCGACGTGCTGACCGCCGAGAAGGCCGCCGGCCCGCGCCGCACCCTGTGGGGCCTGGTCGCCAACGACCGGGGCATCCCCCGCGCCCACATGACCGTGCTCTCCGGCGACCAGCCCGTCGGCGAGATCACCAGCGGCACCTTCTCGCCTACCCGCAAGATCGGCATCGCCCTCGCCCTGCTCGACACCTCCGCCGCCCTCACCGAGGGCGACACCGTCGAGGTCGACGTCCGCGGCCGCCGCAGCTCCATGACGGTCACCAAGCCGCCGTTCGTGCAGCCGTCCGTCAAGTGACCACGGCCCGCTGACGGGGCCGGGCTGCGGTCGGGTGAGCCTGTTCGGCGCGGTCGGGGTGATGGATGGCGTGGGCACCGCACGGACGGCCTCCCGGAGCATCGCGCCCTCGGTCTGCAGCATGGCCGGTGGGGGCGAGCCCTGGGGCGGTCTGCAGGGCGGGCCGCAGGGGAGCACGTCGTGGTGACGCGACTGACGGCCACCGGCTGCCGGGTGCGGCGTCGGCATGAGCCGGACACGGAGCGTGACGTCAACGGCGTGATGATGTGCGTGAGCGGCTACATCTTTTTTGATGTGTCCACATCAAAAAAGATGTAGCCGCTCAGCGATGACTGTCGTCTCGGGGCTGCCCGGACCGGCATCCGCGACGGCGGATTCCCGCCAGGGGACGAGCCGGTGACGGGTGGTCGCGCGGGCCGGGCGCCTGCCGCCGCCAGGCCGATCGCCGGTCCGGCAGCGGGTTTGCCGATGGCCTAGGGTGGTCGCCATGGCGGTCACGTATGAGCAGGTGAGGGACTGGGTGCTCGCGCTGCCCGGCTGCGCCGAGGTGATGGTCGAGGAGTGGGGGCACCCGACGCTGCGGGTCGGCGACAAGATGTTCGCCTCCGGCATGCCGGGCAGCGACACGATGTCGGTCAAGGCCTCCAAGGAGGAGCAGGCCGCACTGCTCGCCGCCGCGCCGGAGGTGTACTCGGCGGCGGCGTACGTCGGGCGGTTCGGCTGGGTGCGGGTCGAGCTGTCCCGGGTGGACCCGGCCGAGCTGCGCGAGCTGGTCGTCGAGGCGTGGCGGCGGACCGCGCCGAAGAAGCTGGTCAAGCAGTACGACGCGCAGGCCTGACCGCCGGGATCAAGCCTGACCGTCGAAGCCCTTCGCTTCGCTGACGCGGCCCAGCCACGAGGCCGCCTCGTCGGCGGACAGCACCTCGTCGAGCGCGATCGAGGCCGCCATCATCGGGTAGCGGCGGATGTTGTCCCAGCTCCGGGCGTAGGGCGGCGGGTCCAGCACGACCACCCGCACCCCGTCCAGCGCCGGGATGTCGGCAGGCACGCCCTCGTTCCAGATCCACGCGCCGTACGCGTCGACCAGGTTGAACGAACCGGTCACCTGGCCGCCGAACGAGGTGGCCGGTGCGTCCAGTGCCACCGCGGTCCAGGCCGCGTCGACCGACAGACCCTCCAGCAGGCCGTCGGCGTCGGGGCCGGACAGGGTCGCGGCCAGCAGGGTGTGCAGCTGGAAGTTGTCGGCGATCCCGCCGATCGTCATACGCCAGCCGCGTCCGGTGGCCCGGTGCAGCACCAGCAGCCGCTCCCCGTCGAGCACCGCCAGCAGCATGGCCAACCAGGTCATGTCCTCGCGCTCGGGTTCCAGCGCGGACACCGCCGCCCGCAACGCCGGCTCGGCCTGGCAGGCCCGCCGCGCCGCGGCCGACTTCTGCAGCAGTGTGGTGGCGCAGCGCATCCAGGCCTGCAGCCCGAACCAGCTCTCGACGAGCCGTACGGCGTGGTCCGGCGGAATGGCCGCGTCGAGGCGCTCCAGGGTGGTCTCGAACTCCGCGGGGTCGGGCTCGGGGGTGCCCTCGCCGGGGAACTCGCGCGCCCACACGGCGGCGAACTCCGCCGACAGGCCCGCCACCTCGGTGAGCCGCTCACGCAGCACCGGGACCAGCGGCTCCGGTGACGCGCCGAGCTCGATCAGCGCGCCGCAGAGCACCGCGAACTCGCCGCCGAAGCCGGGCCCGAGCTCGCCGAGCAGGTCGGCGCAGGCGGTCAGGGCGGTGGTGAGCTCGTCCGCCGGGGCCGTCTGCGCGGCCTCCCACAGCTGCGCCGTGGCCGACTCGAAGGCCTCGATGTCGCGCTCGCGGCGGGCGCGCACCAGCGCGTCGCAGGCGCGGGCGAGCGGAGTGGCGGATTCGAAGATCATTCGCGAATGCTAGCGGGCCGCGGGTCATAAGAGAATCAGTCCGATGGCGATCACCGTGGTCGCCGTTTCGGACAGGAAACCGAGCACGTCCCCGGTGACCCCGCCGAACCGGCGTACCAGATGGACCCGCAGGGCGGCCACGACGATCAGCGAGGCGAGCACGGCGGCCGGGCCCTGCCACGGCCGGCCGGGCACGGCCGGCACCGCGAGCGCGGCGACGAGCAGCGTGGCCGGCACGAGCGCGACCGGGTGCACCGTGCCCGCGACCAGGGCGCCCATGCCGCCGGGCCGCGCCGCGGGCACGCCCCGGCGGCAGGCCTCGGCGATCGCGAGCCGTCCACCCGCGACGGACGCGGCCACCGCCGACGCCACCGCGCTGATCGTCCGCGCCGACAGCTGCGCCAGCGCCCCGACCTGCAGCAGCAGCACCAGGATCAGGGCGACCACGCCGAACGGGCCGACCTCCGGCGACTTCATGATCTCCAGGGCGCGCTCGCGCGAACGGTACGACCCCAGCGCGTCGACCGTGTCCGCGAGCCCGTCCAGGTGCAGCCCGCGGCTCAGCAGCGCGGCCAGGCCCACCGCCAGCGTCGCGGCGACCAGCGCGGGCAGTCCCGCCGCGAACGCCGCCAGCAGGCCGCCGAGCAGGGCACCAAGCAGTGCGCCGACCACCGGGCCCAGCGTCATGGCCCGGCCGGCGACGACCCGGTCCAGCCTGCGCGGCCCGGCGACCGGCGCGACCGTGAACGTGGTCAGCGCCAGCCGCAGGCCGTCGAACCAGGATCCGCCGGTCGCCGGAGCGTCAGTCCACGATGGAGGCGTCATCGGCGCGGGACACTGCCGGGTCGGTGGCGTCGTCCGGCTCGTCCTCGGGCTCCTGCAGGTGCGCGGGCGGCTCGTCGAGCAGCGGCGGCAGGGCGGGCAGCGACGCGGCCAGGGTCAGCGCCGAACGCAGCAGCGGCAGCGCCAGCAGCGCGCCCGCGCCCTCGCCGAGACCGGTGTTCAGGTCGGTCAGCGGGGTCAGGCCGAGCACGTCGGCGGCGAGCACGGTGGTCGGGTGCCGGCCGGTGTCGGCCAGCGCCAGCCACAGCCGCGACTGGCTGCCCAGGTCCCGGGCGACCAGCCCGGCGGCGACGCCGACCGGCCCGTCCAGCAGCACCGGCGTACGCCGGGCCGTCGCGCCCAGGATCACGCCGGCCGCGACCGCCAGATCCGGCCCGCCCAGCTCGGTGAGCAGCTCCTTGGCCGGCAGCACCCGCCCGCGGACCCGGTGCAGCGCGTCGCGCACCGCGGCGCAGCGCCGCATCCACGCGGCGTCGTCGACCGTGCCGTCGGCGCTGACCACCCGGGCCAGCAGGCCGGGCACCTCCGCGCCGGTCACCGCGGACACCACGGCGGCGGCCGCGGCCTCGGCGCCGACTCCGCACGAGCCCAGCACCAGCAGGTCCACCCCGCTGTCGACGGCCTCGTCGGCGAGCTGCCAGCCGTAGCGCAGCAGCCCCTCGACGGTGTCCTGTTCGGCCGCCGGGCTGTGCTCGATGGCCTCGGCCGTCGCCGTGTCGACGATCTGCAGGCTGACCCCGTTCTCGGCGGCCAGCAGCCCGATCGGGCCCTCCCCACGGCGGGCCTGCGCCGCGAGCAGCGCCGCCCCGTGCGGGGTCTGCCCGGCGGCCGAATCGCCCTCGTGGTTGCCGTGCAGCAGCAGCATCCGGGGCTGCTGCCAGGGCAGCGGCACGGTACGTCCCTGCGCTCCCGCCGCGAACAGCACGATCTCGGCCAGCCGGCCCAGGCCTGCGCCGGGGATGTCGAGCAGGTGCAGGTGGTCGCGGGCGGCCTCGCGGGCGTCGCCGTCCGGGATGGGCAGGTCCATGTTCGGCCCGATGACCACGCCCGTGGCCACGAGCGGCAGGGCCTGGGTGCTCTCGGTCAGCGCGGCCGACGGCCTCGGCGCGGCGGCGACCGGGGTGAGCACCTCGGGGCTGGGGATCACGGGAACGGACGGGATCGTCACGGTTGTCGGCGCACCGGCCGTGGTCGCGCCTGCGGCACCGGCGTCCCCGCCGCGCAGCCAGACGGGCTGTCCCGCGACGACGAGGGCCACCGCGTCACAGGCGGCGGCGACGGCCTGGTTGACCAGTCCCATCAGGTCGGCGAAGCGCACGCCCGCCTCCGACGGCGGCACGACGGACAGCCCGACCTCGGGGCTGACCAGCACCACCCGCGCCGCACACCCGGCTACGGCGGCGGCCAGCCGGCTGACGTGCACGCTCGCGTCGTCGCGGTCCAGCAGGTTCACGACCCAGCCGCCGAGGTCGTCGACGATCAGCGTGTCCTCGGCGGCGGCCTGCCCGAGCGCGTCGACCAGGGCGGCCGGGTCGCCGTACGTCTCGACGGTGATCCAGGAGTGCGGCCTGCGCTCGCGGTGCGCGGCCACCCGGTCGGCGAACGCCGGGTCACCGCCGTCCGCCAGCGCGGTGGCCAGGTAGCGCACCGAGCGCGCGCCCGACAGCAGCGATTCGGCGTACTCGCTCTTGCCGGAGCGAATACCGCCGAGCACCAGCACCCGTGCCCCGAAGTGTGGGGGCCAACCGTCATGCGACATGCCCGTACCTTATGACCTTCGGCGGCGGAGCGGGTCAGCGGATGCGCCGCCTGCGCGGCCGGATCACCGGCGGCGGATAAGCTGATCGTCATGACGTGGAGCTGGCGGTACGAGGACGCGGCGGGCAAGCCGGTCGAAGGCCCGAACGAGACGTTCAGCAACCAGGCCGATGCCGAGTCGTGGCTCGGCCAGACCTGGCGTGACCTGGTCAGCGCCGGCGCGGTGGAGGTGATCCTCGTCGAGGGCGACCGCGACGAGTACCGGATGAGCCTGCAGGGGGCCTGACCCCTGGAACCGTCGGGGGCCGTCCATGCGGGCGGCCCCCGACGTCACCTCACGGCCGCTCGGCGGGGGACACGGTCTTGGCCGGGTCCCGCTCCGTGATCGGGTCGACGATCTCGTCGATCGCCTTCATCAGGTCCGCGTCGAGCTTCACGCCCGAGGCCTTGACGTTGTCGTACACCTGCTCCGGGCGGGTCGCGCCGACGATCGCCGACGAGACGTTCGGGTTCTGCAGCACCCACGCGATGGCCAGCTGAGCCATGGTCAGGCCCGCCTGCTCGGCCAGCGGCTTGAGCAGCTGCACCCGGGTCAGCACGTCCTCGTCGAGCCAGCGCGCGATGAAGCCCGCGCCCGACTTCTCGTCGGTGGCCCGCGAACCGGCCGGCGGCGGCTGGCCCGGCAGGTACTTGCCGCTCAGCACACCCTGCGCCATCGGCGACCACACGATCTGGCCGAGGCCCAGCTCCTCGCAGGTCGGCACGACCTCGGCCTCGATGACCCGCCACAGCATCGAGTACTGCGGCTGGCTCGACACCAGCGAGATCTTCAGCTCGGCGGCCAGCGCGTGGGCGGCGCGGATCTCCGACGCCTTCCACTCGGAGACGCCGATGTAGTGCGCCTTGCCGGAGTGCACGATGTCGGCGAAGGCCACCATCGTCTCTTCCAGCGGGGTCGCGTAGTCGTAGCGGTGCGCCTGGTACAGGTCGACGTAGTCGGTCTGCAGGCGGGTCAGCGAGCCGTTGATCGACTCCATGATGTGCTTGCGGGACAGGCCCCGGTCGTTGCGTCCCGCACCGGTCGGCCAGAAGACCTTGGTGAAGATCTCCAGGCCCTCGCGGCGCTCGCCCTTCAGCGCGCGGCCGAGGACCGACTCGGCGCGGGTGCCCGCGTACACGTCGGCGGTGTCGAAGGTGGTGATCCCGCTGTCGAGGGCCGCGCGCACACACGCGTCGGCGGCGTCCTCCTCGACCTGCGAGCCGTGGGTGATCCAGTTTCCGTACGAGATCTCGCTGACGAGCATCCCGGAACGGCCCAAATGCCGAAACTCCATACGGAGACCCTATGCCGCCCGGTTCGGGACCCGCCATAGGGTGGATTGCTCTACAGAACCGGTTTCGTGTCGGCGAGCAGGCGGTCCAGCTCCTCCATGACGACCTGGCGGCTGGGCAGCTCCGGGTCGATGAACGGGCGGCCCTTGCGGTCGAGCGCGCCCCAGCGGCCGGACGGGCCCGCGATCAGGAACGCCACCGGGTGGATGACCAGGGCGGGGTGCACGGGCGGCACCACCACGGCGCCGGTGCGGTCCACCACGCCCTTGCGGCCGCCCGCGTCCACGATGGCCAGGCCCTCGTCGGAGAAGCCGTCGACGTAGCGGCCGTCGGTCAGCGCGGTCGCGAAGCCGGTGAACTGGAACGGCACCACGGCCCGGCCCTGCTTGTCGACCGCGCCCCAGCCGCCCCGGCGCACCGCGGCCAGGCCCCGGCGGAACGGGCGCACGTCCTCGAAGCCGGTCGAGATGATGACCCGGCCCTGCTTGTCGATGGCGACCCAGTTGCCCGCGCCGTCGCGCGACACCCAGGCCAGCCCGTCGGAGAACGAGCCCACGCCGAGCCAGCCGGCCCGGCCGTCGATGAGCCGGGTGCCCGCCTCGTCGATCAGCTCCCAGGTCTCCATCTCCGGGCGGCGTACCCACGCCGCGCCGTCGCGGAACGGCTGCACGTCGGCGAACGCGGGGGAGATCACCGTGCGGCCGTCGGACCCGGCGAAGCCCCAGCACTGCACCCGCTCGTCGAAGCGCGGCACCGGCGGCTTGCTGACCTGCAGGATCTCGTCCATGCTGCGCGGGTACGGGCCCATGCCGTTCTCGGCGATCTTCATCGAGACGGCGTCGAGCGCCATCTCGGTGCGCGAGATCAGCTCCGGGTCCTCGACCTTGCGCAGTTCGAGGGCCTTCTCGAAGTGGTTGAACGCCTCCATGTAGCGGCCCTGGTCCAGGCAGGACCGCCCGGCGTGCTCGTGCATGGTGGCGCGCAGCCGGTCGGGCAGCTCGGTGGAGTTGGCCTCGGCGAACAGCTTGTCGGCCTCGGTGAAGTCGCCGCGCCACTGCAGCACGTGCGCCAGGCGGGCCTTGGCCAGCGCGATGCGGCGCAGCTCGCCGGTCGCCTCGGCGTGCACCAGCGCCATCTTGCCGTCCGACAGCGCCTTGGTCAGGTCGCCGAGGATGCGCGAGACCACGGCCCGCAGGCTGAGCAGCCGGGCCCGGGTCGGGTTGTCGGTGGCCGGGGTGAGCTTCTCGGTGAGCCGGTCGCGGATCTCCCGCAGCTCGTCCGGGTTGTCGACCAGCTCACGCAGGGTCTCGTGGTGGAAGCGCCACTCGTACGCCGCCAGCACCTGCTCCGGGTCGGGACCCGCCTCCGGGGTGGCCTCCGGCTCCGGCTCGGCCGTCGCGGCGGCAGCCGCGGCCGCGTCACCGGTGACCGTCGCCGTGGTCGCCGCGGGCTCGGCGGCGGGCGTGGGCGCGGCACCCGGGCGGACCAGCGGGTGCAGCATCGTCGGGGCGGACAGCGCGGTGGCCGCGCCGGCCGCGCTCGCGGCGACGGGCAGCACCGTGTCCGGGGTGGCCACGGTCGGGGTCGGCGGCGCGGCCGGGGAGACCGGGTTCGCCGAGACCGGCGCGGCCGACACGGGCGCGGGGGAGACCGGTGCGGCCGCGGCCTCGCCGGTGACCGGTGCGGCAGC
>NZ_JBHTAC010000083.1:0-12331 GCF_042663325.1 Catellatospora aurea
GCGGCGATCAACTACTTCCTGACCAGCCGCCTGCGGAGGTCCTGATGACTACCACGTTGACCCGTCCGGACCGCGCCGCCGAGGCCGCCGCGCCCGCGCCGTCGCGACGCTACAAGGGCTTCGTGGAGCGCCGTCCCGGCAAGCTCACCTACCTCGCCCTCACCGGCCTGGCGCTGTTCTCGGCGTTTCCGCTGTACTGGTCGTTCGTCGTCGGCTCGCACGACAACGGCATCCTGGGCCAGGTCCCGCCACCGCTCGGCCTGGGCCCGAACCTGTTCGAGAACATCGAGCGGGCCTTCGGCACGATCGACTTCGCCAAGGCGCTGGCCAACTCGTTCATGGTGTCGGGCGCGATCACGCTCAGCGTGGTGCTGTTCTCCACGCTGGCCGGCTTCGCGTTCGCGAAGCTGAACTTCAAGGGCCGCAACGCGCTGCTGGTCATGGTCGTCGCGACGATGATGGTCCCGACGCAGCTCGGCATCATCCCGCTGTACATGCTCATGGCCAAGATCGAGTGGACCGGCACCATGTACGCGGTCATCGCGCCGGGCCTGGTCAGCGCGTTCGGCGTGTTCTTCATGACGCAGTACCTCGGGGAGGCCGTGCCGACCGAGCTGATCGAGGCGGCCCGTGCCGACGGCTGCACCACGCTGCGCATCTTCTGGCACGTGGTCCTGCCGGTGTCGAAGCCCGCGGCGGCGGTGCTGGGCATGCTCACGTTCATGACGGCCTGGAACGACTTCTTCTGGCCGCTGGTCGTGCTCACCCCGGAGGACCCGACCGTGCAGGTCGCGCTGTCGGCGCTGGCCAGCGGTTACATCACGGACTTCTCGTTGTCGCTCACCGGAACGATCATCGCGACGGTCCCGTTGCTCATCGTCTTCGTGGCGCTGGGCAAGCACATCATCGGAGGCATCATGCAAGGGGCGATCAAGGGATGACCAGCGTTCTGCCACAGGAGATCGCCGCGCCCGTGCGGCTGTCCTTCCCCCAGGGATTCCGCTGGGGCGCGGCGACCGCGTCGTACCAGATCGAGGGGGCGGCGACCGAGGACGGGCGCATGCCGTCGATCTGGGACACCATGTCCCGCGAGCCGGGGCGGGTGTTTCGCAACCACAGCGGTGACGTGGCCTGCGACCACTACCACCGCTACCGCGACGACGTCCGCCTCATGTCGGAGCTGGGCCTGGGCACCTACCGGTTCTCGGTGGCGTGGCCGCGCGTCAAGCCCGACGGCTCCGGCCCGGTCAACCCGCGCGGCCTCGACTTCTACGACCGCCTCGTGGACGAGCTGCTGGCCAACGGCATCGCACCGATGGTGACGCTGTACCACTGGGACCTGCCGCAGGTGCTCGAGGACCACGGCGGCTGGACCAACCGGGACACGGCGCACTACCTGGCCGACCTGGCCGCGGCGACCATCGCGCGGCTCGGGGACCGGGTGGCGACCTGGACGACGCTGAACGAGCCGTGGTGCTCGGCCTTCCTCGGGTACGCCAGCGGCGACCACGCCCCCGGGCGGCGCGAGCCGAAGGCCGCCTACCTCGCCGCGCACCACCTGCTGCTGGGCCACGGCCTGGCCGCGCAGGCGCTGCGGGCCGGCGGCGCGCGCGAGCTGTCCATCACGCACGTGCTGACCCGGGTCGACCCGCAGAACCCGCACGACGCGCACGACCGCGACGCGGCCCGGCTCATCGACGGCCTGCAGAACCGGATCTGGCTGGACCCGGTGCTGCGCGGGCACTACCCGGCCGACATCCTGCCGCTGTTCGAGCGCTTCGGCGCCGCGGACGCGATCCGCGACGGCGACCTGGAGACCATCTCGACGCCGATCGACCTGCTGGGCGTGAACTACTACCAGCCGGCGCTGGTGCGGGCCAAGGTCGGCGCGGTCGGCCAGGCGAACTACCCGGGCAGCGAGGGTGTCGACTTCCCGCCGCAGGGTCTGCCGGTCACCGGCATGGACTGGCCGATCGACGCGACCGGCCTGTCGGACACGCTGGTCCGGCTGTCCCGGGACTACCCGGGCACCCCGCTGATGATCACGGAGAACGGTTCGGCGTACCACGACATCCTGGAGGGCGACCGGGTCGCCGACCCGGACCGGATCGCGTACTTCGACGGCCACCTGCGGGCGGTGCACAAGGCGATCGAGCGGGGCGCCGACGTGCGCGGCTACCTGGCCTGGTCGCTGATGGACAACTTCGAGTGGGCGTACGGCTACGACAAGCGCTTCGGCCTGGTCTACGTCGACTACGACACCCAGCGCCGGGTGCCCAAGGACAGCGCCCGCTGGTACACGCAGGTCATCCGCGACAACGGCCTGTGACGGGCCTGGTCTGAGCGCTGCCGTCCGTCGCGCTCAGCACAGGTGACGGTGGGGGGACGACCGTCACACGTGAACGCCCCGGCCCGCGAACCAGCGGGCCGGGGCGCCGTGCGTGCGGATCAGCGCTGCGGGACGTTCCACATCGCGGCGAAGCCCGCCGCCTCCCCGGTCAGCCAGCGGTCCACGTCGGCGTCCCTACCGGGCTCGCTGCGGTAGGCGATGCCCCGCCGCACGTCGACCAGCACCGGCTCGGCGTGCGGCAGGATCTGGTCCATGTTCGACCGCAGCAGGTGCAGCGTCGCCATGATCAGGTCGGCGGTGGGCGGCTCCTCGTCGAAGTGCAGCCGGACCGCCTCGCTGCGGCCGTCCTCGTAGCGCAGCCCGAAGTGGGCGCTGATGCGCACCGGCAGGTCGCCGATCATGGCGAGGGCGTCGTTGGTCTGCGTCAGCCGGCAGCCCTGCCCCTCGATGGACGTCAGGTAGCTGGCCGCTCCCGCCGTCAGCGACGCGTAGAGCCGCTGCCAGCGCGGATCGACCACGTCGTTGACCTCGACCAGGTGGGTGCCGGGTGTGTGCTGGTCGATGTCGGTCTTGAGCGCCTTGATGAGCCGGCTGTGCGGGTTGAACCCGCGCCCGGTCTCGCGCTGCTTGCGCAGCTTGCCGACGAAGGCGGCCTTGGCGGGCCCCGACCGGTCCACGTAGCGGGTGAACGCCAGCAGCGTGGCGTAGGGCAGCAGAGGCTTGGCGGGGGTGTCGGCGACGGTCGCTTGAGGGGTGGGCATGTCGGCTCCGTTCGCAGCTCAGCGATTATTTTTCGTACACACATTCTAATCGACGGGGGCGACATTTCCGTGCCCTCGCGCCCACCCGATCGGATGCCGCACGGACCCTCCGGTCGGCCACTGACGCGGTGTTGCGCGCGCCTGCACAATGTGTGCCGTGAGCCTGCTCAAACGCTTCACCAACTCGCCGAAGGCGCTGGTCGTCAGCTACCTGCTGCTGATCGTGGCGTCCAGCTGCATCTACTGGCTGGTCGAGGAGGAGAAGAGCCTGGGCGACGCGCTCTGGTGGTCCGTGGTGACCGCCTCGACCGTGGGCTACGGCGACACCTACCCGGAGACCTGGCAGGGCCGGGTGATGGCCGGAGTCCTGATCTCGGTCATGATCCTCTTCGTGATCCCGCTGATCACGGCGCACTTCGCGAGCAAGCTCATCGTCGACAACGACGCGTTCCAGCACGAGGAGCAGGAAGAGATCAAGAACCAGCTCCGCGAGATCCGCAGGATCGTGGAACGGCTGGCCCCGGCCGACGCCGAACGCGCCGGCGCCGCGCTGGACGCGGTCGAGGCGCGCACTGAAGGCAACGGCCACCGATAGCCGCGCCCCGGATGGGGGCCGGCTGCCGATGGTCGCCTGCTGGCAGTCGCCTGCCGGCGGTTGCCTGGCGGCGGTCGCCCGCCGACGGGCCTCGGCCCTGCGGCCCGGGTGCCGGAGCCGCGTCGGCGTCGACGTCGCCGATGGTCACGGTCGAGCAAGTACGCCGCGGGTAGCATCACGCCGGTGTGGGGGATGGCGGGCTATCGTCCGGTGCCGGTGACCACGGTCGCGGGCCTGCTCGACGCGCACGGCGACCGGTTGCGTTGGCTGGTCGGGCGCAGGCTCACCGGGATGCGCGGCCTCTGCTACCTGGGCGACGGCGAGCGGTGCACGACGCTGCCTGTACTGCTGGAGTTCGCGGGCGAGCGGCTGGAGTTGGCCGCCGAGGGTTTCGACCGGTTCTATGTGAGCCGCGACGAGCTGGTCGCGGACCCGCTGCCGGACACCGACGACCAGGACGACCCCGATCGGGAGGTCGGCTGGGCCGACCTCTGGCGTCCCGAGTTGGCGGTGCTGCTCGGTGCGACGGTCACCGCGGTGCGCGTGCTGGAGCACGACTTCCGCCTCACCGTGCCCGATGGCGGCCTGATCGAGGCGTGGCTGCTGGGCGGGCTGGAGCTGGTCCTCGATGACGGCAGTGCGTTGCTCGCCGTGAACAGCGTCGACGCGCTGGAGGTCACCGCCGGGGTGCCCGGCTCGGGTCCGTGGCGGCGGACGGAACTCGCGCTGCCCGGTCAGGACCAGCGGGCGCCCGACAGGTCCTGACCGGAAGCGGCGATCTCCGCGACGGGAGGGGTCCGCGTCGCATGGCGTGCGCTCTCCGGGCGCCGGCGTCGGTCTGCGAGGACCGCCGTCGGTGCGTGACGCCGGTGCCGCCGCCTCGGATCCAGGGGCGGCACCGGCGATGGAGAGCGCTCTCCACAGCGGAGATGTTACGCGGATGTTGCCGCTCGTCAATACCTGCGCTGAATCGGTCCGAATCACACTGTTCTCTGCTGGTTTCTGGTGCGCTTCGCTGGCGTACACCATGATTCGGTGGGTGTTCCGCCCGGTGCGGCGAGCGGTACTGATGGGGCAAAGTGGACGACGCATTGACGGATGTGCGGGCGCGGCGTAACACTGTTGGAGAGCGCTCTCCATCGTACTGCGGTGTCGAGACGCCATGCCCGTCGTCGGCCCCGTGGTGCGGACCGTCCGTCCCGGTTCGCCGCACCGCCCCGGTGTGACGAGCCCCCACCCTCCGGGAGATTCGATGACATCCATCGGCCAGAGCCGGCCGAGGCGCTCCAGGCTCGCGGGACTAACCGCTGCGGCCCTGCTGGCGTCACTGGTCACCGTGGTGCCCATGCAATCCGCCCAGGCGGCCGTCACCCTGCTCTCGCAAGGCAGGCCGGCCACCGCGTCCTCGACCGAGAACGGCGGCACCCCCGCCACCGCGGCCGTCGACGGCAACCCCGCCACCCGCTGGTCCAGCCAGTTCAGCGACCCGCAGTGGCTGCGCGTCGACCTCGGTTCCACCGCCGCGATCACCCAGGTGGTGCTGCAGTGGGAGGGCGCGTACGCGACCGCGTACCAGATCCAGGTCTCCGCCGACGGCAGCAACTGGACCTCGATCTACAGCACCACCAGCAGCACCGGCGGCACCCAGACGCTCAACGTCACGGGCAACGGCCGCTACGTGCGGATGTACGGCACCGCCCGCAACGGCGGCTACGGCTACTCGCTGTGGGAGTTCCAGGTCTACGGCGACAACGGCACCACGCCGCCGGCCACCGGGTACGTGCTCGCGAACCCGCAGGTCACCGGCGTGACACCGTCGACCTACAACCCGCCGCACGCCTACTTCCACGAGTTCCAGGCCAACTGCGGGTTCAGCCACGACCGGCCCGACGACCCGATCGTCTACCCCGGCCTGCCCGGCGCGTCGCACATGCACACGTTCATGGGCAACCGCACCACCAACGCGGCCAGCACGCTGTCCACGCTGCAGGCCGGCGGCACCACCTGCGTGGCCCCGGGCGACAAGTCCGGGTACTGGATGCCGACGATGTACAACGGCAACCAGGTCGTCACGCCGGTCGGGCCGCAGGTCATCTACTACAAGACGGGTGTCAACGACTACACCAGCGTCCGGCCGTTCCCGCCGGGCCTGCGCTTCGTCGTCGGCAGCCCGAACGCCACGGCCGACCAGTTCATGTTCGGTTCGGTCGAGGGCTGGGAGTGCGGCGAGAGCTACCACAACGCCGACTTCCCGGCTTACTGCCCGGTCGGCACCCAGGTGAACGTCCGCTACCAGGCCCCCAGCTGCTGGAACGGCCTCTACCTGGACACCCCCGACCACAAGAGCCACATGGCGTACCCGGTGAACCTGGTCTGCCCGGCCAGCCACCCGGTGGCGCTGCCGATGATCGAGTTCAAGATGGCGTTCCCGGTCAGCGGGGACATGTCGCAGGTGAGGCTGTCGAGCGGGCGGGGCTACTCGTTCCACTACGACTTCTTCAACGCCTGGGACCCGGCCACGCAGGCCGCCCTGGTCAACCACTGCATCCGCGGTGGCCTGCAGTGCAACGCCCGCGGCTATGACGAGACCCAGCCGGGTCGAGGCGCGGCGCTGAACGCGAACTACCAGCTCCCGTAACCCCACCACGGCCGGCCCCGACATGGCGGGGCCGGCCTCCGCTTCAAGATCGCCGGACTTGCCCGGCAACCGGGCGTATCGCGGGTCAAGATACGCACACCTGCCCGGCAAGTCCGGCGATCTTGCCGGGCGCCGAGGTGGTGGGTGGCACTCGGGGATCGGTGGGATCAGGGGGCGAGCGTCCGCCTGGAACACTGGTCGGCGTGCGTGTGGGGATCCTGGGGCCGCTGGAGGTGAGCCTCGCCGGGCAGCCGGTCGAGGTGGCCGGGGCCCGGCTGCGCGCGCTGCTGATCCGGCTCGCCGTCGACGCGGGCCGCACCGTGCCGATCAGCGCGCTCGCCGACGCGCTGTGGGGCGAGGCGCTGCCCGCCGACCCGGCCAACGCGGTGCAGACCCTGGTCTCCCGGCTGCGCCGGGCCCTGCCCGAGGGGACGGTCAGCTTCGGTCCCGGCGGCTACCGGCTGGAGACCGCGCCCGACGCCGTCGACGCGCTGCGCTTCGAGGACCTGGCCCGGCGCGGGCGCGCCGCGCTGACCGCGGGGCGGTACGAGGAAGCGGCCGGGCTGCTCGGACAGGCCTCGGCGCTGTGGCGCGGCGACGCGCTCGTCGAGGTCGCCGATGCCGGGTCCGCCGTCGCGGCGGCCGCCCGCTGGGAGGAGCTGCGGCTGCTCGCGGCCGAGGACCGGATCGAGGCGGAACTCGCCGTCGCCGCCCCCGACCGGGTCGTGCCCGAGCTGGAACGCCTGGCCGCCGACCAGCCGCTGCGCGAACGGCCGCGCGGCCTGCTGATCCGGGCTTTGCACGCATCGGGACGCACCGCCGACGCGCTGGCGGCCTACGAGGACTTCCGCTGCCGGCTCGCCGACGAACTCGGCGTGGACCCCTCGGCCGACCTGCGGCGGTTGCGGCTCGCGGTGCTGCGCGACGAACCGTCGGCGCGGATCCCGCCCGCACTCGCGGGTGGCACGGTCGCCCCGCCCGTGCAAGCTTCTGCCGGACTCGCGGGCGGTGACGTCGCCCTGTTCCCGCCTGCCCGCGGCGAGGCTTGCCCGGCCGCGCTCGCCGGTGGTGCTGCGCCGCTCGGCGTCGCCGGGTCGGGTCCGCAGTCACGCCGGGACAACCTGCGGGTCGCACTGACCAGCTTCGTCGGCCGGGCCGAGGAACTCGATCGGATCACCCAGCTGCTGGCCGCCGGCCGCCTGGTGACGCTCGTCGGGCCCGGTGGCGCGGGCAAGACCCGGCTCGCGATCACCGCCGCCGCGCGGCAGCGCGCCGACGACCCCGCGCTGCGCGTGTGCCTGGTCGAACTCGCGCCCGTCACCGACCCGCTGACCCTGGTCCAGGCGCTGCTCGGCGCGCTCGACCTGCGCGAGTCGGCGTACCTGGACAACGGGCAGCCCGCGTTGCCCCGTGACGCGATGACCCGGCTGGTTGACGCGCTGTCCGCCGAGGACGTGCTGCTGGTGCTGGACAACTGCGAGCACCTGGTCGAACCCGTCGCGGCGCTGGCCGAGGAGCTGCTCACCCGCTGCCCCCGACTGCGGGCGCTGGCCACCACCCGCGAGCCGCTGAACATCCTCGGCGAAGCGCTGTGCCCGGTGTCGCCGCTGGCCCTGCCCGAGCAGGCGGCGGACGTGGACGGCGCCCTGGCGTACCCGGTGGTGCAGTTGCTGCGCGACCGCGCGGCCGCGGTGCGGCCCGGCTTCACGGTGACCGGCGACAACGTCGCCGACGTGGTCGAGATCTGCCGCCGCCTGGACGGGATGCCGCTGGCCATCGAGCTGGCCGCCGCGCGGCTGCGGCACATGTCCCCGGCGCATCTGGCCGACCGGCTCGGCGACCGATTCCTCCTGCTGACCGGTGGCAGCCGCACCGCGATGGCCCGCCACCGCACCCTGCGCGCGGTCGTCGCGTGGAGCTGGGACCTGCTGCTGGAACCCGAACGGGTGCTCGCCGAACGGCTCGCCGTGTTCCCGGCCGGGGCGACCCGCGACAGCGCGGCCGGGGTGTGCGCCGACCGCCTGGTGCCCGCCGACGAGATCGGCGACCTGCTCGACGCACTGGTCGACAAGTCCCTGCTGCAGGTCGCGGGCGACGGCGAGCCCCGCTACCGGATGCTCGACACCATCCGCGAGTACGGCCTCGAACGTCTCGCCGACTCCGGTGAGCTGCCCCGGGTCCGAGCGGCGCACACGGCGTACTTCCTGGGCCTGGCCGAGCAGGCCGAACCGCACCTGCGTACGGCCGAGCAGTTGCACTGGATCGGCCTGCTGTCCGCCGAACGTGACAATCTACTCGCCGCGCTGCACGCCGCCGTCGACGCGGGCGACGCCGACACGGCCGTGCGGCTGGTCGCCGGACTCGGCCTCTACTGGACCGTGCTCGGCGCGAACGCCGAGGCCGCGAGCTGGCTCGGGCAGGCGCTCGCGGTGCCCGGTGAGTCTCCCGGCCCGCAACGCGCCCTCGCCTCGGCGTTCTACCTGATCAACAAGGCGGGTTCGGACGAGCCCGGCGACGGCACCGAGCTGATCAAGGAGATCGGCCGGGTCGCGAGCAGCCTAGACCCGGCCTGGGACCATCCGCTGCTGGCCCTGCTGGAGCCGGTCACCGCGCTGCTGACCGACGACACCGAAGCGGGCCTGGCCTCGATCGAACGCCGGCTCGCCCACCCCGATCCGTGGGTGCGCGCGATGCTGCGGATGTCGCGGGCGTTCATCGCCGACAACGACGGCGACGGCGACGGCATGTACGCCGACCTGCTCGCCGCGGTCGAGGAGTTCCGGCGGGTGGGCGAGCGCGGCGGGCTGTCCATGGCGCTGACCGCCCTCGGCGAGGCCAAGTCCAACCGCGGCGACTTCGACGGCGCGGTCGCCGCGATCACGGAGTCGATCGCGCTGGCCCGGGAGCTGTCCGGCACCGACGACACGGAGCACCAGCGGGTACGGCTGGCCATCGTGCGGGGGCACCGGGGCGAGACCGAGGCCGCCGAGCAGGTGCTGCGGGAGATCGCCGAGCACGGCTCGACCCGGTACGCCTGCGGTGCCCGGCTCGGCCTCGGTGACCTGGCCCGGCACCGGGGCGACCTCGACGCGGCCCGTGGGCAGTACCGCCAGGCGCTGGTGCAGCTCACCGACGCGGTGATGGCGTCGCCGCAGTTCCGCTCGCTGATCCTGACGTCGCAGGCGCACCTGTCCGTAGAGGTCGGGAATTTCGACGAGGCGGCCGCCTGCCTGGTCGAGGCGTACGCGAGTGCGCTGGCGGTGAAGGACATGCCCGTGGTGGCGCGGGTCGGGGTGGGTGTCGCCGACGTGTGGCGGGCCCGGGGCGACCGAGTGCGAGCGGCGCGAGTGCTCGGCGCGGTCGACGCGCTGCGCGGCAGCCGCGACCTGGCCAGCCCCGACGTCCTGCGCCTGACCGCCTGGCTCGCCGCCGACACGTCCCTCACCACCCCTTTCACCGAGGGCCGCCTCCTGGACCGCGCCGCCTGCCTCGACGCCGTGGACCCACACCACCTGTGCTGATCCGGGACCGCCGATCGCTTCGCGGAGTGCGGCCGGACCTAGATGATTTGTTGTCGCTGGGACGACAACAAATCATCTAGGTCGGCGTCGTGCTGACGGCGGCCGATGACCCACGCGATGGGAAGGGCACCTTCTACAACGCGGAGCGTTAAGAAGGTGCCCTTCCTTCGTCGGGGTCAGGTGCGGCGGCGGTAGGCGCGGACGGCGAGGGGGGCGAAGACGGCGAGTAGGGCCAGCGACCACAGCAGGGTCGAGGTGACCGGGCCGGCGATGGGGCCGCCGAGCATGAGGCCGCGGGCGGCGGCCATGACGTCGGTGACGGGGTTGAGTTTGACCCAGGCCTGGAGCCAGCCGGGCAGGGTGTCGGTGGGGACCATCATGTTGGTGCCGAAGGTCAGCGGGAACATGATCAGGAAGGAGATGCCCTGCACCGCGCCCGGCTCGCGGACCAGCATGCCGATCAGGACCGAGGTCCAGCTGAGGCAGAACGAGAAGACCAGTACGAGCAGGCAGGCGGCCAGACCGAGCAGGAGGCCGTTGCCGAAGCGGAAGCCCAGGGCGCTGCCGAAGCCGATCAGCACCGCCATCGCCACCACGAAGCGGATCACGTCGCCGGCCACCGCGCCGATGAGCGGGGCCGAGCGGGCGATGGGCAGGCTGCGGAACCGGTCGAAGACGCCCTTCTTGATGTCGCTGTTGAGGTTGACGCCGATGGCCGTCGAGGCGAACATCGCCGTCTGCACCATGATCGCGGGCAGCAGGAACTGCAGGTAGGCGTGCTGCGAACCGGCGACCGCGCCGCCCAGCAGGTACACGAAGATGACGACGAAGATGACCGGTTGCAGGGTCACGTCGAGCAGCTGCTCGGGGGTGCGGCGGGTCTTGGTGAGGCTGCGTACGGCCAGTGCGAGGCTGTGCCGGACCAGGCGGAACGGGCGGCGGGCCGGGGCGGTGGCGGGCACGGCCGGGGCGGGCGGGGTGAGGGTGGTGGTCATGCGCCGGCCTCCTGACGGCCGTCGGCCCCGTGGCCGGTGAGGGTGAGGAAGACCTCGTCGAGGCTGGGCAGGCGCAGTGACAGCTCGGTCATGGTCACGCCCGCGGCGGCGAGGCGGCGTACCGCCTCGGTGAACGCGGTGTCGTCGGGCACCGGCACGGTGAGCACGCCGCGGCTGGGGGACTCGGGCCGGTGTCCGGAGACCTCGTGCAGGATGCGCTCGGTGTCGGTGAGCCGGGCCGGGTCGGCCGGGCGCGCGGCGACGGTCTGGCCGCCCACGATGCGTTTGAGGTCGGCGGGGGTGTCGTGGGCGATGACGCGGCCGTGGTCCATCACCGTGATCTCGTCGGCGAGCGCGTCGGCCTCCTCCAGGTACTGCGTGGTCAGCAGGACCGTGGTGCCGTCGGCGACCAGGGCGCGGACCATGTTCCACACGTCGTCGCGCTTGGCCGGGTCGAGGCCGGTCGTCGGCTCGTCGAGGTAGATCACCTTGGGGTGGCCGACCAGGCTCGCGGCCAGGTCGAGGCGGCGGCGCATACCGCCGGAGTAGGTGCGGGCGGGGCGGCCGGCCGCCTCGGTGAGGTCGAACCGGGCCAGCAGCTCGGCGGCGCGGGTCCGGGCGTCGGCCGTGCGCAGGTCCATCAGGCGGCCGATGAGCACGAGGTTCTCGGTGCCGGTGAGGTCGTCGTCGACGGAGGCGTACTGGCCGGTCAGGCCGATCCGGCGGCGTACCTGGTCGGCGTCGCGGACCACGTCGTAGCCGCCGACCACGGCCCGGCCCGCGTCGGGGCGCAGCAGCGTGGCGAGCACACGTACCGCCGTGGTCTTGCCGGCGCCGTTGGGGCCGAGCACGCCGAGCACGGTGCCGGGGCGGGCGGCGAGGTCGACGCCGGCCAGCGCGGTGGTCTTGCCGTACCGCTTGACCAGGCCCTCGGCCTGGAAAGCGTAGGTCATGATCTTTTCCTTCCCTGGTCCACGCGACCAGGGTGGGCGGGGCCGCTGTCAGGGCACGCACAGCCCGCGCACACCTTGGGGGCACGCCGCCGCGGTGCTACCGTCGACAGCCCCCGAACCCCGAGGTCAGCCCATGTCCCACCGTTGCGGCAAGCACGTCCTCCTGTCCGCCCCCGCCTCGCCGCGCTCCGGCTGGATCGCCTGCGCGGTGCACCGCATGGGCGACACCCAGCTCGATCACCTCTTCGGCCGCATCGTTGGCCTGGAGTTCCACGGCGAAGAGGTCCTCGCCTTCGGCTGGATCATCCACCACGCGATGCTCGACGACCCCCACACCGCCTGACCCGTCCGACCTCGAGCCGCCGCCGACATCGGCCTGCAGTTTCGGGGAAAGTGCAGGGATGAGCACGCGGATTCGTGCGCTTTCCCCGAAACTGCAGCAGCCCGCGTGGCGGAGTGCGGCACGAGCGACCCAAAGGGCCCTGCCCGGGGCGGTTCGGTCAGGAGGCGTACGCCTC
>NZ_JBHTAC010000084.1:0-10182 GCF_042663325.1 Catellatospora aurea
CCCGCCAGCCCGCGCCGGCCGGGTACGCCGCGTACAGCTCGTACACCTTGCAGGCGGCGGGGTCATAGAGGATGACGTGCCGGTCGCCGCTGCTGTCGCGCCCTCCTTCGATCTTGGCGTCGGCGGGCACGGGGTAGGGGCCCTTGTCGCTCTCGCTCGCGTACTCGAAGCTGACCTTGACGGTCTTCTGGCCGGGTTTGATCGTCGTGACGGGGATGCCGATCGGCGCGCCCTGCCACAGCCCGGAACCGAAGTCCGGATGCATGCGCGAGGCCGCGCCGATGCTGTTCACGAGCGCGGCAGAGGAGCGGTGCACAGGAAGTTTGGACACGTCGGCCCGCCACACACTGTTCGCGGGGAACACTCCGCAGGATCCGTTCGCGGGGGGTGGTGTCGATCTGACGGCGCCCGGGCTCGAGGTGATCTCCGCCCGCGGCGACGCCGACGCGGACGTCGGCGCCGACACAGAAGGCTGCACGAACGCCGGATCGGCCGGGCCGTTCGGGCCTGGGGCGGCCTCGCCGCAGGCAGCGAGCCCGAGGGAGAGGCCAGTGGCCAGGACGGTCAGGCGCAGCGGCGCCGCTGATGTCGATCGTCGGAACACGCGCGGAACCTAGTCGCACCTGCTGGAGCGACGCTGACGCGTACGCCGTCGGGTCAGGTCACCGGTGGGCGGAACGGCCTGGAACGGCTGCTCAGGGGGTGCTGCGCCGATCGGGATGGAGGGGCTTTGCGAAGGCATCGACACGAGAAGCGGAGGCGACTGCCGGTCGCGCCGGCGGGTCGACCATGAGCTGGGGCTCGTACGTACTTGCGGAAGCCGACGTCCTGGCTGCCCGTGACCTCGTCAGTGTTGAGACCGCCGCGTGCCTGGACGCGCTGGCCGTGTTCGTGCCCGGCGAGTGTGTCGAGACCGATGTGGTGCTCGCGTACTGGACGGGTCACCTTGGCCTGTCCCGGGCCGCCGCCGAACGCGGTCACCACGAACTCTCCCTCCTGTCCGTGATCAGCCGGCAGGACGAGGCCGCAGGGGTGGTCGCGGCGGCGGTTCGCCCCGCCGTCCTGCGCTACTCACCGGCGGCGCTGCGGCACGCCGACGAAGCGCTGCTGGCAGCCGCCCACGACGGCATCACCCCGTCCGGCGACCTGGGCGAGGTCGGGACACCCTGGTGGCAGCTGCCGCCAGGCAGCCGGTACCTGTATCGCTGGCTGTGCCGGCACCTGCGGCGGTCCGGCCGGGTCTCGGAGGCCGCGGCGCTGAGTCGCGAGGCGCGCTGGATCCACCGCGTGATCGCCGCGACCGAGGTCGGATCGGCCGTGGGCGACCTCCGCCACGGCACGGCCGCGGACCGGCGGCTGGCAGCAGCACTGGCCCGTTCGGCGTCCAGGCTCGAAGCCGCGCGTGCCCACGACGAGCGTGTCCTGCGGGATCATCCGGGCTCGCCCGCCGAAGCGCTCCGGGATGCGCTGCTCGACCTGATCGCCAGAGCACAGGGCACGCCACCCGCGGCCGGCACCGGCCCGACGCCGGTGCGCCTGTCCACCCGCTGGTCGACGATGCCGCAGCCAGGCAAGGCGCTGTCGGCGTCGTACGCTCTCGACGACAGGCCGGGCGCGTTGGCGTTCTCCCCGGATGGAACCCGCCTGGCCGTGCAGACGACCGGCCGGCTGAGCGTGTGGGATTTGCCCACGGGGCGCCGGGAGGTGGTCTCGGGCTCCGGTCCGGTGTTCGCTCCGGACTGGTCCTGGGTGGCCGTCCGCGACACCGGCGGCAGTGCGGCGGTGCACGGCCTGGGCGCCGACAGGTTCACCTGCACAACCGGGGATCAGTCGGTCTACGATCTTGCCGCCGCTGCCGACGGGACCTGGCTGGCGACGGCCGCCAGGTCCGGCACGGTGCGGATCCGGAACAGCCACGACGGGCGCCTGCGGTGCGAATTGGCCGACGCGGGACTGCACGTGGGCGGTGGAGCCGCCCCGGACGGCAGCTGGCTGCTCGTGACCAGACCCGGCGGCGGCACAGTCTGGGACCCGGCGACGGGCAGGTTGCTGGGCACCCTGGTCCACGAGCGTCATGACGCGACCTTCGCCGAGCTCGTCGCGAGGGACTCGTCCTGGGTCGTGACCTGTGACCGGTCGGGCGACGTGGTCCTGTGGGACGCCCGGACGGTGCAGCGGCGGGCCCTGCTGGCCCGGGATCTGCCGTGGCCGCACTGGCGGATCGGCGCGCCCGACTCCTCGTGGCTGCTCATGGCTGGGGAGGACGGAGTGCCCAGGGTATGGTGCTCCGCCGACGGCGCGCTCACCGCGACCCTGCGCGCACACCGGGACCGGCTGACCGGATGCGAGGTGTCGCCGGACGGGTCGTGGCTGGCCACCGCCGGCGGGGACGGACTGGTGCGGGTCTGGGACACCGGCGACTGGAGGGTCCGGACCGTCCTTGAACCCCGTGGCAACGGGGCTGCCGCCTGCCTCGTCGCCGCAGACGGATCGTGGCTGGCGACTCGCCGGGATGATCACGTGCAGCTGTGGGATTCGCGTGACGGTAGCCTGCGCGCCGAGGTCGACTGCGGCGACCGCATCGACCGGTGGGCCGTCACCGCCGACGGCTCCCTGCTGGCGACTGCACACGAGGGCACGGTCCGGGTCTGGGACACCGCCCTGCCGGACCCCAGTACGCCCGACGACGATCCCGACGGCGAACCGGGACATGTGCTCGCTCCGTGCGGGCCGTGGATCGCGGTCCACGGAGCCGCCGGCGTGCGAGTGCGTGACGAGGCGAGCGGAAGGCTTCTGTGGCGTTGCTCCGACGTCGGTGACCCGCCGACATGGGCAGCCGCATCGGACGGATCCTGGCTGGCCGCCGTAGACGGAGACGGGATGCTGCGCGTCCGCCACCCGCGTACCGGTGCCGTGCTGGCCAACCTGCCCACCGGCGGCAGCCGCGTCAGGTGCTGCGCCCACGCCGCCGGCCGGCTCGCCGCCACCGGGGACGACGGCCGGGTGCGGTGCTGGCGGACCGACACCTGGCAGGAGTGCGCGGACTGGGACGGCGGCCTCGGCCCGCTCACCGCCTGCCTCATCGCACCGGACGGATCCTGGCTGGCGGCTGGCGGCACCGACTGCGCCCGCATCTGGGACTTCGACGGCGAGCTACGGGCTCAGCTCGACGGGGCCGTGCTCGACGGGGCGATCGTGGCGGCGAGCGGGCGGTGGATCGGTGCCGTCGACGGCGGCATGGTGCAGTTCTGGGACACGAACGAGGGTTTCCGGCTCGACCGAGGCGGGTGGCACGGCGTCCTGCACCGCTGCGTGGCGAGCCCGGACGAGGCGTGGGTGGGTCTGGTCGGGCTGCACGCCAACCAGTACGGTTTCACCGCCGACGCCCTGCCGATCCGACCATACGTCGAAGAAGGCGAATTCGGGCTGTTCACCGAAAGAGCCGTCGAGCTGGCGACCGGCGATGTCGCGCCCTCGCCGGACGGGCGCTGGGCGGCCACCACGGACGGGGCGGGACCGATCCGCGTCTGGGACGTCGCGACGTGGCGTCCGGTGGCCGCGGCCTGGGCGGACGGCCGTGTTCGGCGATGCGGCTGGCTGGCCGACGGCACGGGCCTGTGGGTCGTCGGGCCGCGCGGTGTTCAGGTCTTCGACCTCGCCCAGGCAACCTCCGGTCGCCGGAGGTCCGTGTCATCACCCGACACCGTGGAAGGCGGTGGGTCCACGCCGGCCGGCCCGTTCGACGGGCGCCGCGCGTGGGGACGTCAACGCTCCCCGTGACACTGGAGGACAAGGTGCAAAGAACAAGAGTCGCGCTCGCAGGGCTGTTCGCGGCGGCGCTGGTCGGCCTGGGCACGGCCTGCTCGGACCCGGCAGCTCCCGAGGTGCCGACCGCCCAGCCGCAGACCACCCCCAGCACGGGCGCATCCGTGGCCCCGTCACCGAGTAAGCGGGAGAGCGACTACGACAAGGCGTTGCGGTACACCCGCTGCATGAACGACCAGGGCGTCAAGATCGACGATCCGGTGATCGGGCAGCGGCTGCAGTACGCCGAGCCCACGAAGGCCGGCTGGGGACCGATCGTCCTCACCGAGGAGTTCGAGAAGTGCAAGAAGCACCTGCCGGCGACCTGGCCGGTCAAGGCAGACCCCAAGGACGTCGCCCGCGACCGGCCGTTCGCCGAGTGCCTGAAGAAGCAGGGCCTTGAGGTCACGTGGGCCGAGCCGGACGCCGACGGGATGGTCCACTATCCGGCCGACCCGAACGATGCGAACCGGCCCGAGTACCGAGCGGCCGAGGCCGCCTGCCGACACACCATCGACGACCCCGCAGGCGGTGGCCGATGACGCACGACGCAGCGGAACCCGCCGGTCCGGCGGTGGCAGACTTCAGGCCCGTGCCGAGTCCCGGCATCGGCCGACGGCGCCTGTCCCGCAGATCCGTCGTCGTGGCGGCCGCAGGCCTTGCGGTCGGTGGCGCCGGAGTGCTGTTCGCCGTGCTGCGGCGGCCGGACACAATGCCGGCCACCGCGCCGCCGGCGCCGAACACCGGCACCATCACCCGTACGACGCTCATCGACGTGATGACTGTGCAGGGCGAACTCGGCTACGGCCCCGAACGCGGCGTGGAGAGCCGCCTGACCGGCACGGTCACCGAGCTGCCGCCGGTGGGCAAGGTAATCAGTAGGGGGCAGACCCTTTTCCGGATCGACGACTCGCCCGTGATCCTGATGTATGGCAAGGTGCCCGCATACCGCACTTTGACGGCCGGCCGCCGCGCGCCGGACCCGGGTGCCACGCCCGGGGCCGGCCAGGGCGAGGGCCAGCAGCCGCCCGCCGCGGTGCCGGCCTCGCGGGGCGCGGACGTCAAACAGTTCGAGGAGAACCTGCGAGCTCTCGGGTACCGGGAGCACACCGCCGACGAGCAGTTCAACTCGCAGACCGCGAGCGCGGTCCGGCGCTGGCAGAAGAGCCTGGGCCTGGCGCAGACCGGTGAGGTCGAACTCGGCCGCGTCGTCTACGCGGTCGGGCCGGTGCGCATCGCCAAACACGAGGTAGCCGCGGGCGGGGTGGCCACCGGCCCGCTGCTGAAGACGACCGGGGCGACCCGGCTCGTCACGGCACCGGTGCCCGAGCGCAACCAGGCCATCGTGAAGGTGTCGACCAAGGCGACCATCTCCCTGGCCAACGGAACCGAAGTCACCGGCACCGTGAGTTCGGTCAGCACCGCCTCCGACGACCAGGGGCGCGGTGGCCCGGAACCGATGCTCGACGTGGTGCTGCGGCTCGACGACCCGAAGGCCGTGGACGGTCTCGACGACGGCCCGGCACGGGTGCGGTTCGTCGTCCAGGAACGCGCGGACGTCCTGGTGGTTCCCGTAGGCGCGCTGCTCGCCCTGGCCGAGGGAGGGTTCGGGCTACAACTGCTGGAGTCCGGCGGCAGCCGCGTCGTGGCCGTCACCACCGGCCTGTTCGCGGACGGGAAGGTAGAGGTCAGCGGCCCCGAACTGCGCGAGGGAACGACCGTGGGGATGGCCCGATGACCGCGACGAACGCCGAGGCGCCGGTGGTGGAGCTCATCGGGGTGACGAAGACCTACCCGGGCGGTGTCACCGCGTTGCGACCGACCGACCTCACCATCTTGCCGGGAGAGCTGGTCGGCGTCGTCGGACCGTCCGGTTCCGGGAAGTCCACGCTGCTCAACCTCGTCGGCACCCTGGACCGGCCCACCGCGGGAACAGTCCGCATCACCGGACACGACCTGGCGCAGTTGAGCGACCGGCAGCTCGCCACACTGCGGGCGACCACGATCGGGTTCGTGTTCCAGCAGTTCCACCTTGCACCGGCGGTCAGCGCCGTCGACAACGTCGCCGACGGGCTGCTGTATTCGGGCCGCTCCCGCAAGGGCCGCAGAAGCGACGCGGAACAGGCGCTGGACCGGGTCGGGCTCGCCCACCGCGGTCACCACCGCCCGCACGAGCTGTCGGGCGGAGAACGGCAGCGGGTCGCTATCGCACGGGCGATCGTGGGCAGGCCCGCGCTGCTGCTGGCTGACGAACCCACCGGCAACCTCGACACGGCCACCGGCGCGAGCATCATGGAGCTGCTGCGCGACCTCAACGCCGGCGGTTCCACGGTGCTGGTCATCACGCATGACCTCGACGTCGCGGCAGCACTCCCGCGGCAGGTCACCGTGCGTGACGGCCAGGTGCGCCGGGACACCGGCGCGGCGGTGGCAGAACTGCGGGACGCGACGGCGGTGGCACCGTGAGCGCGCGGTCCTTGCTGCAGCCCCGGCGGCTGCCCCCGGCTGACGTGCTGCGGGTCGGTGCAGTCGGATTGCGCACCCGACCAATGCGGGCCGCGTTGTCGGCGTTGGGCATCGCCATCGGCATCGCCGCCATGCTGGCCGTCGTCGGCATCTCCTCGTCCGGCCGGGCCGACCTGCAGCAGGTGCTCGACGGTCTGGGCACCAATCTGCTCACCGTGGCCGGCAGCGAGAGCGTGTCACGTCCCGGCGAGAGCGTCCGGCTCCCCCCGAACGCGACCAACATGATCGAACGCATCCCGCCGGTGCTCAGCGCCGCGTCGATCAGCCGCCTGCCCGACACGGTGCACGTCTACCGCAACGAACGGGTGCCGGCACAGCAGACCAACGGGATCGTTGCCTACGCCACGGAGCTCGACCTGCCGCAGACGGTGGGCACCAGCATGAGCCGCGGCACCTGGCTCAACGCGGCGATCGCGTCGTACCCGGGTGTCGTGCTCGGCTCCGCAGCAGCTCAGCGACTCGGCATTCTCGACGCGGCTGCGGACATGCTCGTACAGATCGGTGGCAGGAACTTCGCCGTCGTCGGGATTCTGCAGCCCATAACCCTGGTTCCGGAGCTCGACAGCGCCGCTCTGATCGGCCCGGCCGCGGCCACGAGCTACCTCGGCGGGGATGGTCTGCCCACGACGGTCTACGTGCGCGCGGTCGACAACCAGGTGGCCGCGGTCAGGGAGGTCCTGGCGGCGACCGCCAACCCCGCGGAGCCCTATCTGGTGTCGGTGTCCAGGCCGTCCGACGCGCTCGCGGCAAAGCTCGCCACCGAGCACGCCTTCAACGGCCTGCTACTGGGCCTGGGTGCGGTGGGTCTGGTCGTCGGTGGAGTGGGCGTCGCGAACACGATGGTGATCTCGGTACTGGAACGGCGATCAGAGATCGGTCTGCGCCGGGCGCTGGGCGCGACCCGCGGACAGGTCAGGCTGCAGTTCCTCACCGAATCACTGCTGCTGACCACGCTGGGCGGACTGGGCGGGGTAGGTCTCGGCGCGGTCGTGACCGCCGGCTATGCCACGTTGCAGAACTGGCCACCGGTGGTTCCCGGCTGGGCCGCGGGGGCGGGGCTGCTGGCCACGATCGTCGTCGGCGGCATCGCCGGCCTCTATCCGGCGATCAGGGCAGCCCGCCTGTCGCCCACCGAGGCGCTGGCTTCGGTCTGACCGGGCGCCGCGCAGCCGGACACCACCGGCTGCGCGGCTGAACGCCACGAGCCGATCGAGGCCAATCTGTTCCACGGTTCAGGTCCGGCTCAGCGCCGCATCAGCGTCTGCTGCGAGCATGAGCCGGTCGGTCGGCCGGCACAGGCGCACCACCTCGGGGCTTCTCGCCCGGCCGGGCGGCGACGCGGGTACCCGGCCCCGGACCCGCGGCTCGCTGGAAGCAGTGGTCATTCTCTCCAGGGTCAGTGTTTCCAGCGAGCGCCCGGCCGCCGAGCCGGAGCTTCCTGGTCAGGGCGACCAGGCGTGCTACGGCAGCGACAGCGTCGCCTGCCCGTCGAACCAGTCCCAGAACGGCACGCCGCGATGGGCGTACAGCATGCCGTCACCCCATGCCCGCACCGGGGGATCGTCAGGGTCGTCGGCGAGGTCGAACACATCGCTGCGGTCGTCGCCGTAGGAGAAGAATTCCAGCAGCTCGCTCGACAGGCGGGTCTGTGCGTTGCCTTCGACCCGGACTCGGGCCGGCTCGTGGTGGCCGAGCACCTGACTCCAGGGCCTGACGAACCCGGGTCCCCACAGCTGCCACATGCCGTCACCCATGCCGCCGTGGACGCTGTACAGCGCGCGCAACGGCGCAGGTAGCCACGCTCCGTCTCTGACCTGCGGCCGATGCGCCGGCGCGTCGCCGAGGAAAGCGCTGACGTCGCCGAAAGGCGCCCACGCGAGAGCGTGCCGGCGGTCGAACGGTGGGCGTGAGGCATCCCGCGACCCGCCGTCGACCGTGCTGCGCTCCGACTCACGGTAGTGAAGGTAGGCCAGCACGGGCGCGTCAGCCGTGCCCGTGAACATGGCCAGCCCCAGCAGACGCCGCCGAAGCCGCTCGACGAATCCGGGAGCGAGCACGTCGACGGCCGACCAGACACGGGTGATGGCCTCGTCCAGGCGGGCACTCGGCCCTATTTGCCACGGGTTCGCCGCGAACGGCACTCCGAGCGTGTCGCCGTCGCGCAGGATCAGCCCACGCAGGCCCGGGGCCTCGCCGAGGAGGTGCCTCTGCGGGAGCAGGTCGCCGAGCACCGCCGGGAAGTGGTCACCGCCGGTCGAAGACAGCAACGCCAGGCGTATCACGCGGATGACCTCCCACCGCTGGGTGGACCACGGCAGCTCGTCCAGTGCGGCCAGGCTTCGGAGCAGGTCCGCCGAGACGTCCATACCGGCTCTGGCCAGTTCGAGGTGCGCGTGGGCCTGGTCGAGCACCGGATCGATGTTCATCGCGGATCTCCCTTCGGTCACGGGTCCAGGTCGCGGATCAGCCGGGCCCGTACGGCACGCCATGGGGCGTGACCGCTGTCTGCCCAGGTCGTGATGTCGGACGGAATGAGGCGTGACCCTGCGGTCCTGGTGGAGTGCCGTCGTAACCGGCCGATGTGGAACCCAGCGGAACGCCGAAGGAACGACGACACGGGCTGTGACCTGTAGAGCCGCCCTGAGTACGTGGCCTGGCTTCGGGGGTGGCACCCGCTGCCCCATCAATGGCCCCAGCCGTGTCGCTGGTGCTTCACATGTCCGGCGTCTTCGGCGGCCCCGATCGGATCGGTCGGTGACCGAAGTGCTTCGTCTCGGATCTCTCGAACGACAGATGGGTTGGGCTGATGGACGCTCGGGTGCGGTTGCTGGGTCCGGTTGAGGTGTTGGTGGATGGGGTGGCGCGGCCGGTGGTGGGGTTGCGTCGGCGGGCGTTGCTGGCGGCGCTGGCGTTGCAGCCGCGCGAGGTCGTCTCGGCGAAACGCATGATCGACCTGGTCTGGGCCGAGGGCGGCCCGGTGACCGCCCTCAACACGCTGCAGAGTCATGTGTCGTTTTTGCGGCGTGAGTTGGGGTTGCGGGATGTGATTGTGGGTCGGGCGCCGGGTTATGTGTTCGATTTGGGTGATGGTTGTACGGATGTGCAGGTGGTGGAGGGGTTGGTGCGTCGGGCTGGGGGTGAGGTGGATGCGGGGCGGCGTGCGGGGTTGTTGCGGGAGGCGTTGGGGTGGTGGCGTGGTGGGGCGTTGGCTGGTTTGCAGGATTTGGGGTGGTTTGGTGAGCAGGCGGTGCGGTTGGAGGGGGTGCGGCGGGGTGCTGCTTGGTCGTTGACGGAGGCGCGTTTGGCGTTGGGTGAGCATGGTTCGTTGGTGTCGGAGTTGGAGCATTTGGCGGAGCGGCATCAGTTCGATGAGGAGCTGCATCGTCAGTTGATGTTGGCGTTGTATCGGTGTGGGCGGCCGAGTGATGCGTTGGCGGTGTTCGGTCGGTTGCGGCGGCGGTTGGCTGATGAGTTGGGGGTGGATCCGGGGCCGGTGTTGCGGGGGTTGGAGGCGTCGATTCTTCGTCATGACGAGGGGTTGGATGTCGTGGTGGGTGGGTCGGTGTCCGGTGGTGGTGTGGGGTCGGTGGTGCGGCCGGTTCGTGGTGGGGATGTGTTGGTGGAGCGTGGTGTGGAGTTGGGGTTGGTGGAGGAGGTGTTGGCGCGGGCGGGGGGGCTGGGGTGGGGGTCGGTGGTGTTGTTCGAGGGGCCGGCGGGGATCGGTAAGTCGAGTTTGTTGGCTCAGGCGCGGGTGTGGGCGCAGGGTTCGGGTTTTGTGCTGGTGGCGGGTAGTGGGCGTGATCTGGAGCGGGGTCATGCGTGGGGTTGTGTGCGGCAGATGTTGGAGGGGTT
>NZ_JBHTAC010000085.1:0-10002 GCF_042663325.1 Catellatospora aurea
GCGGGAGGGACGGCATGCCGTCCCGCCCGCCGCTGACGCCGGCCCGGTCACCCAGGTGTGATCGGGCCGGCGGGTCTCATACCTGGGTGAGGCGCCAGGTCTGGTTGGCGCCGGTGTGGCAGGTCCACTGGATGATCGCGGCGTTGTCGGCGGTCGAGGCCCCGTTGACGTCGAGGCACTTACCGCTGTGGACGGCCTTGAGCTGGTACACCCCGGTGGTCGAGGTGGGCACCGCCTGCCACTTCATGTTGTTGTTCGTGGTGCAGGTCAGCTGCACCATCGCCGCCCCGTCCGCGGTGGAGCCGCCCGAGGCCGCCAGGCACTTGCCGCTGTGCACCGCCTTGAGGTAGACGTAGCCGCCGCCGGCATCGACGGCCTGCCACTTCTGGTTGTTGCCGCCGGTGGCGGGCCACTGCACCACGGTCGCGTTGTCCGCCGTGGACACCCCGCTGACGTCGGCCAGCTTGCTGCTGTGCTGGGCCGTCAGGGTGTACGTCTTGCCGGCGATCCCCCCGCTCGGGGTGGTGCCGACGCCCGAGCCGGCGAAGGTGAACGAGTCGACGTCGAAGCCGTTGTTCGCGCTCGACTTGAACACCATGTACAGCTGGTGCGTGCCGGACAGCGATGCCACGCTCGCGGCCGGCTGCTGGACGTAGGTGTCCCAGCCGCCGGTGGCCGCGACCGTGTTGGTCGCCAGCAGGGTGCCCGTCGGGGAGTCGGCGCGCAGCTCGATGCTGCCGCCGCCGCTGGGCGAGGAGACCCGGTAGCTGACGCTGGTGATGCCCTGCACGCTCATCGGGTTGAACATGATCCAGTCGTTGTTGCTGATGTCGCCGATCCGGTTGCCGCTCTCCGCCCCGGACTGCGCGACCACCCGGATGCCGGACTGGCTGGTGAAGTACTCCGCCTGCTTGTGCTTGGGCTGCAGCACCACGTTGGCGTAGCCGGTCAGCCGCGCCACCGAGCCGTTGCCGTTGTCCTGGTAACGGGAGTTGAGCAGGTAGAACAGGTTGGCCCCGTCCGGGTGGCCGCCGAGGTTGCCGGTGTTGATGGTGCCGGAGCAGCCGGACAGGTCGGTGGTCGGGTGGGCGTGGTCGTCGTGGCCGAGGGCCGGGTTGGTGAACACCTGCGAGCAGTTGATCGTGCCGTCCTGCGCGTCGGTGACACTCAGGCTGTACGCGACGTCCTGCCCGAAGTCGAGCATGCCGCCGTTGGGCGGTGAGGTGATGTTCACGACCGGGGCGTTGTTGCCGACCGTGATCGGGATGTTGACGAACGAGGACCGGCCGGTGTTGTCGGTGACGGTCAGCTTCGCCGTGTAGTTGCCGTTGCTGGTGTACGACCGGGTCGGGTTCGCGGCGGTGGAGTCGGTGCTGCCGTTGCTGTCGAAGTCCCAGGCGTAGGAGATGGTGTCCCCGGCGTCCGGGTCGTACGAGCCGGCGCTGGAGAACGACACGTTCAGCGTGGCCAGGCCGTTGGTCGGGGTGGCCGTGGCCTTGGCGACCGGAGCGCGCCCGCCGTGCACGTAGTCGATGCGGTAGAGCCCGGAGTCGTTGTTGCCGCCGCCGAACTCCGAGCCCCATTCGAGCACGTACAGCGAGCCGTCGGGGCCGAAGCGCATCGCCATCGGCTTGATGAAGCCGCCGCCCGGCAGGAACGGGTTGATCTTCACCAGGTTGCCCGAGGAGTCGAAGTGGATCTCCTTGATGTAGTTGCGCGACCACTCGTAGAAGAAGTGCACGCCGTTGTAGTACGCCGGGAACTTCGTCGCCGAGGTGCTGGCCGCGTTGTAGCGGTAGACCGGGCCGCCCATCGGCGCCGAGCCGCCCTCACCCATCTCCGGGAACGTCGGCGAGACGCCGTAGCCGTACCAGATCTGCGGCTGGACCAGCGCCGGAAGCGTGCGCAGGCCGGTGTTGTTCGGCGAGTCGTTGACGGGCGCGTTGCAGTTGAACTTCGATCCGACGACGCCGGTGTCCGGGTTGTACGGCGCGTACGCCTGGTTGTTGCCGTGGCAGAACGGCCAGCCGAAGTTGCCCGCCTGCTTGATCACGTTCAGCTCGACCAGGCCCTCCGGCCCCCGGTTGGTGGTCGCGCCGCCCCGGTCGGGGCCGTAGTCGGCCAGGTTCACCCAGCCGGTCTGCATGTCGACCTCGAACCGGAACGGGTTGCGGAAGCCCATCGCGTAGATCTCGGGCTTGGTCAGCGCGGTGCCCGGCGCGAACAGGTTGCCGCTGGGGATGGTGTAGGTGCCGTTGCTCTCCGGGTGGATGCGCAGCAGCTTGCCCCGCAGGTCGTTGGTGTTGCCGGCGCTGCGGGCCGCGTCCAGGAAGCTCTTGCCCGCCCGCCAGTCGATCGGCGCGTAGCCCTGCCAGGCCGGGTCGAGGTTCGGCGGGGTGTCGTCACCGGTCGACAGGAACAGGTTGCCGCCCGGCCCGAAGGCCAGGTAACCGCCGGTGTGCCCGGGTTCGCTGAAGGTCCGGTCCCGGTACGCGGGAACGTTCAGCAGCACCTGCTCAGTGCTCAGGTTGATGGTGTCGCCGCTGACGGTGAACCGGGACAGCCTGTTCACGTCGGTCGTGCTCGACGCCGGCGAGTAGTACAGGTAGATCCAGCCGTTGGTGGCGAAGTTCGGGTCGAGCACCATGCCGACCAGGCCGTCCTCACCGCCGGTGTACACCGACAGCTGCGCTGCCTGCACCGTCTGCTGCTGGGCGGGCTTGAAGACGGCGACCTTGCCGCCGCGCTGCACGTAGAACACCCGGCCGTCGGGGGCGACGTCCATCGCCATCGGGTCGACGGTGTTGGAGTCGAGGGTGACCTTCTCGAAGTTGCTCCACACCGTGCCGCCGCAGTCGCCGGCCGCATTGCCGGCCGCGTAGCGCACGCCGCCGAGGACGTGGTTGCGGAAGTTGGTCTCGCTGTACGACGCGTCGTCGTGGCCCATGGCGGTGGCCCACACCTTGCCGCCCTCGGCCTCGCGGCACCAGGAGATCGGGTGGTCGGGCCCCATCGCCGCGCCGCCCGGGTTGTACGTCCGCTCGTCGGCCGTCACCAGGACGTGCACCTGGCCGCGGGCGTTGACGTCGAAGTTGTACCACTCCTCGGTGCGCTGCCAGTTGTCCGGCAGGCCGACCGTGGACGGGTGCACCTTGTCGGCCACCCGCGCGTAGCCCTGCAGCGAGCCCGGCGAGTGCTCGGGCATGTGCGCGCCGCCGTTGATGGTGGCGTCCCACCACGGGAAGGCCGACTCGATGCCCATGTCGGTGGCGTTGTGGATGGCCACGATGCCCTTGCCGCTGCGCAGGAAGTTCTGCGTGGCGGTGCGCTGGGAGTCGTTGTCGAAGACCATGCCGGAGGTCTGGAACATGACCAGCACGTCGAACGTGTTGAGGTTGGCGGTGTTCAGGACGCTGGAGTCCTCGCTGAACACCACCTCGAAGTTGTTGGCCGCGGCCAGCTGGTTGAACATGGTGACACCGGCGGCGATGGATCCGTGCCGATAGCCGGCGGTCTCGCTGAACACCAGCGCGCGGAACGCCGGTGCGGCCGAGGCGGTGCTCGTGGGCACCACGCTGACGGCTATCGCGGTGGCCAGCGCGAGAAACGCGCCGAGGACAGGTTTGCGGCGGCTCATGCCGTCTCCTTCTACCCCTAAAAGGACGGTCGGGTCCGTCATGCGTCCGCCGCGACACATGACCGTGCAGCACTCCCATGCCGGACAGGGATTCGGCATCGACATGTGTCGGTTTCGTTAACGGGAGCGCGAAGCGAGCATGGCCCGACCCAGAGGATGCCGTCAATATCCTGCCGATGCCAGTTTTAGAAAATCCAAGGAAAGTTAGTTGCCTGCGAGGCAAAACTACGGTCCGGCTCGGAAAAAGACGCGTGAGCGCTCACATTCTGCCTGCTAGATACATCAATGCAGAACCGTGACCATTTCCGGCTCGTTGCGGGCTTGCTAGATCGAGCGCCAACGTTTAACGTCCGACGCCAAGACTTCCGATCAGTACAGCAAAAGTTGTTGCCCTGCCAACGAAAGTGCCTCAACCCGAAACGATCGAGGAGGTGCGGTGCAGCCAGACAGCGACACTCCCCTGCTGCGGATGCGCAGCGTCGGCAAGGCGTTCTTCGGAGTACGCGTGCTCGACGACGTCGACCTCGACCTCCACCCCGGACAGGTGCACGCGCTGGTCGGCGAGAACGGCGCCGGCAAGTCCACCCTGATGAAGATCGCCAGCGGCGTGTACCAGCCCGACGCCGGCACGCTGGAGCTGTCCGGGCAGGCGGTGACGCTGCCCGACCCCCGCGCCGCGCAGGCCGCCGGGATCGGCATCATCCACCAGGAGTTCAACCTGCTCCCGGAGCGCACCGTCGCCGAGAACGTGTTCCTCGGCCGCGAACCGATGCGCCGGGGGCTGGTCGACCGCCGCGCCATGCAGGCCCGCACCGCCGAACTCCTCACCGGCATCGGCGAGACCGCGATCGCGCCGCAGACCAGGGTCGGCCGGCTCAGCGTCGCCCAGCAGCAGGTCGTCGAGATCGTCAAGGCGCTCGCGCTGGACGCGCGGGTGCTCATCATGGACGAGCCCACCGCCGCGCTGGCCGACCACGAGGTCGAGCTGCTGTACGGGCTGGTCCGGCGGCTGCAGCAGCGCGGCATCGGCATCCTGTACGTCTCGCACCGGCTCACCGAGGTCTTCGATCTGTCCGGCCGCATCACCGTGCTCAAGGACGGCCGCCGCGTCACCACTCTCGACACCGCCGAGGCCACCGCGGACACCCTGGTCCGGCACATGGTCGGCCGCGAGCTGTCGCACTACTACCCCGAGCGCGCCGCCCCCGGCAGCGCCGGCGCGGCCCGGCTGCGGCTGTCCGCCGCGGGCAACGGCCGCCTGCGCCCGGTCGACCTCGAACTACGCTCCGGCGAGGTGCTCGGCGTCGGCGGGCTGCAGGGCTCCGGCCGCTCCGCGCTGGCCCGCGCCATCTTCGGCGTGGACGGCTTCCGCACCGGGCAGCTGC
Organism: Catellatospora aurea; assembly: GCF_042663325.1. NCBI lineage: Bacteria > Bacillati > Actinomycetota > Actinomycetes > Micromonosporales > Micromonosporaceae > Catellatospora > Catellatospora aurea. The sequence goes on from NZ_JBHTAC010000085.1 coordinate 5,023, forward strand.
TGCTCGACGGGGTGCCGGTGCGGGTGCGCTCGCCGCGCCAGGCGGTCCGGGCCGGGATCGCGTACGTCACCGAGGACCGCAAGGCCGAAGGGCTCGCGCTCAGCCAGTCGGTGCTCGACAACGCCCTGCTCGCCCAGCACGCCGTGCGGCCGCGCTGGTTCGCCCGCAACGCCCGCACCGCCACCGTGCGCGAGCTGCTCGACGCGGTCGAGGTGCACGCCGCCGGGACCGGCCAGGAGATCCGCTACCTGTCCGGCGGCAACCAGCAGAAGGTGATCCTGGCCCGCTGGCTGGCGATGACACCGCGGGTGCTGCTGTTCGACGAACCCACCCGCGGCATCGACGTCGGCGCGAAGGCCGCGATCCACGACCTGATCCGCAGGCTCGCCGACGACGGCGCGGCCGTGCTGATGATCTCGTCGGAGCTGCCCGAGCTGATCGGCATGAGCGACCGCATCGTCGTCATGCGCGACGGCGCGATCGCCGGCGAACTGCCCGCCGGGGCGAGCGAGGAGGCCGTGATGGGCCTGGCCACCGGAGCCACCGGCGAGGAGAGGGCATGAGCGAGCTGCGCTCCAGGCTGCGGCTGCCGCAGCTCGACGCGACCAACGGGGTGTGGGCGGCGCTGGCCGTGGCGCTGATCGTCGGCGGCACGCTGGTCGCCCTCGACGGCGGTTCGCTGTTCAGCGAGTCGAGCACGATCAGCCTGCTGCAGCGGGCCGCCGGCCTGGGCATCGTCGCGGTCGGACAGACCATCGCCATCCTCGCCGGCTCACTCGACCTGTCCGTGGCGTACGTGATCAGCCTGACCTCGCTGGTCGCCGCCGAGACGATGGCCGGCTCCGACGGCATGGTGCTGCCCGCGATCCTCGCCGTGCTCGCCGTGTCGGCCGCGATCGGGCTGGTCAACGGACTGCTGATCACGAAGCTGCGGATCAACGCGTTCATCGCGACGCTCGGCGTCGGCCTGCTCATCAAGGGCTACCTGGAGCAGGGGTACGCCGGACCGGCGGGCAGCGTGCCGACGTCCTTCCAGCACCTGGGCTACGACCGCCTGGGCCCGATCCCGCTGTCGTTCCTGCTGTTCGCCGCGGTCGCCGCCGCGGTCTGGTTCACCCTGCGCGGCACCCGCTACGGCCACCACCTCATCGCGACCGGTGGCGACCTCGACGTGGCCCGGCTGTCCGGGGTGCGCACCGACCGGGTCCTGATCCGCACCCACGTCATCTGCTCGCTGTGCGCCGGGATCGCCGGGCTCTACCTGGCCAGCCGGCTGGGCGCGGGCGCGCCGCGGGTCGGCGCTGAGGGCGGCTACGACCTGGAGTCCATCGCAGCGGTCGTGCTCGGCGGCACCGTGCTGGCCGGGGGCCGGGGCGGGGTCACCGGCACCGTCGGCGGGGTGCTGCTGCTGGCCGTCATCGACGGCGTGTTCAACCAGCTCGAAGTGGACCCCTTCTTCAAGCAGATGGTGCGCGGCGTGGTCATCGTCGCCGCGGTCGCGGTGTACGCCCTGCGCCTGCGCCGCACCTCCGACCGGCGGAAGGCGGCTGTGGCATGAGCGAGCTTCGCGAGCGAATCAGCAGGCTCGAAGATGCCGCCGACGAGCGCAGCGAGGAGAAGGCATGAGCACTGAACTGGCTACCCCGGCCGCGGCCGTGAAGTCCGGGCTGGGTGGCGGCGGGCGCAGCGGCTGGGGTGCGGGCAGCATCCGGCCTGTGCTGATCATCCTGGTGCTGCTGCTGGTCGCGGTCGGCATCCGCCAGCCCGACTTCTACGACCCGCCCGTGCTGCTGGCGTTCCTCAAACGCGCCGCCCCGCTGATCATCCTGGCCGCCGGGCAGTACTTCGTCATCGTCGCCGGCGACTTCGACCTGTCGGTCGGTTCGCTGGTCACCGCCGAAGTCGTGATCGCCGCCCGGCTCATCGACGGCGACCCGGCCGCGACCCGGCCGGTGATCGCGCTGCTGCTCGGCTTCGGCCTGCTGATCGGCCTGGTCAACGGCGTGGTCACCACGCTGCTGCAGGTGCCGTCGTTCATCACCACCCTCGGCATGTACCTGGTGCTCGTCGGCGCGGTCTACACCTGGACCGGCGGTTCGCCGCGCGGGGCGCTGTCGGAGGAGTTCCGGATGTTCGGCCGCCGCGGCATCGACGGCGTGCCGGTGCTGGGCCAGCTGCCGTACGCGGTGCTGGTCCTGGCCGGGGTCGCCGTGCTCGCCGTGCTGGCGATGCGCTCGGACTTCGGCAAGGTGCTGCTCGCCGTCGGCGACAACCCGCGCGCCGCCCGGCTCGCCGGCGCCCGCACGGCCCGGATGCGCACCATCGCGTTCGTGGTCAGCGGAGTCTGCGCGGCGGTCGCGGCGATCCTGCTCGGCGGCTTCGGCGGGGTGTCCTTCCAGGTCGGGCAGGGCCTGGAGTTCACCGCGATCACCGCGGTCGTGCTCGGCGGGGTGGTGCTCGGCGGCGGGCGCGGCTCGGTCGCCGGGGCCATGCTCGGCGCGCTCACCCTGCAGACCCTGCTCACCCTGCTCAACCTGCTCGGCGTCTCCGGGGCGCTCAGCTCCGCCGTGCAGGGCCTGATCATCCTCGCCGCCGTCGCCGTCGGCACGCTGCGCCGCCGCACCTGAACCGCCCTGAACCGCTACCGAGAGGAACAACCCATGAGGAGACGCACCCCTATCCTGCTGGCCGTGTGCACCGCCGTGGCGGTGAGCGTGGTCGGCTGCACCAGCGACGTGCCCGGCGCGTCGCCGAGCGCCGGGCCCAGCGGCGCCGGCACGGGCGAGACGTCGAAGTTCTTCGTCCAGGCAGACCACGACAACGAGCTGGCGCTGCGGACCAAGACCGCCACCGGTCCCGCGGACAAGCCGTGGGAGCAGGCGCTGGACCCGAAGACCGTGGACACCGCCAAGTACAAGAAGGCCGGCCCGTACCACCTGTGCTTCTCCAACGCCGGTGTCGGCAACCCGTGGCGGCAGGTCGGCTTCAAGAACATGCAGGCCGAGGTCAAGCTGCACCCGGAGATCAAGACGTTCACCGTGGCCGACGCGGAGAGCAAGGACGACAAGCAGATCTCCGACATGACCGACCTGCTCGGCAAGGGCTGCGACGCGCTCATCGTCTCCCCGAACACCACCGCGACGCTGACCCCGGCCGTCGAGCAGGCCTGCGCGAAGGTGCCGGTCATCGTGTTCGACCGCGGCGTCAACACCAAGTGCCCGGTCACCTTCATCAACCCCATCGGCGGGTACGCGTTCGGCGCGACCGGCGCGGAGTTCCTCGTCGAGAAGGTCAAGCCGAAGGGCAAGGTCCTCGCGCTGCGCATCCTGCCCGGCGTCGACGTGCTCGAAGCCCGCTGGGGCGCGGCGAAGGTCGTCTTCGACAAGTCCGAGCTGGACGTCGTCGGCGTCGAGTTCACCGACGGTGACGCGGCCAAGACCAAGACCATCGTCACCAACTACCTGCAGCGCTTCGGCGACATCGACGGCATCTGGATGGACGCCGGCGCGACCGCCGTCGCCGCCGCGGAGGCGTTCGAGGACGCGGGCAAGCCGTTCCCGGCCATCGTCGGCGAGGACCAGCAGGACTTCCTCAAGATGTGGCAGGACAAGAAGCTCACCGCGATCGCCCCGACCTACCCCACGTACCAGTGGCGCACGCCGGTCATCGCGGCCCTGAAGATCCTCAACGGTGAGGCCGTGGCCAGCCCCTGGAAGCTGCCCCAGCCCACCATCACCCAGGACAACCTGAGCCAGTTCGTGCAGGCCGACATGCCGCCGCTGCACTACGCCATGTGCGGCTGCGCCACCCTGCCCGGCTACCCCAAGGACTGGGGCGGCAAGTAACTCCCCGCACCACCACGGCGGCCGCCCTCCTCCCAGGGCGGCCGCCTTCCATCGTGAGAGAGGTGTCTTGTGTTCGCCATCGGCGCCAACCCGTGGATCTGGACCTCACCTGTGGACGACGACGCCCTACGCGAGCTCGTGCCCCGTATCGCGGCCTGGGGCTTCGACGCGATCGAGATCCCCGTGGAGAACCCCGGCGACTGGTCCCCCGAACTGGTCGGCGACCTGCTCGCCGAACACGGCCTGGCCGCCGCGGCGGTGCTCGCGGTCACCCCGCCGGGCCGGGACCTGGTCTGCACCGACGCCGCGACGGTGCGCGGCTCGCAGGACTACCTGCGCGGGCTGGTCGACGCCGCCGCCGTCCTCGGCGCGCCCAGCGTGTGCGGCCCGGTCTACGCGGCGGTCGGCCGCCTCTGGCGGATGTCCGCCGACGAGCGGCTGGACTGCTACCGGCAGCTGCAGTCCGCTTTGGAGCCCGTCGCCGAATATGCCGGCGAGCGCGGGCTCGCGATCGGCATCGAGGCGCTGAACCGGTACGAGACCTCGGTGGTCAACACCATGGCGCAGACCCTGGAAGCGATCGACGGGCTGCCCGGCAACGTCGGGATCATGCTCGACAGCTACCACATGAACATCGAGGAGTCCGACCCGTACGCGGCGGTCACCCTGGCCGGGCCGCGCATCGTGCACGTGCAGGTGTCGGGCAGCGACCGGGGCGCGCCGGGGCGCGACCACCTCGACTGGCCGCGCTGGCTGGGCGCGCTGGCCGGCACCGGATACCGCGGCCCGATCTGCATCGAGTCGTTCACCGGCGAGAACGAGGCCATCGCGGTCGCCGCCGCGATCTGGCGGCCGCTCGCCCCGACCCAGGACGAGCTGGCGACCTCCGGCCTCGCCTACCTCCGCGAAGTGACCGCGACCCTGCGCGCCTGACCGACATGATCGCCGTTTCAGGTCGAAATGTGGGGTCAGACCACAGGTTTCGACCGGAAACGGCGATCACCGCCGTTCGGCTCAGGCGCGGCGGGTGAAGTCGGCCGTCCAGTTGACCTCCCAGGTCGCGCTGTTGTCGGTGGAGAAGGTGTCCGTGGCCATGGAAGTGTCACCGCTGGTGGCCAGTGAAAGTCCCCACCTC
>NZ_JBHTAC010000086.1:0-9590 GCF_042663325.1 Catellatospora aurea
TCCAACCGCCGCGCCGGGCCGGCCCTCATACCGTGAAAATGTGCTGCCGGTCACCGTCTGAGCAGGTCTGACAGCTCGGACGGGGCCGGCATCGGGCATGATGGCGGCGTGGGGACTACCGCGTTCGTGCTCGGCGGCGGTGGCGTGCTGGGCGCCGTCGAGGTCGGCATGCTGCGCGCGCTGTTCCGCGCCGGCATCCGCCCGGACCTGGTGGTGGGCCTGTCCATCGGCGCGATCAACGCCGCGCTGGTCGCCGCGGACCCCGAACCCGAGGTCACCGACAAGCTGGTCCGGCTGTGGGCCACCCCCGAGATCAGCGAGGTGTACGGCGACTCGGTGCCGCGCCAGCTGCGCCGCCTGGCCACCCGCGCTCACCTGCACTCGCCCGCCCCGCTGCAGCGGGTGCTGGAGCGGTCGATGCGGGCCGGGGTCACCTTCGAGGACATGCGCGTGCCGCTGCACCTGTGCGCGGCGAACGTGGAGCGCGCCGAGGCGCACTGGTTCAGCACCGGCCGGGTCGTGGACGCGGTGCTGGCCGCGGCCGCCCTGCCCGGAGTGCTGCCCCCGGCGGAGATCGGCGGCGAGCACTACCTGGACGGCAACCTGGTGGCGTACCCGATCAACCATGCCGTGGAGCTGGGCGCGGACGAAGTGTTCATGCTCCAGGTCGGGCGGCTGGAGCGGCCGTTGCAGCCGCCGCAGCGGCCGTGGGAGGCGACCAACGTCGCCATGGAGATCGCCCGCCGGGTCCGCTTCACCCGCGAACTCGCCGCGGTCCCCGAGGGCGTACGCGTACACGTCCTCCCGGGTGGGGCCGGTGCCGACGAGAGCCCGTGGGCGTACCGCGACGCCGCCGCCGTGGGCCGCCGCGTCAGCGCCGCCTACGCCGCCTCCCGCGACTACCTCACCGCCGTCGGCCACTGACCCCACCCGCCGGGCCCCGCCGCAGCCTCCACCCCCTGCCGCAACTCTTAAAGAGTCGCGGCATTCGGGCCGCCCTGAGGCCGCGACTATTTAAGAGTTGCGGCAGGTGGGGGGGTGGGGCGGGTGGTCAGGCGACGCCGGGGACGGAGTTGGCGCGGGCGGCGCGTTTGGCGGCGCGGCCGGAGGTGAAGCCGAGGATCAGCTGGATGATGCCGAGGGCGATGAGCCAGAAGCCGGTGATCCAGACCAGCACGGTGAGCGTGATGCCGGGCCAGAAGAACAGGATCAGGCCGGCGGCGATGCTGAGCAGTCCCATCAGCACGGTGCCGATCTTCGGCCAGGTGCCGTGCGTACGGGCGAAGCCGGTGACCACTTCGGCCACTCCGCCGACGATCCAGACCAGGCCCAGCACCACGGCGAGCACCTTGATCGAGTCGGCGAGGTGTCGCAGGCAGATGATGCCGACGACGATGTAGAGCACGCCCATCACGGCGATCAGGGCGCGGTGGCCGCCACTGACCCCCTTGGCGGTCAGGCCCTCGGCGATCCGGAAGATCCCGACGACGACGAGCCAGACGCCGATCAGCGCCGCGATCAGCACGATCGTCTTCTCGGGCCAGAAGGTGAGCGCCAGACCCGCGGCGATGGAGATCAGTCCGCCGATGATCGACATGCGCTGGAACGAACGCAGGGCGCTGGCCTCTAGTTCGGCATCTCCGTACGGATCAATCATGGTGCGAAGATAACTCGCAATATCTGTGATTTCTCCCTTTTCGGATGAGTAGCCTCAGTCTGAGATGAAGGGGGCAGTGATGAAGCGGGGTCCGCTCGAGTTCGTGGTCGTCGAGTTCGCCGGCCGCATCCCCGGGCGCCGTATCGCGCCCGAGCTGCATCGCCTGGTGGACCAGGAGATCGTCCGCATCATCGACATGGTGGTCGTCGACCGGGCCGCCGACGGCGCGGTCACCTCGCACGAGCTGCGGGAGTACCAGGGCGACGAGGACTTCGAGGCGATCGACCCCGCCATCCAGGCGGTCGACGGGCTCATCTCCGAGCGGGACGTGCAGGACCTGGCCGAGGCGATCACGCCCGGCGCGCAGGCGCTGGTCCTGCTCTTCGAGCACCGGTGGCTGGCCGGCGTGCGTGCCGTGGTCGCGGAGGCCGGCGGCGAGATCGTGCTCGCCGAGCGCATCCCCGCCCCGGTGGTCGACGCGGTCGAGGCGGTGGTGCATCCGGCACCGGTGGGAGGCTGACATGCTGCTACGACGTCCGGTGGGGAACCGGCGCGGGCCCGGCCTGCTCGGCTCGATGGCGCGCACCGCCGTCGTGGCGGGCACGGCGACCGCCACGGCGGGCGCGGTGCACCGCTGGTCCGAGCGCAAGCAGGCGGAAGCCGCCGAGGCGCAGGCCGCTCAAGAGGCGGTACACGACCAGCAGGCGCAGGACGATCAGCACGTGGAGGCGGGCGAGGCACAGGCGGACCGGCCGGTGCAGTCGGCCGCCGAGGCCGCCCAGCCAACGCGATCCGCAGCGCCGCGCGCGACCTCCACCCCACCTGCCTCCGCCGTTGTGGGCGGCGTCGATCTCATGTCGCAGCTCAGGCAGCTCGCGGACCTCAGAGCCGCAGGCGTGCTGACCGAGGCGGAGTTCACCGCCGCCAAGGCGAAGCTGCTGGGCACCTGATGACGGAGCCCGAGGACCCGGCGCCGTCCGCGTGGGAGCGGCGGCTCGCCGGTGCCGTCCACGAGTCACCCGAGCCCGCCGCGCCCGTGGCCCGGCGGCCCGGCGGCACCGCGCGCACGCTGCGCTGGGCCGGGGCGTTCCTGCTGGCGCTGCTGTCGGCGGTGCTGGTGCTGGCCTCGGTGACGGCCCGCTTCGCCCGGGCCGAGCTGCTCGACACCGACCGGTACGTGGAGACCGTCGCGCCGCTGGCCACCGACCCGCAGGTGCAGGCGGCGGTCACCGACCGGGTCACCGACGAGATCATGGCGCGGCTGCCGCTGGAGAAACTCGCCGGTGACCTGGCCGCCGCGGTCGACCTGCCGCGCGTGGAGGCGGTCATCCAATTGGTGCTGCCCGCGGTCACCAACTGGCTGCAGGGCCAGATCCACAAGGTGGTGGGCGAGCTGGTCACCTCACCCCGCTTCCCCGCGGTGTGGAACCAGGTCAACCGCATCGCCCACCAGAATCTCGAGGGCCTGCTCACCGGGCAGGGCACGCCGATGCTGCACAGCTCCGGCACCGACGTGGTGGTGGACCTGGGGCCGGTGCTGGCCGCCGCCCGGCAGGAGCTGGTGGCCCGCGGCTTCGGCCTCGCGGCCCGCATCCCCGACATGTCCATTCCGTACACGGTCGCGCAGGTGGATCAGCTGCCCGAGATCCAGCGCTACGTGCGCCTGCTCGACGTCAGCGCGAACTGGCTGCCGCCGCTGGCGCTGGTGCTGCTCGGCCTCGCCGTGTGGGCCGCCCCGAACCGGCGGCGCGGGCTGATCCTCGGCCTGACACTCAGCGCGCTGATGCTGGTCGTGGGCTTGATCGCCAACCAGATGGCGCGCGACAAGGTGGCGCAGCGGGCGACCGAGCGCGGCCTGGACCGCACAGTGACGCTGGACGTGTACGACACGGTGCTCCGGTTCCTGCTCACCGCCCTGGTCACGGTGCTGGTGGCGGCGCTGCTCGGGGTGCTGTGGGCGCTGCTGGCGGGCCCGTCACGGCCCGCGGTGCTGCTGCGCCGGGGCGTGAACGCCGTCGTCGACCGGGCCGTGCGCCCACTGGCGCGGGAGCCGTGGGCGGTGCGGACCGGCGCGTTCGTACGCCGCCACTTCCGCTGGTTCGCGATCGTGCTCGGCGTGCTGGCCGGGTGGTGGCTGCTCGCCCGGCCGTCGATCGCGACGGCGGTGTGGGCGTTCGTCCTCGCCGGGCTCGTCACACTGGTGCTCACCATGGGCCGCCGAATGCCGGCCACGGTCCTGGAACCGCTGCCCGCCGGTCCGCCGGCCACAGCGGACGTCGCCGAGTCCGCTACCACCATGGCGGTGAGCGGGTCTGCGACCGCTGCTGCGGGAACCGGGACGGGCCTGGGCGCGGCCGCCGCCGAGACCACCGAGCCGGAGCGCGCGGACGACGCCACTCCGTGGGAGCTGTCGGAGCCGCTGCCGGCCGAGCCGGCCGAGGCCGATGAACCGGACTCCGCGCCGGACGAGCCTGGCAAGCAGCGCGGGGGCCGCCCTGCCGGACCGCCGTCGGCTTCGGACGGGGTGCCGACGGATCCTACCGACCGAGCGGTCGATCCCTGATTGGCGCGACTACGGCATGCTGACCGGCATGACCGAGCACGCGTCGTACCCCTGCCCGCTCTGCAGAGCCGCTGCCACGCTGGACGGACCCTGCCCGGGTTGCGGCCGCGCGCCGGACCCGGACGCCGCGGCGGTGCTGGCCTACGACGCGCAGATCGCCGTGCTCGCGCCGCAGGTGGAGCAGGCTCGCAGCGCGTACGAGTCGCTGTCGGGCCGGCTCTCGCAACTGCGCCGGGACCGTGAGGCGTACGCCACGAAGGTCCGGGTCGCGGTGGCCCGGGAGCGGTCTGCGCACCAGCCCACCCTGCTCACGCTGCCGCCCACCACCGCCAGCACTCCGCCGGGGACCGTCCCGCCGGTCGCCGCCGCCGTGCCGGGCCGTGGGCCGGAGTCCTCGCCGCGCACCGTGCAGAACCTGCTGTTCATCCTGGGCGGGCTGCTGCTCGGCATCGCCGCGATCGTGTTCACCGCCGTGGCCTGGGCGACGTTCGACGTGGTCGGCCGGGCGCTCATCCTCGGCGTGCTCACCGTCGGCGTGCTGGCCGTGCCGCCGCTGGTGCGCCGCCGTGCGCTGACCGCGACCGCGGAGACGTTCGCCGCGCTGGGGCTGCTGCTGGTGGTGCTCGACGGCTACGCCATCTGGTACGTCAACCTCGGCGGCGTCGCCGACCAGTGGGACCGCGGCTTCTACGCCGGAGCGGTGGCCACCTTCACCGCCCTGCTCGGCTACGGGTACGCCCGGGTCGCCGGGACGAGCGCGACCCGGTTCGGCGCGCTGCTGGCGGCGCAGCCCGCGCTCCCGCTGTTCTTCCTGGAGTCCTCGGCCGACGTGGCGGGCTGGTCGGCGGTGTTCACCGCGGTCGCGCTCGGCGACCTGCTGCTCTACCGGGCGCTGCGGCCCGCCGCCCCTGCGCCGGAGGCCGGCCGGCCGGCCCCGGGTGAGGCGGACCTCGGCACGGCCGGGTCGGCCGCCTCGTCCAGCCGGCCGGACGAGGCATCGGTGGCGGCGGCGTCCGTGCCGAGGCAGTCCGGGCAGGACCTTCCCGCGGCCGAGCCGGCCGTGCCGCCGGTCGCGGCTTCGGCGCGGGTGGCGGTCGATCTGCCGGGCAGAACCGGGTTGCGGGTGCTGGCGCTGCTGGCGTACCTGGGGATGCTCGGGATCGGCGGCCTGCTGTCGCTGATCGCGTGGCTGCTCGGGGCCGATCCGGACACCGCGGTCACCGGCTCGCTGGTGCTGCTCGCGGCAGCCGGGGTGCTGGCGGCGGGGCTCTGGCTGGCAGGCACCGGCAACGCCGCGGCGTTCGCCCTGCCCACGGCCGGTGGAGTGGTCACGGCGGCGCTCGCCGCGGCGCTCGTGCGGCCGGCGCTGGTGCAGTGGCAGCACTACTGGCTGCTGGTGATGGCGGGCGCGGCCGCGCTGGTGGCGGTGCTGGTGACCGTGCTCGGCAGGGTGCTGTCGGCCCGGCGGCCCGCGGTCCGCAACGGGATGATCGGCGGCGCGGCGCTGGCGCTGAGCGTGCCCGCGCTGTGCGCCATCGGCTGGGCGCTGGGCGCGGGCTGGCAGTCCGTCGCGGACGCGATGCCGTGGTGGGCCGCCGATCCCGCGCCGTTCGACGGCTCGTACAGCTGGCAGTTGCCGGTGAGCCTGGCGCTGGTGGCCGCCGCGGCCTGGCTGCTGACCGGGCCGCCCGTGCCGGAGCCGGTGCGGGCCTGGGTCGCCGCCGGGGCGGTGCTGCTGCTCCCGCTGACGGTGCCCGGGCACCCGGCGCTGACGCCGTGGTCGGCGCTCGCCTGCGACCTGGTCGCGGTCGCCGTGGCCCTGGCCGTCGCCCTGCTGCTGCGCCGCCACGTCGTGCTCTGGGGCGTGGTGGCCGGGCTGCTCGCCGGGCACGCCCTGCTCGTCGGTGCCGGCAGCCGGGTGCTCTCGGCGTGGGCGCTCGGCGCCGTGGTGGTGTTGGGGCTGGCCGCGGCGGCGGTCGGCTGGCGCAGCGCCCTGGTGCCCGAGAGCGGCACGGGTGGGACCGGCACCGTGAGCACCGCGAGCGCGCTGCACGGCGTACGCGTGCTGGGCGGGGTGAGCGGCGCGGTGGCGCTGGCGCTGCTGCCGCCGATGGCGCACAGCATGGTGGCCGCGGCCGGGGTGGACGATCCGTGGTCACGCCGTGCGCTGCTGGCCGCCGCGCTGCTGTCGCCGCTGTGGGTGTACCTGTCGCCCGCCCGGTTGCGCGACTACGCGGTGGTCGGCGGTCTGGCGGGGGCGTTGTGGGCGCTGCCGGGCGGCCAGCCCCCGACCGATTCCGCGGCGGTCTACGCCGCGCTGTGCACACTGGCCCTCGCGCTGGTCGCGGTGCAGTCCCGCTGGGCGCGGGCGGAGCTCCCGGCACAGGTCGTGCTGGCGTTCACGCTGCTGCTGTGCGCCGAGGCGCTCTACCTGATCTTCATCGCGCCGTGGAGCTGGCTGTTCCGCATCTGGGCGGGCGACCAGGTCGGCACCGGCCTGACCGCCTATCCGAGCGACCGGCTGCCCTGGTCGTACGCGGTCGCGCTGCTGCTGCTCGCGCCCGCGGTCGCGCTGTGGTTCCGCCGGGGCGGGACGCGCCTGATGACGGCGGCCGGCGGGGTGGTCGCCGCGGTGGCCGGGCTCGCGGCACTGGCCGCCGCACAGGCGCCCTGGCCGACGATCAGCGCCGTGCAGCTGGTGCTCGGAGCGGCGCTGCTGGTGCTGGCCGGGCTGCGGCCGTACGGCGCGCTGACCCTGGCGGGCGGGCTGTTCGGGCTGCTGCTGACCGGGGCTGGTCTGGCCGGCTCACTGGCCGAGAAGTGGTCGACGGTCGCCGCGCTCGCCCTGGTGACCGTGGTGCTGGCCGTCATCGCGGTGGGCGGACGGACCCGGCCGGTGCGCACCGCCGGCTGGCTGACCGGGGCCGCGGCGAAGGTGCTGCTGGCGATCGCCATCGGCGAGGCGGCCGAGCTGAGCTTCGAGTTCGTCGCCTACCTGGTGCTCGGGGTGGCGGCGATCATCCTGGGTCTGGCGTACGCGCCGTTCGCCCGGGAGCAGCGGGCTGCTGCCGAGGCGGCGGCGCACTCGGCGGCGCTCGTGGCGCTGACGCTGTGCCACGGATACGCCCGGTCGATCGCACTGGTGCTGGCGGTGTGGGGGGTCGCGGTCGGACTGACCGTGCTGGCCGCGCCGCGCGGTCAGCGGGTGCTGCGTGCCGCCGCGGCCGCCGTGGCGGAGGCCGTCGCCTGGTGCGTGATCCTCGCCGCGCAGGGTGTCGGGCTGCTGGAGGCGTACACCCTGCCGGTGGCGCTGCTCGCGCTCGCCGTCGGCTGGTACGCGGCGCGGGCCCGGCCGGACCTGTCCAGCTGGCTGTTCGCCGGTCCGGCGCTGGCCGCGGCACTGCTGCCGAGCCTGGCCGGAGCGCTGACCGAGGAGTCGGGCACGCCGCTGCGGCGGCTGCTGCTCGGGCTGGGCGCGCTCGCGATCACGGTCTTCGGCTCGGTGCGCCGCCTGCAGGCCCCGGTGCTGCTGGGTGGCAGCACGCTGCTGGTGCTGGCGCTGCACGAACTGCTGCTGGTGTCGCGGCTGCTGCCGACCTGGGTGCCGATCGCGGTCGGCGGGGCGGTGCTGCTGGCGCTGGCCATCACCTACGAGCGCAGCCGCCGGGACGTGGGCAGGTTGCGGGGGGCCATCGGCCGGATGCGGTAACCACCTCCCGCTGGGGCACTCTGCCCGCAAGAATGGGGGAGAGTGCCACATTAGGGGGGAAGATGGACTTCTGGGACGTCTTCTGGCTGTTGCTGATCTTCATTCCGCTGTTGCTGATCTGGGCCTTCGCGATCGTGGACATCTTCCGCCGCGACGACCTCTCCGGTTGGCTCAAGGCGTTGTGGATCGTGGTCGTCATCCTGCTGCCGTTCCTCGGCACCCTGATCTACCTGATCTTCCGGCAGCCCGGGGCCACCGCCCAGGAACGCCGGGCGATGGACCAGGCCAGCCGCGAGTTCGTCGAGAAGTACTCGCCCAGCGACTCGGCGCAGCAGCTCAAACTGCTGGCCGACCTGCACGACCGGGGCAAGCTGACCGACGCGGAGTTCGCCGAGGAGAAGTCCCGCGTGCTCGACTCCGCCCGCGCCCACGACGCCGCCCAGACGCGCGACACGACGTCCGGCGGCACCGCCGGCTCGCCGGCAGTCCCGAGCACCGGCGAGCCGCGCGGACCCGCCGAGCCGCCCCCGGCCGCGGGTGGCAGCGAGCCGCCGCGCCGGCCCCGGGGCTTCGGCGCATAGACGGCAGGCTGTGACGCTGGACGTTTGCGGGTTGCGGCAGGTCGCGCACCGAACCTAGGGTCTTGGACTATGAGGTTCGAGGTCAGTCATGTGCTGGATGCGATCGAGCGGCGGCTGGGCACCGACCCGGCTCTCGCCGCCGGGGTGCTCGACGTGGCTGAATTGATCTATTGCGCCGACCTGGACGGCGGCCGCCCCGCCAACCTGGTCCGGCTCGGCATGGTGGTCGACGGGCTCGCCCGCCAGGTCGGCGAGGAGCACGTCTCGGCGTACTGCGTCGTCGACAAGTCCCTGCTCTCCAACCAGGACCTGACCTCCAACGAACGCATGGTCATGCGCCGCTGGGGCGACGACGGCATCGTCGAGGTCGTGGTCGGCGCGGCCGCCCGTGTCGTCGAGGTCTCCGAGCTCACCGGCCTGCCGATCGTCTCGCGGGTGCTGCCCGCAGTCTGGTCGCCGCTGCCCGGCGCGGGCGGCGTCGTGCTGCAGCCGCGCGGTCCCGTGCCGACCGGCCCGTCGCCGGTGGGCCGTCAGCTAACCGCCCGCTGGTGGCACTGCCCGGACCCGGACTGCGCCAACTTCGGCCCGGCCCGCCGCGGCAGCGGCCAGCCCGTGCCGCGGCTGCGCAACGGCCAACCGATCTGCCCCCGGCACGACGCGCCGCTCGGCGACAACGGGCCGCGCCCGCCGCAGCAGGTGCTCGCGGTGCGCGTGGACGGCGTGATCCGGACCCGCTTCGTGGTCACCGCCGCCGGCCCGGTCGTGGTCGGCCGCGCCCCCGACGGCGGTCAGGGCCAGGTCGGCGTACAGCTCGGCCCGTGGCTCAGCGAGGACGCCCGGGCCAAGGTCAGCCGCGCCCACGTCTCGATGTCGCTGAGCCCGCAGGGCATCTCCGTCACCGACCTCAGCATGAACGGCACCCTGGTCCGCCTCGGCGGCGCCGCCGACGGCGAACTCCAGCTCAGCCGCGGCGCGAGCCGCCAGCTCGGGGTCTCCGACATCGTCGAACTCTTCCCCGGCGTCGAGATCGGCCGCATCGGCGCCCTCGCCAGCAGCCGCCCCCTCGACTCCGCCTCCGTC
>NZ_JBHTAC010000087.1:0-7648 GCF_042663325.1 Catellatospora aurea
GTGCATCGTGTTGCGTCGGCGGGTGCAGAGCAGGCAAATGGGTGCAGAGCAAATGCGGTTCGGGGCATCAGCACCTGGCGCGACGCTCGGTGCCGTGGCGGCGGCGGCCGGCCAGGCGTTGAGCGTCAGCTCAGGCCGTTGTGGATCGCGGTGGTGAGTTCTCCGGTGGCGGTGTCGCCGTCGAGGGACCAGGCCATGGTGCCGCCGAGGCCGTTGGCCTTGACGTACGCCGTCTTCTGGGCGATGACCTGCGCGGTGTCGTAGGACCACAGGGCGCTGCCGCCGTACTTCCAGGACGCGCCCGCGACCGGGTCGTAGTACACGGTGCCCTGCTTGGCGATGACCTTCTTGTAGTCGTCGACGCCGTCCTCGTAGGTGCCCCGGGCCGGGCCGCTCGCGGGCTGGTAGAGGCCGTTGCCGGTGCTGCCGACGCCGGTCCAGCCGCGGCCGTAGTACGGGACGCCGATCACGATCTTGTTGGCCGGTGCGCCCTGGGCGCGGTAGGTGTCCACGGCCAGGTCGACGCTGAACGGCGACGACGGCGTGGAGTACAGGTTCGACTGGTGCCCGGTCACCGGGTCCCACCCGCCGGCCAGGTCGTATCCCTGCACTGTGGCGAAGTCGAGGTGGGAGAACAGCTGCGCGGTCTCGATCCCGGCATTGATCTTCGCGGGGTCCGCGGGCAGGAACGCGGTCAGCTGGTAGCTCCGGCCGACCTGCGCGCCGTACGCGTTGAGCTGGTTGCGGAACTCGGCGGCCAGCAGGGTGTAGTTCTGCTTGTCCTCGGGCCGCACCACGTTGCCGACCTCACCCGCCGAGGCGGGCCACTCCCAGTCCAGGTCGAACCCGTCGAACACGCCGAAGGCGCTGCCCGTGCCGCCGTGCGGCGAGGTGCCGATGAAGGGCAGGTTGCCCTTGATGAACATGTCGATGCAGCTGGCCACCATCGCCTGCCGGGAGGCCGGGGTGAGCGCGGCGTCGGACAGGTACTTCGACCAGGTCCAGCCGCCCACCGACAGCAGCACCTTCAAGTGCGGGTACATCGCCTTGAGCTTGCGCAGCTGGTGGAAGTTGCCGGCCAGCGGCTGGCTCACCACGTCGCCGACACCGTCGACGGACTCGCCGGCCTTGAAACGCTTCTGGTAGTCGGCCCAGGCGTCGCCGACCCCGGCCTCGTTGGCCTCGAAGCAGCGGCCGTCGGCGCCGACGTTGGCGAACGCGTAGTTGATGTGCGTCAGTTTCGCGGCCATCCCCGACGTGTGCAGGTTCTTCACCAGGAAGTTGCGGCGGTAGATGCCCCACTGGACGAAGTAGCCGACCTTGACGTATCCGGCGGCCGCGGCGGCGGCCCCGTCGACGGCGGGTGCGGACGCGGCTTGAGCTGGTACGGCGGCTGCCGCGACGGTGCTGCCCAGGATGAGGGCGACGAGGGCGAGACGGGTTCTCATACCGATTCAAAGTAATTGTAAAGAGTTTTCACAGAATCAGTGATCTGGATGAGCCGATGTAGACGGCGGCTGTCACGGAGGGGGTTGTCCCATTCACCGATGAGAATCGATAGGGTATGGCCATGGCGCTGGGGAGACTTCATCTGATCACCGACAGCCGGCCCGGCCGGGACCCGGTCGCACTGGTCCGGGCCGCGCTCGCCGTGGCCACACCCGACCTGGTCGTCCAGTTCCGGCCCGCGGACGACTGGACCGACCGGCTCGCGTACGAGCTGGCCAACCAGATCGTCGCACTGTGCCGCCCGGTCGGGGTTCCGGTGCTGGTCAACGACCGGCTGCACGTCGCGCTCGCCACCGGTGCCGCGGGCGGCCACGTCGGCGCGGACGACCTGCCCGTGCCGGCGGCCCGGCGGCTGCTCGGCCCGGCCGCGGTGCTCGGCGCGACGTCCCGGCTGCCGGCGACCGCCCTGCGCGCGGTCGGCGACGGAGCCGACTACCTGGGCGTGGGCCCCTGCTACGCGACGTCCACGAAGGACGGGCTGCCGGTGTCCATCGGCGCGGAGGGCCTGCGCGCCGTGGCGCGGCAGGTCGCGGGCACCCCGATCATCGCGATCGGCGGCATCACCGCGGCCCGCGTGCCGGAGCTGCTGGCCGCCGGAGCACACGGTGTCGCGGTCATCGGCGCGGTCTCCGACGCCGCCGACCCGTCCCGCGCCGTGGCCGACCTGCTCGCCGCCGTCGCGTCCTGAAACGACACGTCGCCGCAGCTCGGCTGAGCCCCGCACGGCTCCGCCCCGGTGTGGCGGAGATCGCGGCGGGCGACGTGTGGGTTGCCTCCGGGTACGTGCGGGGTTACGCTCCCGACAGTCGTCACGGACGGCAACACACGCGTAACACGTGAACCACATCTGAACCAAGAACCCCACGGGAGCCCGGTGAACCGGGCTGAGAGGGGAGCTGATTCTCGCTCCCGACCGTAGAACCTGATCCGGGTAATGCCGGCGCAGGGAGGAGGCCGCGGTGGCACCCCTTTCCGTATCCGTCGTCGGCGGCGGCATCATCGGGCTCAGCATCGCCTGGCAGTGCGCCCGGCGCGGGCACGCCGTCACCGTGTACGACCCCGATCCCGGCCGCGGCGCGTCCCACGTCGCCGCCGGCATGCTGGCCCCGGTCGGCGAGTCCTACTTCGGCGAACGCGAGCTGACCGCACTGCTGCTCGAATGCGCCCGGCACTGGCCCGGGTACGCGGCGGAGCTGGCGGCGGCGAGCGGGCACGAGCTGGGGCACCGGACCGAGGGCACGCTGCAGGTCGGGCTGACCGCCGACGACCTCGCCGAACTGCGCCGGCTGTGGACGTATCAGCGGGAACTGGGCGCGGAGGTGGTCGCGCTCGACGGCGACCGGCTGCGCGAGCGCGAGCCGCTGCTGAACCCCCGGGCGCGGGGCGTGCTCGTCGAGTCCGACCACCAGGTGGACCCGCGCCGGGTCGTGGCGGCGCTGCGCGAGCTGGTGCCGGTGCGCCGCGAGGCCGTACACCGGCTGTCCGGCCTGGACGCCGACGTGGTGGTGCTCGCCGCGGGCTGTGCCAGCGCCGCGCTGGCCGGGCTGCCGGTGCGGCCGGTGCAGGGCGCGGTCCTGCGGCTGCGCGGCCAGGCCGCGCCGCGCCACGTCATCCGGGGGTACGCCGACGGCCGCGCCGTGTACCTGGTGCCCCGCCGCGACGGCGAGGTGCTGGTCGGGGCGACCGTCGAGGAACGGGCCGACGGCCACGCCACCGCGGGCGGCGTACGCGACCTGCTGCGCGCCGCCACCGACCTGGTGCCGGAGCTGGCCGAGCACGCACTGGTCGAGGTGTCGGTAGGCCAGCGTCCCGGCACCGCCGACAACGGACCGATCGTGGGCGAGCTGGCACCGGGCCTGCTGGTCGCCACGGGGCACTACCGGCACGGCGTGCTGGCCGCCCCGTACACCGCGCAGGCCGTCGCCGACCTGGTCGACGGCGGCTCGCTGCCCCCGCTCTGGGAACCCTTCACCCCTCAACGCCTGACCGCCGGAGGACTCGGATGATCACCGTGGTCGTGAACGAGACGCCCCGCCCCACCAGGCGCGGCGAGACCATCGCCGACCTGCTGGCCGTGCTCGACGTGCCGTCGCGCGGCGTCGCGGTCGCGGTCAACGGCGAGGTCGTGCGCCGCGCCGACTGGCCCGCGCACCGGCTGCTCGACGGGGACCGGGTCGAGGTCCTCACCGCGACGCAGGGCGGCTGACCGGCATGGACGACAGGTTCCTGCTCGGGGGCGTCGAGTTCGGCTCCCGGCTCATCCTCGGCACCGGCGGGGCGAGCAGCCTCCAGTCGCTGGAGCAGGCGCTGCTGGCGGGCGGCACCGAGCTGGTCACCGTCGCGCTGCGGCGCATCGACCCGAACACCCCGGCCGGGCTGCTCGACGTGCTGGAGCGCTGCGGCGTACGGCTGCTGCCCAACACGGCGGGCTGCTACACGGCCGCCGACGCGGTGCGCACCGCGCATCTGGCCCGCGACGCGTTCGACACCGACTGGATCAAGCTGGAGGTGATCGGGGACGAGCGCACGCTGCTGCCCGACGCGGTCGAGCTGCTGCGGGCGGCCGAGCGGCTGGTCGACGACGGGTTCACCGTGCTGCCGTACACCACCGACGATCCGGTGCTGGCCCGGCGGCTGGCCGACCTGGGCTGCGCTGCGGTGATGCCCGCGGGCGCGCCGATCGGGTCGGGGCTGGGCATCTCGAACCCGCACCACATCGAGCTGATCCGGGAGGCCGTGCGCTGCCCGGTCATCCTCGACGCCGGGATCGGCACCGCCAGCGACGCCGCCCGCGCCATGGAGCTGGGCTGCGACGCGGTCCTGCTGGCCAGCGCGGTGACCAGGGCCGCCGACCCGGTGGCGATGGCCACGGCGATGCGCCACGCCGTTGTCGCGGGCCGGCTCGCGTCGCAGGCCGGACGCATCCCGGTACGCCGCCACGCGCTGGCCTCCACGCCTGCCGAAGGACTCCCGACATGGTGAGCCGGCCGGCAGCGACTCGTGCCGCCGCCCGGCCGGGCGAGGTGACGGGGGAGTCCGAGCCGGGCGGCGGCACGCCCCCTGGTGAGGTGCGCGGCGTGGTCGTCGTGACCGATCGCCGCCAGGCGGCCCGGCCGCTGGTGGACGTCGTCGCGGGGGCGGTGACCGGGGGCGCGCGGATCGTGCTGCTGAGGGAGAAGGACCTGCCGCGCGGGCAGCGGCTGCGGCTCGCGGCGGCGCTGCGGGAGCTGCTGCGCCCGGTCGGCGGGCTGCTCATCGTGGCCGGGCAGGACACCCTCGACGGCGAGGCGCTGCACCTGCGCGCGGGCGCGATCGCCCCGCTCGGGCGGCCCCGGCTGCTCGGCCGCTCGTGCCACGACGAGGCGGAACTCGACCGGCTGTCCACCGAGGACTACGTGACACTGTCACCGGTCTTCCCCAGCCGCAGCAAACCGGGTTACGGGCCGCCGCTCGAACCTGCCGGACTGCGCCGCCTGGCCGCCCGCGCGGGCCGTGCGGTGCTGGCACTGGGCGGGGTCGAGTCGCCCGAGCAGGCCGCGGCCTGCCGAGACGCCGGAGCCGCGGGAGTGGCCGTGATGGGCGCGGTGATGCGGGCCGCCGATCCGGCACAGGCGTACGCGAACTTGCGCGCCGCGTGGGACGGCCTGTGCGACGGATCACACCGCGACGGCGGGAGAGTGCTGGCATGAGCGAGCAGAGAATCCACCACCGCCCGTCCGCCCAGGCGCACCGCAGGGGGACGCCATGAGCACCCCGCACCTCGCCCTGACCATCGCGGGATCGGACAGCAGCGGCGGCGCGGGTATCCAGGCGGACCTGAAGACCTTCGCCGCGCTGGACTGCTACGGCGCGAGCGTCATCACGGCGGTGACCTCGCAGAACACCAAAGTCATCACGGACGTGCACCCGATGCCCGCCACCGTGGTCGCCGCGCAGCTCGGCGCCGTCCTCGACGACATGCCGGTGGCCGCGGTGAAGATCGGCATGGTGGCCAGCGGGGAGATCGCGGCGACCATCCGGGCCCGGGCACGCAACGGCGAACTGCCGAAGATGGTGCTGGACCCGGTGCTGACCGCGTCGACGGGGCGGCGGCTCGGCGTGGTCAGCGCGATCGAGCGGCTGCTGCCGTACGCCACCGTGGTGACACCCAACATCGACGAGGCGTCGGCGCTGCTCGGCTGGCAGGTCAGCACCCCCGCGGACATGGCCGGCGCGGCGGCGCAGCTGGCCTCGCACGGCCCGGCGTGTGTCGTGGTGACCGGCGGCGATCTGGGCGGGGCGGAGGTCGTCGACGCGGTGTGGACCGCGAGCGGGGCGCGGTTCCTGCGCTCGCCGCGGGTGGAGACGCCGAACGACCACGGCACGGGCTGCACCTTCTCGGCGGCGATCGCGGCCCGGCTGGCGCACGGCTACCCGGTCGACGACTCGATCGCCTACGCGAACCGCTATGTCCGCTCGGCGCTGCTGGCGGCGCAGGACTGGCGGCTCGGCAGCGGAGCCGGTCCGCTGAACCATTTCCCACGCCTGTAGCACAAGGAGGCAGCATGAGGCGCAAGGTCTACGTGTCGGGGTCCCGCCCCGACATCCAGGTGCCGTTCGCCGAGGTCGGCCTGACCGACGGCAGCACCCCGGTCCGGCTCTACGACACGTCCGGCCCGGGGGTCTTCGACCACCTGCCGCGGGTGGACTGGGTGGCCGACCGCAGGCTCCACGGCGCGCCGGTGACCCAGCTCGGCTGCGCCCGCGCCGGGATCATCACGCCGGAGATGGAGTACGTGGCCCTGCGCGAGGGCGTGACCCCGGAACTGGTGCGCGACGAGATCGCGGCGGGCCGGGCCGTGCTGCCCGCGAACGTCAACCACCCCGAGATCGAGCCGATGATCATCGGTAAGGCGTTCCTGGTGAAGGTCAACGCCAACATCGGCACCTCCGCGGTCACCTCCGACGTGGCGGAGGAGGTCGAGAAGCTGACCTGGGCCACCCGCTGGGGCGCCGACACGGTGATGGACCTGTCCACCGGCCCGCGCATCCACGAGACCCGCGAAGCGATCATGCGCAATTCGGCCGTGCCGATCGGCACCGTGCCGATCTACCAGGCGCTGGAGAAGGTCAAGGGCGATCCGCTCAAGCTGACCTGGGAGATCTACCGCGAGACCATCATCGAGCAGGCCGAGCAGGGCGTGGACTACATGACCGTGCATGCGGGCGTGCTGCTGCGCTACGTGCCGCTGGCCGCCGACCGGGTCACCGGCATCGTGTCGCGCGGCGGCTCCATCATGGCGGCCTGGTGCCTGGCCAAGCACCGGGAGAACTTCCTCTACACCAACTTCGAGGAGCTCTGCGAGATCTTCGCGAGGTACGACATCACCTTCTCGCTCGGCGACGGGCTGCGCCCCGGGTCGATCGCCGACGCCAACGACGAGGCGCAGTTCGGCGAGCTGCGCACCCTCGGCGAGCTGACCGAGATCGCCTGGCGGCACGACGTGCAGGTGATGGTCGAGGGGCCGGGGCACGTGCCCATGCACAAGATCAAGGAGAACGTGGACCTGCAGCAGGAGGTGTGCCACGAGGCGCCCTTCTACACGCTCGGCCCGCTGACCACCGACATCGCCCCGGCGTACGACCACATCACCAGCGCCATCGGCGCCGCGATGATCGCCATGTACGGCACCGCGATGCTCTGCTACGTCACGCCCAAGGAGCACCTCGGCCTGCCGGACCGCAACGACGTGAAGGCGGGCGTGATCGCGTACAAGATCGCGGCACACGCCGCCGACCTGGCCAAGGGGCATCCCGGCGCGCAGGCGTGGGACGACGCGCTGTCCAAGGCGCGCTTCGAGTTCCGCTGGGAGGACCAGTTCGACCTGTCCCTGGACCCGGAGACCGCACGCTCCTATCACGACGAGACGCTGCCCGCGCCCGCCGCGAAGACCGCGCACTTCTGCTCCATGTGCGGCCCGAAGTTCTGCTCCATGCGCATCAGCCAGGAACTCAAGGAGTACGCCGTCAAGGGCATGGCCGACAAATCCGCCGAATTCGTCGCCTCCGGCGGCCAGGTCTACCTCCCCCTGGCCTGACGCCCACCGCCCCTCCCTCCGCAACTCTTAAAGACTCGCGGCCTCACGTCATCCGTGAGGCC
>NZ_JBHTAC010000088.1:0-5747 GCF_042663325.1 Catellatospora aurea
CCGAGAACAGCAGCACCGGACGCTCGAACTCCGCCACCACCTCCCGCATCACGAACACACTCTCCGCCTCGAGGGCGTCAAGATGCGAAACCTGGAACGTCGTCACTGGTGTCGTCTCCTCTTTCTTTCGCCGGCCGCGGCCGTCAGTAGGCGCCGGAACTGCGCAGGACAGCCGTGCAGGTGCGCAGCAGGATGACCACGTCGAGGGTCAGCGACCAGTTCTCGACGTAGCGGAGGTCCAGGCGCATGGACTCCTCCCAGGAGAGGTCGGAGCGCCCGGAGACCTGCCACAGGCCGGTCAGACCCGGCTTGACCACGAGCCGCCGGTGCATGTCCGCCGGGTACTGGTCGACCTCGGAGTCCAGCGGCGGGCGGGGCCCGACCAGGGACATCTCGCCCTTCAGCACATTGATCAGCTGGGGCAGCTCGTCGATCGAGTACCGGCGCAGCCACCGGCCGATGGGGGTCACGCGCGGGTCGTTCTTCATCTTGAACAGCACGCCGTCGTGCTCGTTGAGGTGCCGCAGGTCCTGCAGCCGGTCCTCGGCGTCGGTGTACATGGTGCGGAACTTGTAGATGACGAACTCGCGGCGGTGCTGGCCGACGCGCACCTGGCGGAACAGCGCCGGGCCGCGGCCGTTGCCGAAGCGGATCATCAGCGCGCAGGCGAGCAGCAGCGGCGCGAGCAGGGTCAGCGCGATCGCGGCGAGCACCCGGTCGGTGATGTTCTTGACGAGGCGGCCGACGCCGGTGAACCGCGGGTGGTCCAGGTGCAGCATCGGCAGGCCGTCGGCCGGGCGGATGGTGGTGCGGCTGTTGGCGATGTCGAACAGCGCGCTGGCGACCATCAGGTCGACCTTCTGGTTCTCCAGGCTCCAGGCGAGGCGGCGCAGTTCGGCGCCTTCGAGCTCGGGGCAGGAGAGCACGACGACCATGTCGGCGCCGACCTCGCCGACGACCGCGGAGACCTGGTGGATGTTGTCGTACACCAGGATGCCCATGCCGGCCAGGGGAGAGCCGGTGCGCAGGGCGGGCACGCAGGCCGCGACGACGCCGAGGCCGTGGTAGCGCTCGTGCCGCAGCTGGCGGGTCAGGGCCACCACCGAGCTCTCGTGGCCGACCACGACGACCTGCCGCAGGCACTTGCCCTGGGCCCAGGCGCGGTGCAGCCGGCGGCGCAGGGTGTAGCGGCTGATGATGCCGTACACGGTGACGATCGGCACCGCGATGACGACGTAGCCGCGGGCGACCCCGAGGTGCAGGAAGTAGGAGGCGAGTCCGATGACCGCGGCGAGCACCAGGCCGCTGTGCAGAACGCGCTGGTACTCGTCATTACCGACGAACAGATAACGCCGGTCGTATGCGCGGTTGGCGAATAGCGCGATAATCCATATCGTCGGTAGGGAAAGACTGAATGCCACGTACTCGACCAGGTCGGTCCGACCGAAGATCACCTTCAGCGCGACGAGGGCGGCGACGAGCCCGACCGCCCCGTCGGAGAGCACGAGGCTCTTGACGTAGCGGGACTCCCAGCGCGTCCGTGCGCCCGGGAGGGTCCTGGTCAGCGTAGTTGTGCGGTGGCCCCGTACCCCGTGACCTGCCTTGCTCGACGCACCGATGTGGACGGTAGTCACTCTCAGCTCCCCACTGAAGTGCCTGCTGGCGATCGCACCGGCACAAGTGCCGTGATGGCTTAACGCCAAGTTCTCCGCCAGGACGTCCTGACTCTACTTAACATCTATGTCTGGAACATTAAAACCAGGTCATTGTCAGCTAGTGGACTGGGTGTGATCCCCATCCCGTCAGCCGTAAGTATGAGCAAGGATAAGACGATGCGGGAATGAAGGCGGACGGCCGCCCGATTCCCACATCGTCCAATTTCGGCGGTCGTGGGGGACCGGCCCGACGGGTTACCCCGGGGCCCGGCCAGACCACGTCCAGGCGTACCCGGGATCTTCGCAGGAGAGGGCCGGTTCGCACAGGTCCAACGGGCGGAATGTGTCCACCATGACGGCTAGTTCGTCGAAACGTTCCGCCCCGATCGAACGTTCGGCCGCTCCCGGCTGCGGCCCGTGGGTGAATCCGGACGGGTGCAGCGAGATCGAACCCTGGCCGATGCCGGAGCCGCGACGTGCCTCGTAGTCGCCGCCGGTGTAGAACAGCATCTCGTCGGAGTCGACGTTGTGGTGGTTGTACGGCACCGGGATGGCGAGCGGGTGGTAATCCACCTTGCGCGGCACGAATGAACAAATCACGAAATTCGGACCTTGGAAGGTCTGGTGCACCGGCGGCGGCTGGTGCAGCCGGCCGGTGATCGGCTCGAAGTCGTGGATCGAGAACGCCCACGGGTAGAGGCACCCGTCCCAGCCCACGACGTCGAACGGGTGCTCGGCGTACACGTGCCGGGTCCAACCGCGACGGTGCTGCACCAGCACCTCGACGTCGCTGCCCTCGACGACCAGCGGCTCGTCGGGCCCGCGCAGGTCGCGCTCGCAGTAGGGGGAGTGCTCCAGGA
Organism: Catellatospora aurea; assembly: GCF_042663325.1. Taxonomy (NCBI): domain Bacteria; kingdom Bacillati; phylum Actinomycetota; class Actinomycetes; order Micromonosporales; family Micromonosporaceae; genus Catellatospora; species Catellatospora aurea. The sequence goes on from NZ_JBHTAC010000088.1 coordinate 2,516, forward strand.
ACTGCCCGCGCACGGACAGGTAGCGCTTGGGCGGCCCGATGTGCCCGGTGGCCTCGATGACCAGCAGCCGGGTCGGCTCCAGCGGTACCAACCGGTGCACGACCGAGGTGGGGATGACGACGTAGTCGCCCTCGGTCGCCTCCAGCACGCCGAACACCGACTCGACCCGCAGCCGGCCCGCTTCGACATAGAGGCACTCGTCGCCGATGGCGTTGCGGTACAGCGGCGACGGGGTGTCGGCGAGCACGTACGAGATGCGGCAGTCGTCGTTGGCAAGCAGGTGCTGCCGGCCGAGCACCGCGTCCGCGCCGGACTGGTCCAGCTTGTGAGTCTGCAGGTGGCGGGGCTTGAGCGGGCGGTTCGGCAGCCTGGTCCAGGCGGGCGGGTCGAACTCCTCGGCCGCCACGATCGCGGTCGGCGCGTGCCGGTGGTAGAGCAGCGACGAGTCGGAGGAGAAGCCCTCCTGCCCCATCAGCTCCTCGGCGTAGAGGCCGCCGTCGGGTTTGCGGAACTGCGTGTGCCGTTTCCGCGGGACCTCTCCGACGCTGCGGTAGTACGGCATGGCCAACCTCCTGTGTCGCTTTTAGGAGCGGTGTCCACTTTACGAAGAGAGACGTCCGATAATCGGACACTCTTGTCCGCTCTATGTAGCGTCCACTAGATTGACTGATCATGTCAACGCCACTGCTGCTGGCCCAGCTGCTCGACGATGCCGCGGTCTTCCCGCCCGGCAGCGCCACGCTGCCCGACGCCGTGGCGGCCCACCGCGAGCACCGCCGCGCCTGGTACGCCCCGCTCGTCGGCCCACTCCTGGTGCCCGCCTCCCAGCTGCCCGACCTCGGCCCGCTCCTGGCCGAGGGTGAAGAGCTGTCGGTCGGCGTGATCGCCGACGGCCCGGCCGCCGGCTGCTTCGCGCCGCCGCCCGCCGGGGTCCGGACCGTCCAGGTCGAGGCCGCCATGGCCCGCCGCGGCGAGGACCCGTCGCCCGCCCTGCACGACTTCCTTCAGCGGGTACGCGACGGCGGGGTACGCGGATACGCGGAGATCCCGCTGGCCTGGGGGCTGCTGGCCGCGCTGGACGTGCTCGCGGACGCCCGCGGCACCGGGCTGCCGGTGGCGGCGAAGTTCCGCACCGGCGGCCTGGCCGCCGAGCTGTTCCCCACGCCGATGGAGCTGGCCGCGGTGATCATCGCGTGCCACGAGCGCGAGCTGCCGTTCAAGCTGACCGCCGGCCTGCACCACGCGATCCGGCACACCGACCCCGAGACCGGATTCACCCACCATGGCTTCCTCAACGTGCTGGCCGCCGCGTGCGCCGCCGCCGAGGGAGCCGAGGTGACCGAGGTCGCCGGGCTGCTGGCCACCACCCAGCCGCTGACCCTGATCGAGGCGGTGCGCTCGCGCCGCACCCGCCGGCGGCCGCTGTGGATCGGCTTCGGCACCTGCAGCATCCCCGAACCACTCGAGGACCTGCAGAAACTCGGCCTGCTCGACGGGCGAGGATAGACAGCACACCGCACGAACAATCTCGCCCGGGATCCGGTTCCGGCCGAGCGCGCAGAGGAGACGGCATGACCTGGGTGCCCGGAGCCGCCGACAGCGGCTACGACCTGAACCACCTTCCGTACGGCGTCGTCGTGCCGTCCGACGGGCGGGCCCGGTGTGCCGTACGCATCGGTGATTTTGCTTTTGATTTGGACGCCGCCGAGGCGGCCGGTTTGATTCTCGCGGGGGACAGCCTCCGCGCGCCGAATCTCGACGCGTTCCTCGCGCTCGGGCCGGCGCACTGGTCCGCGGTCCGGGCCCGGCTCACCGAGCTGCTCGGCGACCCCGAGCACCGCGCCGCCGCCGAGCCGCTGCTGCTCCCGCTCGCGACCGTGACCAACCTGCTGGCCTGGACCGTCGCCGACTACGTCGACTTCTACTCCTCCGAGCACCACGCCTCGAACGTCGGCCAGATCTTCCGCCCCGGCCAGCCGCCGCTGCTGCCGAACTGGAAGCACCTGCCGATCGGCTATCACGGCCGGGCGGGCACCGTCGTGGTCAGCGGCACGCCGGTGGTCCGACCCAGCGGCCAGCGCGCCGCCGGTGATTTCGGCCCGTGCCGTCGCCTGGACATCGAGGCCGAAGTCGGCTTCGTGATCGGCGCCGGTTCCACCATGGGCGCGGCGGTGCCGTGGCAGCGCTTCGCCGACCACGTGTTCGGCGTGGTGCTGGTCAACGACTGGTCCGCCCGCGACATCCAGGCCTGGGAGTACCAGCCCCTCGGTCCGTTCCTCGGCAAGTCCTTCGCGACCTCGGTCTCGGCTTGGATCACGCCGCTGGCCGCGTTCGGGGCGGATGCCTGGACCGCGGCGCCCGTGCAGGACCCGCAGGTGCTGCCGTATCTCGACGACGACCGCCGGGCGCTCGACCTCGCCATCACCGTCGAGTGGAACGAGACCACGGTGGCGACCCCGCCGTTCCGCACCATGTACTGGACGCCGGCGCAGCAGCTGGCACACCTGACCGTGAACGGCGCGAGCCTGCGTACCGGGGATCTGTTCGCCTCGGGCACGGTGTCGGGTCCGGAGCGTGGCGAGGTGGGTTCGTTCCTGGAACTCACCTGGGGTGGCCGGGAACCGGTCATGGTCAAGGGCGAGGAACGCACCTTCCTGGCCGACGGAGACACCGTCGTGCTGCGCGCCCGCGTGGCAGACATCGAACTCGGTGCCGTCGCAGGGACTGTTTTCCCAGCTCAGGTCTAATGTGATCGGGGCCGCACGACCCCGATTTGCATGGTCACCCAGCCTTTGCGTAATGTTCTCTCTGCCAGCGCGGAACGGACAAAAACGGCGAGCGAAGAGCTCAAGTCGAAGTCCGGGAAACGCGGGACATCTGGGTGGTGCGGGACTTGCGCTCGCGAAACCGACCGGGTAATGTACTTCGAGCCGGCAACGAGCCGGGCGGATGAGTCCGCCGAGAGAAAATCTCGGAAGTGACCGCCGGCCGGGTTGCAGGTTCTTCCGAACTGATCTCGCTACTGAAGTAGTTGTGGTGTGTTCGGGCTGGGAAGCCGCAAAATGGATGCAAATCGATCCTGAAAATTCAGGAAAGATTCGCTTGACACGGAGCGACAGACCGGGTAACTTGGATGAGTTGCCCCGAGCGGGATCCCACGATGTGGGACACCAGCAAGGTGTGTGCTTGTTCTTTGAGAACTCAACAGGGTGCTATTTAAGCCAAGTGCCAA
>NZ_JBHTAC010000089.1:0-5485 GCF_042663325.1 Catellatospora aurea
GTGGGGGTCCCAGATCTGTACCACCGGGTCGCCGCTGCCGCGGGAGGTGTTGGCGATGGTGGCGAGCCAGGTGCCGTCGGGTGCGATGTGCACCTGCCCTGCGCCGTGCCGATGGCCGGTGTGGATGGGGCGGCGGAGGGCGGGGTGGGGCTGGTCTGGTAGCGGCCAATGGTTGGCGAGTCGGGGCCGGTGGGTGAGCGTGCGGGTGAACGCGTCGACGATGGGCTGCAAGGAGCTCTTGCCGTCGAGGCGGCTGGCGAGGGTGTCGTCGATGGCGTGAACGACAGGGCTGGAAGACAGTAGGTGGGCGTTGTGACGGAGAGCGTCAGCGAGTGCTTTGGCTTGCGGATGTTGGGAGCGGGCGAGATCGGCTTCGGCATGGACCGGGCCACCGCTGCGGCGGATGCGTGCGGCGGTCCAGCGCAGGTCGGTGATTAGGAGTTGAACCTCGCTTTGCAGGCCGGCGTCGGTGAGATGATCAACGAGGTAATGCTGCAGGTGGTCGTGCTCTCGCGGCAGAGTCCACCATGGCCGAGGAGCATGGCCGCTGTCGGTGAGGCTGTTGGGTGAGGCCAGCAGACGGGAAGCCGCGGTGATGAGGGCGATGTTGGTGCGCACCTGGTGGTCGGCTCCGGCGCTGTCACGTACGTGGGTGCGTATGACATCGTGCAAGCGCAGTCCGGGCTGGTCGCGTCCGGGACTGGCCAGCGACGCGTCGATGAGCGCGTTACCTAGTTGCCTGGTCTGGAAAGCGTCCAGCCCACCGCTTTCCTGCCAGAGCAGAGCGAGGGTGGTGTACGGGATGTCGGTGTCTTCGGCGAAGATCCCGAGTTCGAGATAGCGGTCGCGCGTGAACGCCGGCAGCGCGTCGAGGCTGGCGTTGATGCAGGCGGCGACCATAGCGTGGCGCCGCGGCGACGTGATGTCGTGGGGGTTGTCCAGGGCATCCGGGCCGGCCTGCCGCAGGCGGTCGGCGACGTCTCGTGCGGCTTGGTACACCGGGCAGAACTTGTCGGTGTTGCGGGCGATGGTGCGGTTGGTGATACCCAGCAGCAGCGGCCACCGGCCGGTCAACTGCAGCAGCTCTCGAATGCTGGCGTCGGGAAGCGGGTCCAATCCTGCGGTCAGCACCGCCGTTGCTTCGCGGTCGGCCATGACATCGACGTCCACGGGCACTGCTGCGGAGAGCGCGGCCAGGCTGAACCGGGTGGTGACCAATCGGCGGCAGTGGCGACCTCCGCTAAGGAACGGGCGGATCTGGTCGTCGCGCCAGACATCGTCGACGACGAGTAAGACAGGATCCAGGCAGGCGTCTAGAGCCTCCCCGAGGCGGAACCCGGCTTCCTGTGGGCCGGACAGCGTTGGCCGCACACCGGTGAGCTGCTCCGTCAGGTCATTGATCTTGTCGGCGAGGGCAGGTCCGTCGAGGTCGTGACCGAGTTCGGTCCACAGGATCCCGCCCGTAAACAGCTCATCGACCTCGGGCCGGTGGCACGTCTGGGTTACCAGTGTGGTTTTGCCGAATCCGCCGGTACCCCGCACCGCCGTGATCACCACCGGGCTTGCGTCTGCTGTGTCTCCAAGGGCATGCAGGATGGCTGCAATTAGCTCCGGTCGGGTCACCATTGCTGGTGCTACCTGCGGAAACATGCGCGGTCGGCGCCTGGATGCTGCTAGCGAGCCTGTAAGCGGTGGGAATTCAAGGGGCCGGGGCGGCGGCGGCTTGTAGCCGAGATTCGTGAGCCATGGCCGTGCCCCAGCTGCGCCATGGTTGTGCACTGGTGGGTTGTGTGGCAGGAGTTCGGTCAGGCCGTCGAACACGTCCTGACCTCGCAAGGACCGGCCCCGGCCGGGCATACCCCGCAGGACCGTTAGAAGCGCCCCGGTAAATAGGGTGGTGTCCCCATCTAGCGGCGCGCTGGCCGGGGTGGCGCGGTCGGCGGCGCCGAGGAAGTACCAGCCCGCCGAGTCTGCCGCGCGCACCGCCGGGGCCGGCACGGCAGTCTCGGCCTGACCTGCGAAGCAACAGTCCAGCAACAACACCACGGCTGCATCGCGGCCGGCATTGCGCGACACCTCCTCCACCAGGTTCGCGACCGTGACCATGCTTGTTTCCGGTCGGGACTGGTCAGCATCGGCCATGGCCAGGCTTAGGTGACCGCCGATGGACACGGCATGGCCTACGAAATAGATCGCCAGCAGCCCGGGCGGGCGCACTAGCCGAGCTGCCCGGCCGACCGTCTCCAGGACCGTCGCCCGGTCCGGGTCAACCAACTCGATCAGAGGCAGGGGCCGGCGCAGTCCCCACAGCTCTGGGTCTGCGAACCTGTCGGCCAGCCGCTGCACGCACGTTTGCGCTTGGGGCACCGCTGGCAGGTCAGTTCGGTATGTGCCGACCCCGATCAGGACTGCGACCGACTCCGACGGGTCCGCGTGATCGCCACCATCGACGTCAGGCACCGGCCGCGGGTCCCTCCAGCGCCGCATGTGCTGCCTCGACGACTGCGTCTGCGGGACCATCGAGGTCCAGCATGGTCGTGCGTGTTCCGTCGGGATGATCGGTCCAGGTCACAGTGACCCTGGCCCGTTCGGCCGGGCGGGAACGGCGACGGGAGCGGAAGAAGTCGTAGACCGCGTTCAAGACCAGCGGCAGCGTCACCTCGGTCGCCAAAAAAGCTAGGACCTCGACTGCGCCGAGTTGCCCGGGCACCACTGTGGCCCGGGCGCGTCTGACATCCATCCCGGCCAGGTCCGGGCGGCTTGCCAGCCACGCATTCAGCTGCGCGACCACATCGCCGTCGCCATCGACACCCATCTCGATCTGCACGCCCGCGAGCATACCGAGGACTACTGCGCGTTCAGCTCCGCCGTACAGCCGCAGCAAAGTCTGCAAGACGACAGAATCGTTCCCGGTTCAGACCGTACCGCCAGTCCTGGAGAGCGCCCATGCCGGCGGGTCATACGACGGGCTTGTCCATCCAGTGGGGGTGACACCCGCAGGGGACCAGTTGGGGACCACACGCCATGCGCTCTCGTGTATCGACGTGCGACCAAACAGCGTTCGCTCACGATGCACACCGCGTGTGACGTGTATAGACGGCTGGTCACCCGTCCTGGGGGTCAAGGGGTCGTCGGTTCGAATCCGGCCAGCCCGACAGCGAAGAGGGTTTCCGCTGGTCACGGACCACGGAGACCCTCTTTTTGTGTACCAGGATCGTCGGCCGAAGTCGAGTACACCGTTGGTGGACCCCTTGACTAGGCAAGGTGCAAAGTGACGACTCTCAATGTCGCCAAGGTCTTCGAAGACCTCCCGAGGATCTGGGCCGGCTTCCTGCAGGACTGGGACCGGACCATGCGTTCGCGCAACCACCCCGACACCACCCGCTACAACTATGTGCTGGCCGCCGCCCAGCTCGCGCGCTATCTGAAGGAGCACTCGCCGGACTTCGACTCCGACGCCGCGGCCGATGACCCGACGCTGGTGACCAAGGGCCAGGTCGAGGCGTTCCAGGCGTGGGTGGTCGAGACCCGGTCGGCGTCGACGGCGCTGAACAAGCACAAGGCTCTGCAGCAGTTCTTCAAGTGGCTGGTCATCGACGAGGAGGAGATGGACCGCTCGCCGATGGACCGTGTCGGCAAGCCCAAGACCCCGGAGAAGCTCATCCCGGTGCTCAGCGACGCCGACACCAAGAAGGTCCTCGACCTGTGCAAGGGAAAGAGCTTCGCGAACCTGCGCGATCACGCGATCATCCGGCTGCTGTGCAACACCGGTGCCCGCCTGTCCGAGGTCGGCGACCTGACCTTCGACGACATCGACCTCGCGACGGAGTCGGTGCGTTTCCGAGGTAAAGGTGCCAAAGACCGGCGGGTGCGGTTCGGGCCGAAGACCGCCCGAGCGCTGAGTCGGTACCTGCGGGCTCGGGCGACTCACCGGGGCAATGAGCTGCCGTTCCTGTGGCTTGCCGACCGCGGTGGCCGCCGTCTCGCCCCGAACGGCATCAAGATCATGCTGCGACGGCTGGGGGAGAAGGCCGGCATCGAACGCCTGCACGCCCACCGCTGGCGTCACAGTTACGCCCACGAGTGGAAACGCGCTGGTGCCGACACCGGCGACCTGATGCTGGTGCTCGGCTGGACCTCCGACGCGATGCCCCGGCACTACGGGCGCAGCGCCGCTGCCGAGCGTGCGCTGGAGACCCAACAGCGGCTCGGCATCGGCGAGCGCGTCTGACTGGCGAACTGGCGCAGTCAAGGGTGCGCTTCGCGTGGGGCGCACCCTTGCGGGTGTCATTTCGCTTCCCGCGAGCGGCGGGAGCGTTCGGCCAGTTGCAGCATGTAGGCCTTGACGGCGTGCCGTACACGCTCGGCGCGTTCATCGGCTGGCAGTTCCCCGTTCGGGTCGACCTGGCGTTCGAACCTGGCGTGGAACGCCCGCCGGGCTGGGGCGGTCCGCGCCGGGCGATCGGCGGTGTTGGCCCAGGAGGTGTGCACGGCGACCCGAGCGCGTCGACGTCGCTGGGCAGCGGTGAGACCGGTCCTGGCCTCGAGAGAATCGGCGGTGTCAGACATCTTCGCCGATCCTCAGCCGTGCCTGGGTTTCCTGGGCGCGTTCGGCGGCCGCGCTGGCACCGTAGTGGCGGGCCATCTCGTCTGACGACCAGCCGAGCACCACCATCAGGTCACCGGAGTCTCCGCCGGCGCGTTTCCACTCGTGGGCGTAGGTGTGCCGCCAGCGATGGGCGTGCAGGTGTTCGACGTCTGCGGCTTGCCCTCGCCGCCTAAGCATCATCTGGATGCCGTTGTCGCTCAGGTGGGCCGCGCCTTTCTCCGCAAGCCACAGGTGGGGCAGTTGGGCGGCGCGGTGCTGTGACCGCATCCTGATGTACCGGCTGAGCGCCCGGCCGGTCTTCGGCCCGAACCGCACCCTACGGTCCTTGCCGCCCTTGCCGTGGTACAGGGCGGTGTCCAGCGACATGTCGATGTCGTCGATCTTGAGGTCTGCCACTTCTGACAGTCGGGCACCGGTGTTGGCGAACATTCTGATGATCGCTTCATCGCGAGCGCCGGCGAACGTGCGCCGATCGCAGGTGTCGAGGACCTTTCGGGTCTGGTCGGCGCCGATGATCGGGATGAGTTTCTTCTTCTTTCGAGGTTGGCGCACACGCGCCAGCGGCGAGACGTCGAGCTCTTCCTCGGCGACCAGCCAGCTGTAGAACTGCTGCAGGCTCTTGTGCTTGTTCAGCGCTGTCGACGCCGACCTGGTCTCGATCATCCAGACTTGGAACCGTTCGATGTCTGCCTTCGTGACTTCGAGCGGGTCTCGGCCTGCTTGGCTGCGGACGTGGCCGAAGGTGCCGAGGAACCCGCACAGCTGAGTGGCGGCAAGGAGGTAGATGTAGCGGGTTGTTGCGGGGTGGTCGGCGGCGCGCAGTGTCCGTGGCCATGGAAGTGTCACCGCTGGTGGCCAGTGAAAGTCCCCACCTCG
>NZ_JBHTAC010000090.1:0-5356 GCF_042663325.1 Catellatospora aurea
GGTGTGTGCTTGTTCTTTGAGAACTCAACAGGGTGCTATTTAAGCCAAGTGCCAATTATTGATCATCCTCGGATGATTCCTTTGGTGATGGACAAATTTCGGACATTCATTTGATGTCGGGGTTTGATCTTTTGCCGGGTTTTTGAATTCTTTTTGGAGAGTTTGATCCTGGCTCAGGACGAACGCTGGCGGCGTGCTTAACACATGCAAGTCGAGCGGAAAGGCCTTTCGGGGTACTCGAGCGGCGAACGGGTGAGTAACACGTGAGTAACCTGCCCCTGGCTTTGGGATAACCATCGGAAACGGTGGCTAATACCGAATATTCACTGCGGGTCGCATGACCTGTTGTGGAAAGTTTTTCGGCTGGGGATGGGCTCGCGGCCTATCAGCTTGTTGGTGGGGTGATGGCCTACCAAGGCTTTGACGGGTAGCCGGCCTGAGAGGGCGACCGGCCACACTGGGACTGAGACACGGCCCAGACTCCTACGGGAGGCAGCAGTGGGGAATATTGCACAATGGGCGGAAGCCTGATGCAGCGACGCCGCGTGAGGGATGACGGCCTTCGGGTTGTAAACCTCTTTCAGCAGGGACGAAGCGAGAGTGACGGTACCTGCAGAAGAAGCGCCGGCCAACTACGTGCCAGCAGCCGCGGTAAGACGTAGGGCGCGAGCGTTGTCCGGATTTATTGGGCGTAAAGAGCTCGTAGGCGGCTTGTTGCGTCGTCCGTGAAAACCTGGGGCTCAACTCCAGGCTTGCGGTCGATACGGGCAGGCTAGAGTTCGGTAGGGGAGACTGGAATTCCTGGTGTAGCGGTGAAATGCGCAGATATCAGGAGGAACACCGGTGGCGAAGGCGGGTCTCTGGGCCGATACTGACGCTGAGGAGCGAAAGCGTGGGGAGCGAACAGGATTAGATACCCTGGTAGTCCACGCTGTAAACGTTGGGCGCTAGGTGTGGGGGGCCTCTCCGGTTTCCTGCGCCGTAGCTAACGCATTAAGCGCCCCGCCTGGGGAGTACGGCCGCAAGGCTAAAACTCAAAGGAATTGACGGGGGCCCGCACAAGCGGCGGAGCATGCGGATTAATTCGATGCGACGCGAAGAACCTTACCTGGGTTTGACATGGCCGTTAAAGCCGTAGAGATGCGGTGTCCTTCGGGGGCGGTCACAGGTGGTGCATGGCTGTCGTCAGCTCGTGTCGTGAGATGTTGGGTTAAGTCCCGCAACGAGCGCAACCCTCGTTCCATGTTGCCAGCGGGTAATGCCGGGGACTCATGGGAGACTGCCGGGGTCAACTCGGAGGAAGGTGGGGATGACGTCAAGTCATCATGCCCCTTATGTCCAGGGCTTCACGCATGCTACAATGGCCGGTACAATGGGCTGCGATACCGCGAGGTGGAGCGAATCCCAAAAAGCCGGTCTCAGTTCGGATCGGGGTCTGCAACTCGACCCCGTGAAGTCGGAGTCGCTAGTAATCGCAGATCAGCAACGCTGCGGTGAATACGTTCCCGGGCCTTGTACACACCGCCCGTCACGTCACGAAAGTCGGCAACACCCGAAGCCCATGGCCCAACCCGTAAGGGAGGGAGTGGTCGAAGGTGGGGCTGGCGATTGGGACGAAGTCGTAACAAGGTAGCCGTACCGGAAGGTGCGGCTGGATCACCTCCTTTCTAAGGAGCACCTACCCGTGAAAGCGGGTCAGGACCCAGCTGCCGCGAATGCCGGCAGTGGGGCTCAAATGGCGGAGACACTTGGTAGATTCTGCCGGCAACGGCTGCAGTTAACCCTAGTAGGGCATTGAGCGCGAGCTCGTGCATGGAACGGGCTGTGGTGCGGCTGGTGGGATTGTTTGGCACCCTGTTGGGTCCTGAAGGAACAAGCGCGAGCTTGGTTCTTCGGCGCCGATCACATCTTGTGAAGCAAACCGCTTCGGACGAAGGTTCGGGTGTAGGTGTTTCGCTGGTGGGTGTGGGTTGGTTGTTTGTTGAGATGTGCATAGTGGACGCGAGCATCTTTGTTTCTCTGTGTAGGTAAGTTTTTAAGGGCAGACGGTGGATGCCTTGGCACCAGGAGCCGATGAAGGACGTGGGAGGCCGCGATAGGCCTGGGGGAGCTGTCAACCAAGCTGTGATCCCAGGGTGTCCGAATGGGGGAACCCAGCCCGAGTCATGTCGGGTTACCCGCATCTGAATACATAGGGTGTGTGGAGGGAACGCGGGGAAGTGAAACATCTCAGTACCCGTAGGAAGAGAAAACAACATGTGATTCCGTGAGTAGTGGCGAGCGAAAGCGGATGTAGCCTAAACCGTGTGCGTGTGATACCTGTCAGGGGTTGCGTGGACGGGGTTGTGGGACCCTACTGACACAGCTGACACTGTGTCGCACAGTTATAAAGCCTTGGGCTAGTCGAATCCTCTGGAATGAGGGACCGTAGAGGGTGAGAGTCCTGTAGACGAAAGTTCAAGGCCTGTGGTGGGTGTTCCCGAGTAGCGGCGGACTCCTGAAATCTGCCGTGAATCTGCCAGGACCACCTGGTAAGGCTGAATACTACCTGGTGACCGATAGCGGACTAGTACCGTGAGGGAATGGTGAAAAGTACCCCGGGAGGGGAGTGAAATAGTACCTGAAACCGTCTGCCTACAATCCGTCGGAGCTGAGGACTTGTTCCGAGGTGACGGCGTGCCTTTTGAAGAATGAGCCTGCGAGTTAGTGGCATGTGGCGAGGTTAACCCGTGTGGGGAAGCCGTAGCGAAAGCGAGTCTGAACAGGGCGTTCAGTCGCATGCTCTAGACCCGAAGCGGAGTGATCTAGCCATGGGCAGGTTGAAGCGACGGTAAGACGTCGTGGAGGACCGAACCCACCAACGTTGAAAAGTTGGGGGATGACCTGTGGTTAGGGGTGAAAGGCCAATCAAACTCCGTGATAGCTGGTTCTCCCCGAAATGCATTTAGGTGCAGCGTCGCGTGTTTCTTGCCGGAGGTAGAGCTACTGGATGGCCTAGGGGGCCCACAAGCTTACCGAAGTCAGCTAAACTCCGAATGCCGGTAAGTGAGAGCGCGGCAGTGAGACTGCGGGGGATAAGCTTCGTAGTCGAGAGGGAAACAGCCCAGATCACCAGCTAAGGCCCCTAAGCGTGTGCTAAGTGGAAAAGGATGTGGGATCGCATAGACAACCAGGAGGTTGGCTTAGAAGCAGCCACCCTTGAAAGAGTGCGTAATAGCTCACTGGTCAAGTGGTTCCGCGCCGACAATGTAGCGGGGCTCAAGCACACCGCCGAAGCTGTGGCACTCACACAATGACCCCGCCCGGGTGACCGGGTGCAGGTGTGTGGGTGGGTAGGGGAGCGTCGTGTGGCGGGTGAAGCGGCAGAGTGATCTAGCCGTGGACGCCACACGAGTGAGAATGCAGGCATGAGTAGCGAATGCAGGGTGAGAAACCCTGCCGCCGGATGACCAAGGGTTCCAGAGTCAAGCTAATCTGCTCTGGGTGAGTCGGGACCTAAGGCGAGGCCGAGAGGCGTAGTCGATGGACAACGGGTTGATATTCCCGTACCCGCAAAGCAGCGCCCGCGATGAACCCTGCTGTACTAACCTCCACAAGGTGGGAAGGTCTTCGGACCGGAACACGGCGTGTTGGGATCTTGGTGGGTAGTAGTTGAGCGATGGGGTGACGCAGGAAGGTAGTCGAGCCCAGGCGGTGGTAGTCCTGGGGTAAGCGTGTAGGCCGGCACATAGGTAAATCCGTGTGCCATGTGGCTGAGACGTGATGCCGAGCCGTATCAGGTGAAGTCGATGATCCTATGCTGCCGAGAAAAGCCTCTAGCGAGCTGTGCGCGGCCCGTACCCCAAACCGACACAGGTGGTCAGGTAGAGAATACCGAGGCGATCGGGCGAACTGTGGTTAAGGAACTCGGCAAATTGCCCCCGTAACTTAGGGAGAAGGGGGGCCTCGTCTGGTGAAGGCCTTCGCGGCTGGAGCTGGGTGGGGTCGCAGAGAGCAGGGGGAAGCGACTGTTTACTAAAAACACAGGTCCATGCGAAGTCGTAAGACGCTGTATATGGACTGACGCCTGCCCGGTGCTGGAACGTTAAGGGGACCGGTTAGCCGCAAGGCGAAGCTGAGAACTTAAGCGCCAGTAAACGGCGGTGGTAACTATAACCATCCTAAGGTAGCGAAATTCCTTGTCGGGTAAGTTCCGACCTGCACGAATGGCGTAACGACTTCCCCACTGTCTCAACCACAGGCCCGGCGAAATTGCACTACGAGTAAAGATGCTCGTTACGCGCGGCAGGACGGAAAGACCCCGGGACCTTCACTATAGCTTGACATTGGTATCCGGTTTAACTTGTGTAGGATAGGTGGGAGGCTGTGAAGCGTTGACGCCAGTCTTCGTGGAGCCAATCTTGAAATACCACTCTGGTTGATCTGGGTATCTAACCTCGGACCGTGATCCGGTTCAGGGACAGTGTCTGGTGGGTAGTTTAACTGGGGCGGTTGCCTCCTAAAGGGTAACGGAGGCGCCCAAAGGTTCCCTCAGCCTGGTTGGCAATCAGGTGTTGAGTGTAAGTGCACAAGGGAGCTTGACTGTGAGACTGACAGGTCGAGCAGGGACGAAAGTCGGGACTAGTGATCCGGCACTGGCATGTGGAAGCGGTGTCGCTCAACGGATAAAAGGTACCCCGGGGATAACAGGCTGATCTTCCCCAAGAGTCCATATCGACGGGATGGTTTGGCACCTCGATGTCGGCTCGTCGCATCCTGGGGCTGGAGGTGGTCCCAAGGGTTGGGCTGTTCGCCCATTAAAGCGGTACGCGAGCTGGGTTTAGAACGTCGTGAGACAGTTCGGTCCCTATCCGCCGTGCGCGCAGGAGACTTGAGAAGGGCTGTCCCTAGTACGAGAGGACCGGGACGGACGAACCTCTGGTGTGCCAGTTGTACCGCCAGGTGCATGGCTGGTTGGCTACGTTCGGAAGGGATAACCGCTGAAAGCATCTAAGCGGGAAGCTCGCTTCAAGATGAGGTCTCCCACCACGAGAGTGGGTAAGGCCCCCGGCTAGACCACCGGGTTGATAGGCCAGAGATGTAAGCACAGTAATGTGTTCAGTCGACTGGTACTAATAGGCCGAGGACTTACCTAAACAACACAGCAGATCCTGCAACGATGTCTCGCGTCCACCATGCACATCACGACACGCAACCGGCACACCACGAGTGGTGCGGTTGACATGTTGATAGAGTTACGGCGGTCATGGCGGAGGGGAAACGCCCGGTCACATTCCGAACCCGGAAGCTAAGCCCTCCAGCGCCGATGGTACTGCAACGGGGACGTTGTGGGAGAGTAGGACACCGCCGGACAAAC
>NZ_JBHTAC010000091.1:0-5031 GCF_042663325.1 Catellatospora aurea
GCGACCAGATGGCCCTGGGCGTCTACGAGGCCATCCGCCGCCGCGGCCTGCGCGTGGCCGACGACATCAGCGTCGTCGGCTTCGACGACCTGCCCGAGGTGCGGTGGTGCTCGCCGCCGCTGACCACGGTCCGCCAGCCGCTGGCCGAGATGGGCCTGCTGGCCGCGCGCACCGTGCTGCGCCTGGCCCAGGGGGAGAAGGTCGAGAGTCCACGCCTGGAGCTGGCCACCGAGCTGGTCGTACGCGACAGCGCCGCGGCCCCGCGGAGCTGACCGACGTCGTGTGGTGCGGCGTGCCGCCCGGAGCCGCCGCACCACGCGTCCCCAGCGCCGGATCCCCGTGACAAAATCTTGACCGGTAACAAGTATCGGTAGTCGCGCGAAACTTTCATGGCTACGCTGAGCCCAGGCTGCCGGCGTCCTGACCGGCGGCCGCCGCGGCGGCACCCCCTGCCGTCGCGCCGGGCCTGAGGAGCTGTCTGTGGCTGAGAAAGATACGCGCAAAGTCACCATCGCCGCGATCGCCGATCTGGCCGGGGTGTCCGTGCCCACGGTCTCGCGCGTGCTCAACGGCCGCTCCGATGTGGCCGTGCAGACCCGCGAACGGGTCGAGGAACTGCTCACCCGGCACGGCTACCGCCGCCGCCCGTCGGCCGCCCGCACCAGCTCCGGCCTGCTGGACCTGGTCTTCCCCGATCTCGACAGCCCCTGGGCCGTCGAGATCATCCGCGGCGTCGAGGACGTCGCGCACGCCGCCGGCATCGGCACTGTGGTGTCGGCCATCCACCGCCGCAACGCCTCGGCCAAGCAGTGGCTCGACGGCGTACGCAGCCGGGCCACCGAGGGCGTCATCTTCGTGACGTCGATGGTGGAGCCGCCGTTGCAGGCCGAGCTGCGCCGGCTCAACATCCCGGTGGTGCTCGTCGACGCCGACGGCATCCCGCAGCAGGACGCGCCCACCGTCGGCGCGACCAACTGGGCCGGCGGCCTGGCCGCGACCGAGTACCTGATCCGGCTGGGCCACCGGCGCATCGGGTTCATCACCGGCCTGCCCCAGCTGATGTGCAGCCGGGCCCGGATGGACGGCTACCGCGCCGCGATGGAGTCGGCCGGGCTGCCGGTCGACGACGGCCTTGTCTACCAGGGCGACTTCTACCACGAGTCCGGGTTCGCGGGCGGCACGCACCTGCTGCGGCTGCCGGACCCGCCGACGGCGATCTTCGCCTCCTGCGACCAGATGGCGCTCGGCGTGTACGAGGCCGCACGCCAGCAGGGCCTGCGGGTCGGCGACGACGTCAGCGTGGTCGGCTTCGACGACCTGCCCGAGGTGCGCTGGTCGTCGCCGCCGATGACGACGGTCCGCCAGCCGCTGGCCGAGATGGGCATGGTCGCCGCCCGCACCGTGCTGCGCCTGGCCAGGGGCGAGCACGTGGAGAGCCCACGGATGGAGTTGGCCACCGAACTCGTCGTGCGCGACAGCGCCGCCCCGCCCCGTGTTCGATAGGGACGCACCGATAGTTTCCGGAAGTTGTTGACTCGTTCTCGGTCGCCCGCCCAGTATGGTGATCGCATCAATCGATGTGTGTCCAGCTCTCGACGCCGCACGACCACCGCTGACGGGTGCGGCCCGTTTTCGGGACGCACATCGCAGTGGGCTGCCCCCCCGCCCGGACGGCGGCCCACACTCCCTTTCCGCTGCGCCGGATCCCGGCCACCAGTGGGGTGGGGCCGGGGCGGGAGCCCGTGACCGAGGCCCGGTCACGGGCTTCCGTCACCCGGGCGGCGGCGGTCCCGATCAGGCCGCCGCCTTTGCCGGGCGCACCGGCTCGTAGCGCACGTGGGTCACCAGGCCGGTGTGCCGGACCCCGACCTGCACCAGGTCGGTGCGCTCGACACCGGCGAACAACCGCTCGCCGCGGCCCAGCAGCACCGGCGCGATGTGCAGCCGCAGCTCGTCGATCAGCCCGGCGGCCAGGAACTGGTTGACCGTCGCGGCCCCGCCCGCGATCGCGACGTTGCGGTCGCCCGCGGCGGCCCGCGCCCGGACCAGGGCGTCGGCGATGCCACCGGTCACGAAGTGGAACTCGGTGCCGCCCGCCATCTTCACCGGCTCGCGCTCGTGGTGGGTGAGCACGAACACCGGCGCGTGGTACGGCGGCTCGTCGCCCCACCAGCCGGTCCAGTCCAGGTCCCAGTCGCCGCGGCCGGGGCTGAACATGTTGCGGCCCATGATGAACGCCCCCGCGTCGAGCACGTCGGCCAGCTCGGCGGCGTTGTTCTCCGGCTCGTCGAACATCCAGCGGTGCAGGCTCTCGCCGACCCCGTCGCCGAAGGGCGCGTCGGCACGCTGGTTCGGGCCCGCGGTGAATCCGTCCACCGACATCGCCATGTCACAGGTGACCCTGCTCATCGTTCGCTCCTCGTCGATCGCGGGGCACCCCGCCCCGTCCGACCATAGGACGGAGCCGCGCGACGTTTCTCGACACGCTCGCCGGAAATCTCCGCGGGCAGCAGGGACCCATGATCGTCCGATTTGCCCAGCACCTGTGCGTATCTTGACCTCGCATGCGCCCACATGCCTGGCAAGTCGAGTGACCTTGGTGCGGGTCGCGCCCCGCTCGGCGGCGGGGGGTCCTGGGGGCGGGTGGCCGGATCACCGGGCCGCGGTGCGTCCCTCGTCTGCGGCCGCGATGGAGGCCGGCACGGCGGGCGGCGCGGCCGCCGGCTCGGTGAAACGCGCCGGGTCGTCGAGCGCGCCGTCGTCGAGCAGTCCCAGGAACGCGTCCAGGACCACGGGATCGAACCGGGTGCCGCGCCCCCGGGCCAGTTCGTCGCGGCCGTCCGGCGGCGACGCCCCCGGCGGGATCGGGTCGTCGCCGCGCAGGACGGCCCAGGCGTCGCAAACGGCGATGATCCGCGCCCCGATCGGGATGTCCGAGCCGGCCAGGCCGTACGGGTAGCCGGTGCCGTCGTGGCGCTCGTGATGGGCGGCGACCAGCTGCGCCAGGTCCGAGCGTCCCGCCAGCTCGACGAGCAGGCGCGCGCCCTGCGCCGGATGGCCGAGGTCCTCGGCCCGGCCGGGGCCACGCGGCTCGTCGGGCCGGCGTCCGGCCAGGCTGGTGATCCGGCCGATGTCGTGCACCCGGGCGGCGGCCGCGGTGCGGCGCTGATCGGCCTCGTCCAGCCCGAGCCGCGAGGCGGTCCGAAACGCCCAGCGTGACACCGCGGCGGCGCATTGCCGGTCGCCGAGCGCCCGGTCGATCCGGTCGGCCATCCACACCAGCGCCGGGGGCAGGTCGGTGATCGGGTCCGCGGCGCTCGCCGAGGCCTGCCCGGAGCCGACGACGCGGTCTCGGCCGAGCGCCTTGGCCCGATAGACGGCCTCGTCGGCCTCGTCGATGAGGGCGTCGGTGTCGATCCGTCCGCGCTCGGGCTCGTCGGTGGCGACCCCGAGCGAGGCGGTGAGCGTCACCGGCTCGGGCACCCCGGCGACGTCCGTCGGGGTGCTGCGCAGGGTCTGCCGCAGCCGCTCGGCCAGCTCGTACGCGGCCGGGGCGGGGGTGCCCGGCAGCAGGCAGACGAACTCCTCGCCGCCGTAGCGGCACAGCAGGTCGCTGCCGCGCACCTCGCGGCGCAGCCGCTGGGCGACGTCGGTGAGCACGGCGTCGCCGACCGAGTGGCCGTAGGTGTCGTTGATGTCCTTGAAGTGGTCCAGGTCGATGAGGATCAGGCTGAGCGGCAGGCGGCGGCGCTCGGCGCGATCGGCCTCGACGTCGATCATCTCCTTGAAGAAGCGCCGGTTGTACAGGCCGGTGAGCTGGTCGGTGATCGCGGCGGTGCGCAGCCCCTGGGTGAGCCGGGCCCGGTCCCGGGTGGCGACCACCTGGCGTACCAGCAGCCCCAGCAGCAACACCATGGTCACCACGAGCGTCACCAGGCTGAGCCGGCCGACCAGGACGAGGTCGGCCACGGCGAGGCCGCCGACCGCGAGCACGGCAACCACGGCCGGCAGGAACGCCAGGTCCGGTTCAAGGGCCCGGGGCTGGTCGGTCTCGGCTCGACGGCCGGCCACGACAGCGGCCACGCACAGCAGCACGGCTTCGATCTGCCAGCCGAGGTTCACCCAGCTGGAGCTCTGGTACTTGTCGACGGCGGTCAGGTAGGCGTACGCGCCGTCGGTGACGGCGGCGAGGCCGAACGCGCAGCCCACGATGATGATCGAGCGGGGCACCTGGCGCGCGCCGCTGAGCAGCACCGCCACCAGGATGCTGACGATGCTCACCGAGAACACCGGATAGAGGAAGGTGACCAGGGCGGGCACGGTCCAGCTGCTCGGCACGAGCGGGCTGATCAGCGTCTGCCAGCCGATCGCCGCCGCGCCGGCGGCCACCAGCAGGGCGTCGAGCAGCCCCTGGGTCCGGCCGAGCACGCCCAGGCCCAGGCCGATCACAATCGCAGGCAGCGCCACGGCGTAGGAGAGCAGGTACGCGGCGTCGGCGAACGACGGCACGGGCGCGCCGTCGGGTGACAGGTAGGAGTAGACGGCCCAGGTGGACTCGCCGATGAGCCACAGCGAGTTCGACACGATCAGCAGCCGCCAGGCGGTGCCGACGCGTTGGCGGGTGCGGCCGGCGGCGTACACGGCCAGCGCCGTGGCGGCTGCGATCGGCACCAGGTAGACCACCTCGCCGACCAGGCGGGAGGCGGCGGGGGAGTCGCGGGTCGTCCGCAGCAGGACCGCGTACAGCACCACCCAGGCGATGCCGGCGAGCACAACGCCCACCACGGCCCGGTCGCGTCCGGCCGTCCGGGTCTCGAGTGCGCCCTCGTCTGCCGCCGTGACGAGCCTCCCGGTGGTGAGAAAACTACCCTCTGTCCAAGTCTGGCACAGTGCCCGGGTCGCGGGGCCGGTCGCCGAGGTTCCCCCCTCACGGGACGGGGCCGCCGGGTGGTCACCCGGCGGCCCCGTCCCGGCCCCGTCAGGGCTGCGCGGTCAGCCCGAACGACTGCGCGCCGGTGCCGTTGCAGGTGT
>NZ_JBHTAC010000092.1:0-4771 GCF_042663325.1 Catellatospora aurea
TCGCGGCGGTCGGCCTGCAGCGGCGCGACCGCGACGAGGCACGCGAGCTGCTCACGGCGCTGGCGCGCCTGCACACCAGGGGAGCGATCACCGGGTGGCCACGCCCGGCCGGCGCCGTGTCCTCGGTGGACCTGCCGACGTATCCGTTCCAGCGGCAGCGGTACTGGATGACCGCGGCCGCGGCGTCCGACCTGGCCGCCACCGGCCTCGACGACGCCGCACACCCGCTGCTCGGCGCGGCCGTGGAACTGGCCGGCGGGGACGGCGCGCTGCTCACCGGCCGGATCTCGCTGTACGGCCAGCCCTGGCTGGCCGACCACCGGGTGATGGACACGGTGCTGCTGCCCGGCACCGCCTTCGTCGAGCTGGCCGTGCGCGCCGGTGACCAGGTCGGCTGCGGCGTGCTCGACGAGCTGACGCTGGCCGCGCCGCTGGTGCTGGCGGCCGGCGAGCCGGTGACGTTGCAGGTGGCCGTAGGCGCCGCCGACGACGACGGACGCCGACCCGTCAGCGTGTACGCCCGCGCCGGTGACGGAGACGAGTGGACCCGCCACGCGACCGGCTTCGTCGCGCCCGCCGTGCTGGGCACCCCCGGGGAGGGCCTCACCGCGTGGCCGCCGCCGGGCGCGGACGAGTTGCCCGTCGACGACGCGTACGACCGCTTGGCCGTGCAGGGATACGGCTACGGTCCCGGATTCCAGGGCCTGCGCCGGGCCTGGCGCAGCGGCGATGACGTGTACGCCGAGGTCATACTGCCGGAGTTGCTGGACCCGGCCGGCTACCGGCTGCACCCCGCGCTGCTCGACGCGACCCTGCACGCGTTCATGCTCCGCGCCCTCGACGACGCCGAACCGGCCCTGCCGTTCGCCTGGAACGGCGTGTCCGTGCACGCCGTCGGCGCGACCGACCTGCGGGTCCGGTTCACTTCCACCGGCCCGGACACCGTCGCGGTGCTGATCGCCGACGGCACCGGTGCGCCCGTGGCCGAGGCCCGCTCGCTGCAGTGGCGCACCGTCACCGCGGACGCGCTCCCGGCCGCTCGCTCACCGCACCGCGACGCCCTGTTCACCGTCGACTGGGACGCCGTCCCCGCAGGCCCGGCGGGTGACCGCGCCGGCTGGGCCGTGCTCGGATCCGACGATCTGCGGCTGGGCGCGCGGCTCGGTGTCACCCGGCACGGCGCGACCCTCGACGACCTGCTCGCCGACGCGGGCGAGGCGGTGCCGGACACGGTGCTGACCTGCCTGGTCGAACCGGCCGACGCCGACGACCGTACCGACGGCGGGGTCGTCGGGGAGGTGCACGCCGCCACCCGGGCCGCGCTGGAGCTGGCCCAGGACTGGCTGAGCGACCCGCGGTTCGCGCAGTCCCGGCTGGTCGTGGTCACCCGTGGCCTGCTCGCCGAGGACGGCGGCGGCGGTGACCTGGCCCTGGCCGCCGCCACCGCGCTGCTGCGATCCGCGCAGGCCGAGAACCCGGACCGCATCCTCCTGGTCGACCTCGACGGTTCCGATGACGCCACCGACCTGCTGCCCGCGGCGCTGGCCACCGGCGAGCCGCAGGTGGCGATCCAGCAGGGCCGCGTACGCGCACCCCGGCTCAACCGGGTGCGCCCGGCCACCGGCGAACGCGCGCCGCTGCGCACCGACGGCACAGTGCTGATCACCGGCGGCACCGGCGGCCTCGGTGCGATCCTGGCCCGCCACCTGGTGGTCGAACACGGCATGCGGCACCTGCTGCTCGCCGGGCGGCGCGGTCTGGCCGGCGCGGGAGCCCAGGAGCTGTCCGACGAGCTGACCGCGCTCGGTGCGCAGGTCACCGTGGCCGCCTGCGACACCGCCGATCGGGACGCGCTGGCCAGGCTGTTGGCCGACATCCCGGCCGAACGGCCGCTGACCGCCGTCGTGCATGCCGCCGGTGTCGCCGACGACGGCGTCATCGGCTCGCTGGACCCGCAGCGGCTCGCCGGTGTCCTGCGGCCCAAGGTGGACGCGTCCTGGCACCTGCACGAGCTGACCCTGGACACCGACCTTGACGCGTTCGTGCTGTTCTCCTCGGCCGCCGCCGTGTTCGGGGCGCCGGGCCAGGGAAACTACGCGGCCGCCAATGCCTTCCTCGACGGACTCGCGCTGCACCGCCGCGAGCAGGGCCTGCCCGCGACCGCGCTGTCGTGGGGCCTGTGGGCGGCCCGCAGCAGCGGCATCACCGGCCACCTCGGCGACGCCGACTTCCAGCGTATGGCACGGGCCGGTCTCACCGCACTCGACGAGCAGGAGGGCCTGGCGCTGCTGGACGCCGCGCTCGGCCGGCCGGACCCGTGGTTGCTGCCGATGCGGCTGGACCTGCGGGTGCTGCGGGCCCCGGGCAATGCCGTGCCGGCCCTGCTCCGCGGCCTGGTGCCGATCCCGGGGCAGCGCACCGCGGCGAGCGGACAGCGGATGTCCGGCCTCGCCGACGACCTCGCCCGGCTCGGCGAGGCCGAGCAGCGCGAACTGCTCGACGACCTGGTCCGCAAGCAGGTCGCCACGGTGCTCGGCCACGCCGCCGGGGCCGCCGTCGATCCCGACCGGGCGTTCAAGGAGTTGGGTTTCGACTCGCTCACGGCGGTGGACCTGCGCAACCGGCTCAACACGCTGACCGGGCTGCGGCTGCCCGCGACGCTGGTGTTCGACCACCCGACGCCGGGCTCGCTCGCCGAGCACCTGCGGGCGGCGCTGGCCGGCCCCGGCATCGACCCGGAGCGGCTGGTGCACCAGGAACTCGACCGGCTGGAGACGGCGCTCGCCGCCGACCTCGACGACCTGGCCCGGGCACGCGCGAAGGCGCGCCTGCAGGAGCTGCTGTCGCAGTGGGACACCCCCGCGGCGACCACCGACGTGACTTCGGAACTGCGCGACGCGTCAGCCGACGAGCTCTACGACTTCGTCGGGCGCGAGTTCGGCATCGCGATCTGAGCTGGGGAGATAGCTGACAATGGCGGACGAGAAACTGCTCGGATACTTCAAGAAGGTCACGGCGGAGCTGTACCAGACCCGCCGGCGGCTGCAGGAGCTGGAGTCGCAGGACACCGAACCCATCGCGATCATCGGCATGGCCTGCCGGTACCCGGGCGGGGTGCGCACGCCCGAGGACCTGTGGCGGCTCGTCGCCGACGGCGTCGACGCGGTGTCGGGGTTCCCGGCGAACCGGGGCTGGCCCGCGGACCTGTACGACCCGGACCCGGAGGCGACCGGCAAGAGCTACTCCCGGGAGGGCGGCTTCCTGCACGACGCCGACGCGTTCGACGCCGAGTTCTTCGGCATGTCGCCGCGGGAGGCGCTCGGCGTGGACCCGCAGCAGCGGCTGCTGCTGGAGATCTCGTGGGAGGCGTTCGAGCGGGCCGGCATCGACCCGGCCGCCGCGCAGGAGACCCCCGTCGGGGTGTTCGCCGGAGTGATGTACGCCGACTACGGCGTACGGCTGCTGCACGACATCCCGGAGGGGTTCGAGGGATACCTGCTCACCGGCAGCGCGGGCAGTGTCGCGTCCGGCCGGGTCGCGTACAACCTGGGCCTGGTCGGCCCGGCCGTCACCGTCGACACCGCGTGCTCGTCTTCGCTGGTGGCGATGCACCTGGCGGCGCGGGCGCTGCGCTCGGGCGATTGCACGCTGGCGCTGGCCGGCGGTGTCACGGTGATGTCGATGCCGGGCACGTTCGTCGAGTTCAGCCGCCAGCGCGGGCTCGCCCCGGACGGGCGGTCGAAGTCGTTCGCCGCCGCGGCCGACGGCGTCGGCTGGTCCGAGGGCGCGGGCATGCTGCTGCTGGAGCGGCTGTCCGACGCCCGGCGCAACGGCCACCGCGTGCTGGCGCTGCTGCGCGGCTCGGCGGTCAACCAGGACGGCGCGTCCAACGGGCTCACCGCGCCCAACGGGCCGTCGCAGCGGCGGGTGATCCGGCAGGCGCTGGTCAACGCCCGGCTGGACCCGGCCGACGTGGACGTGGTCGAGGCGCACGGCACTGGGACCACGCTGGGCGACCCGATCGAGGCCGAGGCGCTGCTGGCGACGTACGGGCAGGACCGGCCCGCGGACCGGCCGCTGCGGCTCGGTTCGATCAAGTCGAACCTGGGGCACACCCAGGCGGCGGCCGGCGTCGCCGGTGTGATCAAGATGGTGCAGGCGCTGTCGCACGAGGCCCTGCCGCGTACGCTGCACGTGGACGCGCCGTCACCGCACGTGGACTGGTCGTCGGGCGCGGTCGAACTGCTGACCGACCAGCGGCCCTGGCCGCGCGCGGAGACACCGCGCCGGGCCGGGGTGTCCTCGTTCGGCATCAGCGGCACCAACGCCCACGTGATCATCGAGGAGGCCCCGCCCGCCGAGGCCGTGCCTTCCGACGCCGCCGCGCCGGTCGACGCTGCCGAGCCGTCCGGCGACGGGTCCACCGTGGACGTTCCGGCCGAGGTCGAGCCGGTGGCGATGCCGGTCGTGCCGTGGCTGCTCAGCGCCCGGAACCCGCAGGCGCTGCGCGAGCAGGCCGAACGGCTGCACTCGGCCGTGTCCGGTCTCGACCCGCAGGACGTCGGTTTCACGCTGGCCACCGCCAGGGCACGGTTCGACCACCGGGCCATGGTGGCCGGACCCGATCGCGACACCCTGCTGTCGGGCCTGTCCGCGCTGGCAGGGGGCACGCCCTCACCCGATGTCGTGCAGGACGTGGTGACACCGGGCCGGTTGGGCCTGCTGTTCACGGGTCAGGGTGCGCAGCGTTCGGGTATGGGGCTGGGCCTTT
>NZ_JBHTAC010000093.1:0-4476 GCF_042663325.1 Catellatospora aurea
CCGGCCGCGCCACCCCATCCACCAACACCTCAACCGGACCCAGCAACCGCACCCGGACATCGCCGCTCATACGTACTCCTTCTTGATCGACAGCGGGACGGCCGCGACGGCACCCGGCGCTGCGCGCCGATACGCGCAAGCGGTCGCGGGCTTGGTCACCGGCGGGGGAGACCCACCAGCAGGCCGGGTACGGGAACACCCACCGGAAAGGTCGGGCAACTGGACGAGCCCGAGCGGCAGGCCGGGGGCACATGGAACGACGGCCGGACACCGAGGTACGCCCACGATCTCGGCCTCGTGCCGACACAGCAGCCCCGTCGCCACAGGCCCCGAAGCGAGGCAGCTCACCCGCGCGCCGCCAAGTCCGCCCACCCGACGACCACAGACCGGGTATCCACCGGGTCCGCATTGCCACATGGTTCGCACTGGTGTCGTTGGCCGCACGACAGCCTCCCCACCAACCCTATGCCCGTTTAGGGTAGGAGCCGGTCATCTCGGGCCAGTTCGGCGAGGGTCGTGGCAGAAAGGTCCGGCACTGTACGGGAACCGCCCCCCACCGCCGGGCTGGACGACGGCCACACCCCCAGGTCCGGACGCCAGCCGTCATGGGACCACACCAGCACGACCAAGCCTCCATCCAGCCATCGGACGGCCGTACGGGTGGCATCCGACGAGGCGACCCGAATACGTTCACCCCCGACGACCACCTCCGCGCAGTCGTTCTCCTTTCCACCGGTGAAGGTGGAAAGCCAGGCGGCGACATCGCGGGCGCAGAGGTCACCGCCGGCGAGGACCGCAGCCGGGTCGTTGGGCTTGAACCGGACCGTCATCGCGGTCAGCAGGCCCGAACCCTCGGAGTTCGACAACGCGATGCGCGTGCCGAAGACATAGGCATCCGGTGTCGCGCGGGCGGAGAGCATGACGAACTCGCTCCCTGGTGGCTGGCTGACGGCGAGCCCGGACGGGACCGCAGCTTTCATCACCTCGACCATGCGGGGACCATGCGCTCCGGCAATCATTGCTGAGGGCACCCGCGGCCGTGACGTCGTCGGCGACGACGGGCTCGTGCTCGCTTGACCCGTGGGATGGTCCGTGGCGGGCTGCACCGTGAGCAGGCTCGCGCCAACGGCGACCGCCGCGACGACGCCGAGTCCGGACAGCGATGTCACGAAGACGGCGCGGCGCTGGTGGGCGCGCCGCGCTGTCCTCAGCACGTCGCCACTGCCGCGCAGCGGCGGTTTGGGATGCTCGATAGCCTGTTGCAGCAATTCACGTACTTTATCCACTAATTCACCCCATCGCCACAGTTCACTGCGACACGTGTCCGCTCCAGCTCATCACGCAGCTGGCTCAACCCGCGAGCCGACTGGCTCTTCACCGTGCCGGTCGAGCAGTCGAGGGTCTCTGCCACCTGCTCGACGGACATGTCGGCCCAGTAGCGCAGGACCAGCACCGCACGGCGTCGCTTGGGCAGGCGCACCAACGCCTGGTGCAGGAACGACGCCTCCACTGCGCTTAAGCCACCGGTGGTCGCCGTATCCAGGTGGAAGCTGTGCGGCTCGACGGAGGTCTCGCGACGCCACGGCCGACGTCGCTCATCGAGGAACACCCGCAGCAGAACCTTGCGGGCGTACTGATCAAGCGCGGCGCGATCGTCGAGCCGGTGCCAGACCCGATACAGCTTGGTGAAGGTCACCTGCGTCAAGTCCTCCGCGAGATGCCAGTCGCGGCACAGCATGTAGGCGGTGTCCCGCAGCGCGTCGGCCCGGCTCTGATAGAAGCTGACGAACTCCGCCTCGTCGACGCGCTGTCCCCATCCCAACACTCGCATAGACGCGCTGCCCGTTCCTTTCCGCGTTCGACAGTCCGGCCCCCTCTGCTCCCCACGTAACCGTCGCCGGCCGAGGTTGCCTGATGCGGCGAAGCCTGTGTGCGGGACTCACGCCGCTACACGCTGCCGCCGACGGCGCAGCCATGCCCGCCGCTCCATGCGGACACCCTCGCGCAGCTTCTCCAGCGCCCGCGCCTCGATCTGCTGGACGCGCTGACGTGACAGGCCCATATGCCGGCCGACCTCGGCGGCGCTGCGTGGGACCTCATCATGCAAGCCATAGCGCAGGCAGATCAGCGTGCGTGATCGACGGTCGAGGATGTCCAGCATCTTGCGCACCATGCTCCGGTCGAGACCCGCCGCGACTATCTCCGCCGGGTCCGAGCCGCTGTCGGCCTGCCACAGGCCCGGGTTCGTCTCCTCGACGGTATGCAGCGACAGCGTGTGTTCCGACCACTTACGCAGGTCGCCCAGCCGCTCCGGGGTCACGCCGATCATCTTTGCCAGCGCCGCGTCCGCGGGCGTGTCACCGGCCGCTCCCAGCCTGCGTTCGGCCTGCCACATCTGCTGGATCTGCAGCATCACGTGATTCGGCAACTGGATCGTGAAGTTCTGCGCCGCCATGGAACGCAGAATCGCCTGCCGGATCCACCACACCGCGTAGGTGGAGAACTTGTACCCCCGCCGGTAGTCGAACTTTTCGACCGCCCGCACCAAGCCGATGTTGCCCTCCTGGAGCAGGTCGACCATGTCCATGTCGATGTTCGTGTAGCGGCGCGCGACCGAGGCCACCAACCTCAGATTGGACCGGATGAAGCGTTCCTTGGCCTGGTCCCCGTCGGCCACTATCCGCGCCAGGTCCAGCGGCGATGCCGCCGGATGGCCGGCGCCCCGGGCAAGCAGCCATTCCGCGTACAGGCCGGCCTCGATCATCTTCGCGAGTTCGACTTCTTCGGCCGCAGATAGCAGGGGCATCACGCCCACCTGCATGCCTGGTTGCTCTGGTGTCTCTGCCGCCCCAGAAAGCGACATAGCGGAACCATTGTCAAAGAGGATCATAATAACTCTCCATGTGCTCGAAACACGAGCCGCTGTCATCTGGCCGTCGCTCCTCGGATATCGCAGGGCAGATCGCGTCCCGAGCCGCCCCACAGGCCCCGAACCGGCGACGAGCGACACAGCGTGCTCGACACCTCGCCGATTTGGTTACTCAACGTGACAGCGAAGGCTGAACTCCCGCTGATGTGCTACTGACGACAGGCGTTCCCCTCCGTGCCACCGCCGGGTGCGTCCACCTCGCCTGGCTCCTCGCCGCCGACGTACCGAGGTCATCACCCTTCCGGGAGGATTCGGCGTCAGCGGGCCTTCGCCAGCCGCGCGTGCTCCGATCGGCGGGCGGCCGCCGGTGTCTGCGGCAGTGATCCGCTTCCCGCCATACCCATGATCGACATGATTCTCTGGCGCATGGGACGGGCCCAGCACTGCTCCGCCAACGCCAGAGCCTGCCGCAGGTTGCGGCGGGCACCCTCGACCTCGCCAATCTCCAGTAGAGCTTCGCCGAGCTGAAGCATCGTCTCCGCCTGCTCCAGGCGTGCTTGCGTTCCGTCGAGCACCTGGACCGTTTCACTGAGCAAACTGATGCGCCCGGACCCCTCCACCAGACTCGCCGCAGCCCGCATGGCGCGGGCCATCGCTCGGGGCGTGTGCCACATCTGGGCCGCCAGGGTGAACGCGGCTGACGCCAGCTGCGCCTCTTCTCCGCGACCCAGCAGCCTGAGGCACTCGATCAGCGGAGACCGCCAGTCCGGCGACAGCGGGTTGCGCAGGTTGAGCGAGTCGCACTGGCGCCGGGTGGCCAGCGCCCTGTCCAGGCCCCGTGTGACCTCGCCCTTGCTCAGGGCCAGCGCCATGTCCGCTTCGGCGAACGCCAGGTCAGTCATGGCACCGCGTAACGTCGTCCTCACCTGGGCCATCACCATGTCGGCACGGTCGTTCTCACCCGCCTTGAGCAGCGCCTGCACATAAAGGTTCGCGATTGCGGGCATGGCGGACGGGAGTGAACCGCGCGCGGCGGCCTCCCAGGCCACGCGGGAGTTCTCGATCGCCTCCTTGAGCGAACCCCGGCTGAGCATGACCGCCGCACGGGCGGCAGCAACCGTGGCGGACGCCTGCAAGGAGCCGGATCTGCGCGCCTGGATCGCGGCCGCTTCGATGGAGGGCAAAACCTCGGGCGCATCACACAGATCGAGCACCTGCCAGGCACAGGCGAGGGCACTGTCGGCAGCCGGCTCGGTGATCAGTCGGTCCTTTGCGATGGCACGCAGGGCGCGTTCGCGCGCAGAGGCCCGGTCGTTGCGGAATGCATCGTGCAGTGACAGGACGGCATCGAGGGTAAGCCCGCCTACCGAACCCTCGGTGGGCTCCACCACGCTCATCCGTTCGGCGAGGGCGGCAAGGCTCTGCAGGTCCGGGGAAGGATTGGTGAGGCCCATGACACCAGACCGCAGCACCTGCCGACTGGGCCGAGGCAGCGCCCCGCGGCGCTCCAGCTCCGACATGCAGGCGTCGACGGCGTCATGTGAGCGTCCGTTGAAGAACAGGGACAGGGCCAACGCCAAACCGATATCAGCACGCCCGGCCGCATC
>NZ_JBHTAC010000094.1:0-4096 GCF_042663325.1 Catellatospora aurea
ATCAAGCTAGTCGACCTCAATCCAAGATCTATTACTCATGAAAGACCGAGGCTAATGCCGATATCGGCATTAGACGCCCTTCTTCAGGTAGCCGGTCTCGTCGGCCACGAGGATCCCGTCGCGGTGGCCCAGATGCTCGACCACGAAGGCGCGCAGGTCCCGGGCCACGGCGTCGGTGTCCCACACCGCGGTGCGCAGCAGGCGCTGCATCCGATCCGGGCCGGCGTGGCCGGCGTGCTCGGCCAGCCACCATCCGTTCTTGCGCTCCATCGGCGCCAGCAGCCCCAACAACAGCTCACGCACGGTGCGCCGGGGCTCCGAGCGGGCGAAATGCGCGCCGATGCGGGTCAGTACGTCCTCGAACACCTGCCACCACGCGGCGGGGTTTACGCTATGGCCAGCGGCCACCACGAAGCTATTCGGTTTGTCCACAACAGACGATGATCTCGCGGTGGCCGCCTCCGTGTCCCCGCAGTCCCTCGCTCCGGCACACGCCCAGATCACGCATGGTCCAGACCAGCCCACAGGGCAACCTTGCATCGACGGCCGCCTCGTCCTGGCGTCGTACCATCGCAAGAACGCACAGCTGAGGAGGCAAAGTGGGCAGGAAGAGCACGTGGGCAATGGCTGCAGCGTTCTTCTTGGCCGGACTGGCGCTTCTCATAATGCTCGTCGTGCGGAATCAACCACAGCCCGCGGAGCAGGACCCGTGCGCTCTCCCGACGGCTGAACGGCGCGGCGGCTGGGTGTGTCCCCGCTGACGGCGTTCAAGCCATCTGGCCTGCATACGGAGCATGTGCCGCTGCCGTATTAGTAGCGCGATAATCGCCCCGGCGGGCAGCAAGAGGACTCAATGCCGCCGTAATTGACGGAAGAAATAAACCGCCACCAGGCATGACCGCCGAGGGACCCAGGCATCAACGCGGCAGTT
Source organism: Catellatospora aurea (assembly GCF_042663325.1). Lineage (NCBI taxonomy): Bacteria > Bacillati > Actinomycetota > Actinomycetes > Micromonosporales > Micromonosporaceae > Catellatospora > Catellatospora aurea. Next base: position 932 of record NZ_JBHTAC010000094.1, read on the forward strand.
GTGACTCTAGACTCTAACGCCATGACGGCGTGCACCGACATCGGGATGGCCGGGGGAATCACGAATGGGGCTCGTCAGGGTTCGGCTTAGCGACGCCAAGCATCGGCGAACAATGCGGCCGGATTCGTTCCGCCGGATGCAGTCTTGTCCCGGTCCGCGCCCGATGCCGGGCGAGGACGTCGCGGGCGATGTTCTCGGCATCCATTCGAACCTGATCCTTGGTGACGGTCTTTGTCGCCCATAATCTCGCGATCTTGGCAAGGGCGTCTGCGCCCTCATTGAGGTGATAGCCGCTGTGGCCTCGTACCCACTGCGTACTAATCAGGTCAGCGTGCTGGGTAACCAGGTGGGCCAGCTGAAGGATCGTGGCTTTGCGGTCGGACACGCGCTGCAGGGTGTAGCCGCGAGGCATGCGTTCACCTCCATGCCGCCAGTCCTCCACGAGTTCGATGGCGTCCTGAGAGTCGCTGACAATGGTGGTCGGGTGGGTCGGCAGTAGCTCGCGCAACGACCACCAGATCGCCCGCAGTTCGGTTTGAAGGACGCGATCGCCTACGATGCGACCGGGGATACGCGCGGCACCGCAGCCGTAAATTCCGTTGTCGGCAATGTATCCCCAGCAGAGTGGTCGCAACACTGAGTCGCCGACTGTCACCTCTTTGTAGGCGCCGTCCGTGCCGAGAATAACGGCCTCACCGGCGGCGACCTGAAAGCCCGGCAGGACACCCCGCAGCGATTGGGCGTCCTTATCCACGTCGGTGCCGAGCCCGAAGCGCACCTCCCGCGGCTTCGCGGGCCTGCCCGGGACCGGCCCGTCACACGCCCGGCCGGTAAACTTGGCTACCGCTGCCGCCTGGTGCACCCACTGGTCGGCTCCTGAGTGCAGGACGACAAGGTTGCATCTGCCGCAAAGGCGGGCCATCAGCTCGTGGTCTTCGTCAGTCATTCCTCCTTCCATCGCTGACTACGCCGCCAGGCCCGGCTGCTTATTGCCAGCATCGTCGTCCTTGACCCGCTGGAAGGCGTCTGCGAATCGCCGCTTGAGGTCGTCGATATCGACCTCCTGCGGCACCGTCCCGTCCTCAGACTGCAGGGACTCGCAAACCTCCATCCATGCCCGCCCCATGGCGACCGTGAGCATCGCGGCGGTGCTGGAGTTGAACAGCGCGCCCGCCACGCTGCCGACGCCGGGCACCAGCTTGATGAGCCCGGTGGCGGCGTACCGGCCGATCAGCGTTGCCGCGCCGGGCCCGAGCGCGGCGGCGACCAGTGCGGCGATGCGCTTCTTGGGCAGGTTCAGGCCGTACTGCACGGCGATGGTGCCGATCATCGTAATCTGCGTCGCGGCGATGAAGGGCGCGTCGGCCAGCGGGATGGGCACCGCCCCGATCCCGGCCGCAGCGGTGGCAGCTGTTCCGATGGTGGCCCAGGCCTTCTTGCGCTTGTGCGCGAGGTCGTACTTCTGCAAGGCCTCCAGGGTCCGGCGGGAGGCTTCAGGCAGCACCTCGGCGGTGAGGTTGATCAGCTCGGCCACGCCGTGCGCCGGCCACCAGGGCGTCGCGATCGCGGAGGTGAACACGACCCGGTTGCTCGGCGACAGCGGCAGGTCGAGGTCCTCGATCTTCTTGCCGAACTCGAGCGCCTCCGGGGCGATGGCACCGCCGCCAGGCAGCAGCGGCACCTTGCTCATCACCAGGATCACGGGCAAGCCGGAATCGCCGAGCTCGCGGACGAACGTCTCCTGCATCTCCTCGAAGCGACTGTCGGCGAAGTTCACGACGTACCAGATCGCGTGGACCGGGTGGGCCTTGCCAGCCTTGGTCTCGGTGACGAGCTCGCGGATCTCCCGCAGGATGTCCTCGCTGTACGGGCCCATCTCCAGGCCCCTGGTGTCGAAGATGCCGACGAGGCTGCCTTCGGGGCGGTGCAGGTCGATGTGCTGGGTCACCGAACGACCGCCGACACCGGTCACCCCCAATTCCGCGCCGAACACGGTGTTTACCAGGGTGGTCTTGCCAGCTCCCACGCGACCCAGGATCATCAGGTTGAGCTCGCCCAGCTTGCTGAACTCGCTGTCAATCGCAGCGTTGAGCTTGCCCATAACCCATTCGACGTCGTCGAACGGGTTCCCCGACCGCGGCTTGCTGCCACCGGCTCCTGGAACGTGCCATGGCGTGGACAAGCCCGCGTTCCGCAGTTCGTAAGCAAATGCATCTCGGAAACTGGCAGCTGACCAGTGCAAATCGACATGCGCAACTGAACCCTCGTGTGCCCACGTCCGTGTACTGCTTTGACCAGATTTTTCCGGCGCGTACCGGACAATCACCTCAAACTTTGACGTGATTTCCGGTCTGGCTGGCTGGTCTGTGGGCCCGTGAGCAGGGCGTATTACGGGACATCCTATCGAGATGCCGGCGGCGCTGGCGGTGGCAGGTGTCCATTGTGGCCGCACGAGGCGTGAGAGAATCGGAATCGCGAGATGTCCAGGCGTCTGGCGGCGGGGCTTGATTGCGAACAAAGTTTGCGCAGTTCAAGCACATAAATCCGATTCGCCGCCCGATATGCCAGGAATGCCGTAGGCACACGCCTCCTCGCGTCGACGAACGCTTCTCACCTGGTCAGATACATGATCACATCTTCCGTTTGCCTACGAACTGCGGAACGCGGGACAAGTGCCCTCCCCGAAATACGATGCGGCTTTCTCTACGCACTATGCAGAAGGAAAAGAAGACCACGCATCGGCGCCGCCCCGGCATCGGCGTAACAGTTGGGAATGGACGGTCCGACGACGTCCGCGATCCGCGGACGTAGCCGTGCCCTGCCCTTCGAGCCGCCGGCTCGAAGAAGATCGTTGGCAAGTCCAGCCCAGCTGACCGATCAACGGATTCTCAGGGAGCCCTCACCACCACGGAGGCCAGCCGGTTTGCGGACAACGACCGCCTGTCTCGGCCTGTGCCCGACCGCTCGGCTTGGAGGCCAGCCGCCCGTTCGTTTCGACGTCGCCTGATCTTCTTTAGATCGGCCGTCAGTTTCCACACCACCATACTTGTGAGACCGATCATCGCTATCTGCGCATTTGGGTTCGACCCCGGCCGGACAGGCCGCGACACATGTCCGTGGCCATGGAAGTGTCACCGCTGGTGGCCAGTGAAAGTCCCCACCTCG
>NZ_JBHTAC010000095.1:0-4061 GCF_042663325.1 Catellatospora aurea
GATCGAACGGGCCACTTCCGCCGGGCACGGGGGCGACCCGGCAGGCTCCGGTCAGGCCGCCGGCTCGACGCGCACGGCGCGGGCGGTCACCACGGGGCGCGGCTTGCGGACGCGGCCGGACCACAGCACGCGGGCCAGCACGCCGGGGGAGAACAGCCGCTGCGGCGGGGACATCAGGTTCGCCACGGCCAGGAACGCCAGGCCGACCTCGGGGTGCTTGGCGGCCGCCCGGTGCAGGCGGGCGACGTACGCGTTGAGGAACCGGCCCTTGCGGGTGCGCACGCCCTCGACCTCGGGGTAGCCGAGGTCCGCGCCGACCGCGATGTCCCACGGCACGTCGATGACCTTCGACGCCGCCGCGTAGAAGCGCTTCGGCAGGCCCGCACCGCCCTTGCGCAGGCAGTCGCGCAGCACCATCGCCTCGGCGGCGGCGACCGTCATGCCCTGGCCGTACGCCGGGTTGAAGCTGCACACCGCGTCGGCGAAGGAGACCAGGCCCTCGGGCAGCCGGGTCAGGTGCTCGTAGCGGCGGCGCACGCTGACCGGCAGCCGCAGGCGCACCGCCGGGCCGACCGGCTCGCACGTGCTGAGCAGCTGGTACAGCTCGTCACTGGCGAACCGGTGGGCGAACTCCGCGTACGCGTCGGGGTCGGTCGGCAGCGCGCCGCCCTCGCCGACGCCGATCAGCGTCAGCATCCAGCGGTCGCCCTCGACCGGCACCACCACGCCGCCGATCGGCAGCTCGGGCGACGGGGCGAGCACGGCGGCGGTGAAGCCGAGCTGTCCCTGCGTACGCCGGTAGGCGCGCGAGATGTAGACCGTCTTGGCGTCCACGTGCTCCTCGGCGGGCTTGTCGTAGCCCAGCTCGGCCAGCCAGGTCGGGCCCCGGTTGCCGCGTCCGGTGGCGTCGACCACCAGGTCGGCCTCCAGCCGCAGTTCGGTGTCGCCGCCGACGGGCAGGATGCGTGCGCCGACGACGCGGGTGCGGTCCTCGCTCGCGATCAGGCCGACGGCCTCGTGGCGGGCGAGCAGCTGCACGCCGGGCAGCGCGGTGACCCGGCGGCGCACGTACGCCTCCAGGCCGATGCGGGTGACGCCCAGCCCGGCCAGGCCGGTGTGCGCGGCGGCCAGCCGCTGGCCGTCGTTGATCCAGATGACGTCGCCCTGGACGTCGACGGGGACCGCGCCGGCGGCGGTCATGTCGGCGGCGAAGCCGGGGAACAGCTCCTCCAGGACCTGGCGGCCGCGGGCGAGCAGGCCGTGCGTGTGGTCGCCCTGCGGCACCCCCTTACGCCCGGTGACGCCGTCGGTGGGCAGCGCGTCGCGGTCGAAGATGGTGACCTTCGCGTACGACTCGCTCAGCACGCGGGCGGCGAGCAGGCCGCCGATGCTGGCGCCGAGCACGATCGCGTGCCCGGACTTTTCCTTGGCAGACAAGGTTTTCTCCGTCTCGGTGTGAGGTGTGCACACACCGTAAGAAGCGGTGACGCAATCATGAAAACGAATATGCGGTCCGGTAGATGACACTGTGTGCCCGCTCACGCGCTCTGCGTGGGTCCTGTCGGGACCCCGACGGCGTACGACTGGAAGAATCTTTGAAATATTTTTCAGCTCTGGGGTCGCGATCGATGGCCGCGGCGTGCCCCGATGCCCACCGTCGATGATCGACAGCGCAAACGGAACCGTCCACAGCGCTGATTTGTACGGTAAATCCGGCGCATCGACGCTCTTCACGCCACGTCAACGCGGGGCTAACATCCTTGAAACTTGCGCAAGAGTTTCCATCCCCGACCCTCCCCGACCCAGGAGGAGACTCGTGTCCACCCGCAACCGCCCCCTCGCCGCCGCCCTCGCCTCGGTGCTGCTGGCAGCCGCGCTCACCGCGGTCGCGCTCCTGCGACCCGCCCCCGACCTCGTCCCGGCCAAAGCGGACGCCAACCCGGGCAACCGCGACGTCATCGTGCACCTGTTCCAGTGGCCCTGGGCCTCGATCGCCAACGAGTGCACCACCGTGCTCGGCCCGAAGGGCTTCGGCGCGGTGCAGGTGTCCCCGCCGCAGGAGCACGTCGTGCTCGGCGGCCAGTCCTACCCGTGGTGGCAGGACTACCAGCCGGTCAGCTACCAGCTCGTCAGCCGCCGCGGCGACCGCGCCGCCTTCGCGAACATGGTCACCACCTGCCACAACGCGGGGGTGAAGATCTACGTCGACGCCGTGGTCAACCACATGGCCGGCGGCGCGTCCACCGGCACCGGCTCGAACGGCTCCACCTACGCGCATTACAACTACCCCGGCATCTACCAGAACCAGGACTTCCACCACTGCGGGCGCAACGGCAACGACGACATCGTGGCCTGGGGCGACCGCTGGGAGGTGCAGAACTGCGAGCTGGTCGACTTGTCCGACCTGGCCACCGAGACCACCTACGTGCGCGGCAAGCTCACCGCGTACCTCAACGACCTGGTGTCGCTGGGCGTGGACGGGTTCCGGGTCGACGCGGCCAAGCACATGCCGGTCGCCGACCTGCAGGCGATCCTCGGCGGCGTCAGCGGCTCGCCGTACGTCTTCCACGAGGTGATCGAGGACAGCGCGTTCCCGCCGGGGGAGTATGCCGGGATCGGTGACGTCACCGAGTTCCGCTACGGCGACGTGGTCGGCAACGCGTTCCGCGACGCGAACCTGTCCAACCTGAACAACCTCGCCGCGCAGATGGCCCTCAGCTCCGGCGACGCGGTGAACTTCATCGACAACCACGACACGCAGCGCAACGGGCGCGCCCGGTTGACGTACAAGAACGGGCAGACCCACGCGCTGGCGGCGGCGTTCAGCCTGGCGTATCCGTACGGCACGCCCCAGCTGATGAGCAGCTTCACGTTCAGCAACAACGAGGCCGGGCCGCCCGCCGCCGGCAACGGCGTCACCAACCAGGTGACCTGCGGTTCGGGCTGGGAGTGTGAGCACCGCAAGACCGTGGTCGCGAACCTCGTCGGCTTCCACAACGCGGTCAACGGCACCGGGGTCGCCAACTGGACCTCGCCGTCGTCGTCGCGCATCGCGTTCGGCCGGGGCAACGTCGGCTTCGCCGCGTTCAACCGCGACGGCGCGGCCTGGAGCACCACCTTCAGCACCGGGCTGCCCGCGGGCGTGTACTGCAACGTCGCCACCGGCGACTTCACCGCCGGGACCTGCGCCGGCGGCACCGTCACCGTGAACGGCTCCGGCCAGGCCACGGTCACCGTCGCCGCCAACAGCGCGCTGGCGATCTACACCGGCGCGCTGGTCGGCACGTCTCCCTCAGGCACACCCTCGCCGACACCGAGCGGCACCGCCTGCACGACCGTGGCGGTCACCTTCGAGTCCACTACCACAACGACCACCGGCCAGAACGTCTTCATCGCCGGCAGCATCGCCCAGCTCGGCTCCTGGAACACCGCCAACGCGGTCGCCATGTCCGGCACGGCGTACCCGGTCTGGCGGGCCACCGTGAACCTGCCCGCGGGCACGGCGTTCGAGTACAAGTACATCAAGAAGGACGCCTCGGGCAACGTCACCTGGGAGAGCATCGCCAACCGGGCCCGCACCGCGCCGACCGGCGCATGTGCGGTCACCTGGTCCGAGACCTGGAACGTGCCCGGCGGCACGACCCCGTCACCGAGCGCCTCCCCGACGGCGTCCCCCTCGGCCTCGCCGAGCCCGTCACCCAGCGGCTCGGCCTGCGCCTCCATCGCGGCCGCGTTCTCCGTGAACGCGACCACGGTCTGGGGCCAGAACGTGTACGTCGTCGGCTCGATCCCCGCCCTCGGCAACTGGAACACCGCCAACGCGGTCGCCCTGTCCAGCGCCGCCTACCCGGTCTGGGCCGCCACCATCACCCTGCCGACCAGCACGACCTTCACCTACAAGTACCTCAAGAAGGACGCCTCCGGCACCGTCACCTGGGAGAGCGACCCCAACCGCTCCCGCACCACCCCCACCACCCCCTGCACCGCCACCTACGCCGACACCTGGCGCTGACAGGCATAGGAAGGGCACCTTCACAACGCGGAGCGTTGTGAAGGTGCCC
>NZ_JBHTAC010000096.1:0-2488 GCF_042663325.1 Catellatospora aurea
TGTCCGTGGCCATGGAAGTGTCACCGCTGGTGGCCAGTGAAAGTCCCCACCTCGCAGGGGGCTAGTTGATCTTTTGGGTCCTTCAGGGCGAAGACTGGCGGCGCCAACCTGCAAGTCATCCGCCCTGAAGGACACCCCTATTGAAGACTGCGAGGCAAGAGTTGGACATCATCAACGCCTACGAAGAGACCGGATCAATGCGTGCGGCCGCGGCGTTGTGTGGCACGACCCACAAGACGGTCAGCCGGGTGCTGGCGCGTCGGGCTGCCGGTCAGCGGCCCGGCCGGCGTCGGTCGCCGGTGCCGGGGCTGGCCGAACCGTATGAGGATCTGATCTTCGACAAGGTCAAGAGCACCGACGGGCGGATCACCGCCAAGCGGCTGCTGCCGATCGCGCGGGCTGCCGGCTACGAGGGTTCGGCGCGCACGTTCCGGCGGACAGTGGCTGAGCAGAAGGCCAGGTGGAAGCGGCTGCGGCGGGTGTATCGGCCGTGGGCGCCGAGCCCGGGTGAGCATCTGCTGATCGACTACGGGACCGTGACGCGCGGCCCGAACACCGGGCTGAAGATCTTCACCGCGGTGCTGGCCTGGTCACGGTGGCGGTTCGTGCGCTTCACCCGCGACGAATCCCTCGAGACGACGCTGCGGATGCTGGCCGAGTGCTTCGAGGCCGCCGGCGGGGTCCCGGCAGTGGTCCTGGCCGACCGGATGGGCTGCCTCAAAGGCGGAGTCGTGGCCAACGTGGTCGTCCCGACCGCGCAGTACGTGCGATTCGCGGCGCACTACGGGTTCCGGCCGGACTTCTGCGAGGCCAAAGACCCCGAGTCCAAGGGCGCGGTCGAGGCCGCGGTCCGGCTGGCGAAGTCGGACCTGGTCGTGCCCGCCGACGACTTCGACGGCGACCTGAGCGTGGCCAACGCCGCAGCTGTCGCGTGGTGCGCCGAGATCAACGCGATCAAGCACAGCGAGACCCAGGCCGTCGCCGACGACCGCCTGGCCGTCGAACGTGACGTGCTGCGCACGCTGCCGTCGCTGCGGCTGGAAGGCCGCCGCGGGGTGGCCCGCAAGGTCGACAAGCTGTCGACGGTGCGCATCGGGTCGGCCCGCTACTCGGTCCCGCACCGCTTGGTCGGACAGCACGTCGAGGTCGCCACCGTCGACGACCGGATCGAGGTCTGGCACGACGGCGACCTGGTCGCCGCCCACCGCCTGGTCGCGCCGGGCGAGACGTCGATCGCCGACGAGCACTACGACCGTCCCGCGCGCCGACCCCGCCGGGCGGTGCGCCCACGTACCAAGACCGAGACCGCGTTCCTCGCCCTGGGTGAGACTGCCGAGGCGTTCCTGCGCGCCGCAGCTGCGGCCGGCACGACCCGCCTGCCAGGGCACCTGGCCGACATCGTCGCGCTGGAGGCCGCGCACGGTCGTGACAAGCTGATCGCCGCGCTGGCCAGGGCCCTGGAGTTCCGCCGGTTCACCGCCGATGACGTCCGGGCGATCCTGGCCGCAGGCCCCGGCGCGCCCCAGCCCACGGCGGCGGGACAGAAACTGGCCGCGGTGCTGCCGCTGGTCCCGACCCGGTCCCTGGACGCCTACCGGGCCGACACCCTGCGGCAGGTGGCCTGATGCCCCCACGCACCCGCGCCACCGCCGTTCCGGCAGCACCGCCACCGCTGGCCGCCGACCTCGTCGACGGACTCAAACGGCTGAAGCTGTCGACCGTCCGCAGGCTCGCACCCGAGGTCCTGGCCACCGCGAAAGTCCAACGCTGGGCGCCCGAGGAGGTGCTGCGCACCCTCATCGACGCCGAGATCACCGCCCGCGACGAGTCCAACCAGGCCAACCGCCTCAAGGCCGCAGCGTTCCCCGTGGTCAAGACACTCGACGAGTTCAAGGTCCAAGCCTCGTCGATCCCGCAGGCCACCTTCGACTACCTGTCCGCCGGCGAATGGATCGCCAAGGCCGAGAACCTCTGCCTCGTCGGACCTGCCGGAACGGGCAAAACACACCTGCTGATCGCCCTGGGCCACGCCGCCGTGGTCGCCGGGCACCGGGTCCGCTACCTGTCCGCGGCCGAGCTCGTCGAGCAGCTCTACCGCGGCCTGGCCGACAACTCCGTCGGCCAGGTCATCGACACCCTGCTACGCAACGACCTGGTCATCGTCGACGAGATCGGCTTCGCGCCGCTGGACGACACCGGCACCCAGCTGCTGTTCCGGTTCGTGGCCGCCGCATATGAGCGCCGGGCCCTGGGCATCGCGTCGCACTGGCCGTTCGAGCAGTGGGGCCGGTTCCTGCCCGAACACGTCACCGCGACCAGCCTGCTCGACCGGCTCCTGCACCACGCCACTGTCGTGGTCACCGAAGGCGAGTCCTTCCGCATGCTGGAGGCCCGCACCCGCACCACCCGGAGCCGCCCATGAACTGACATGACCACAGGTGGCGACATTCGCTGGCCACCAGTGGCGACCTCACGATGGCCGTTGACA
>NZ_JBHTAC010000097.1:0-2387 GCF_042663325.1 Catellatospora aurea
GGTCGCTGGAGTGCACGGCCTTCTTGCCGGCCATCTCCCGCGAGTAGTTGACGGTCACGTCGAACTGCAGGCACCGGCAGGTGCCGATCTCGGCGACGGCCTTGTCACTGAAGACCCGGTTGTAGGACACCCGGGCGACCTTGCCGAGGTCGTCGGCGTTGCCGGCCTCGGCCTGCGCCAGCGACGCCACGATCAGCGCCTGGTACGGCGAGATGTTCAGCTTCGCGGCCGCGTCGGCGTAGCCCATGTCTCCGGTGACCTTCATGAACCGCTCGACCATCATCGACAGAGCCGACTTGGCGGTCACGTTCTTCGGGAACTCGTATGTGTCCGGGAACAAGAAGCCCTCGATCGAGCGGCTCTCCTTCTTGCCGTCCTCCCGCTTGAACCACCACGCCGGCACGCCGAGCGCGATCGGGTCCTTGGCGGCGGCCTTGAACTCGGCCTCGGGGATGCCCAGCTTCCCGGACAGCACCTTGTAGATCTTGAACGTGGACAGGCCTTCGGCGATGAGGATGCCGTTCACGAGGCGGTTCTCGGTGTCCAGCAGCATCGTGATCGCGTCGGCGGCGCTGATCTGCACGCGCAGCTTGTACAGGCCGGGCTGGATCTTCTTGGCGCTGGGGTTGTTCTCATAGGCCTCGACGAACGCCTGCTCGCTCTTGATCACGTCCTGGGCCTTGAGCGCCTTGGCCATGTCCAGGCCCGCGGAGCCCTCCTTGATGGTCACCTCGACCTCGGCGGACGTCGCCGCGCTGACGTAGTCGGGGGTGACCAGCAGGTCCCTGACCTTGTCGTAGCCCAGGTACGCGCCGCCGGCCAGACCGCCGAGCAGGAACACGGTGAGGAAGAGCGCGAGGAAGGAGCGGCCGCGCTTCTTCTTCTTGCCGTTCCGGCCACGGTTGTTGTCCACCCCGTGCCGACGCCGCTGCTGGCCGCGCTCGGGATGCTCCTCGAACGACAAAGGATGTCCGTCCGCCACTACGATCGTCCCATTCCATGTCGGGCACGCCGATCGGGGCAGCCGGCGCTATCGGCGTCGGGCGTTCCAGGCTGTTCCACGCCCTCGCCGGGGTGGGTCCGCCTAGCTGGCGGGTTTGCTCCTTCCTGCCGGCCGGCCCTGCGTTCTTGCGCGCTGTCACCGCCCCAGCAGTCGATCGTCCGCGAGACCCGACGCGGTCGTGTGACACTGCCTCCGCGAAGCAGCCTCAGCGCAGCCGCCTGGACGCTTTGCCGGGGGTCGGCGAGGCGGCACCCTGGGTTCACCGGTCCGGAGGAGGGGTCGGGTGAGGGCGTGGACGGGGAACTTGGGCGGTCATGGGCTGCTGGTCGGCGAGGGCGGCGGCTGTGAACTCCCGCCATGTCGTGTTGCCGTACTGCTGGGTGCCGGTTTTCCCGGCGGCTGGATGTCCGGGAACCGGGCCGTACTTGGTCATTGCTCCGGCCAGTACGGTCGTCACGTCGGCCGCTACCGCCGTGCTCAACACGGGGGTCCGCCTCGGCGCTGCCGTGTACTCGCGCTGGCCCGCCGAGTTTATCGACTGAGAGCGTTACAGGGCGTTGATGAACACGTGACGGTTCGAGCGGTGACGGTTGCGAGCTGCGTCGTGCTGTCGCCGCAATCTGCCTCCGTGGAAACGCGGTCGGGATCGGCGCCCGAGGAAGAACGGCGATCGATCGCGTTGCATTCAGGTCTTCGCTCGGCGAGTGAACGAGGTGGACGGCACATCGGCCGCCCACCTCGTCGAAGTGCTACTTGATCAGGGCGTGATGACCGTCCTCGCTGGCATCGACGGGGCGGCGGGATGCCGTGCCGGGCAGCACTTCGCTTTGGGCCCAAACCTCTGCGGCGTTCTTGACTGCGCCGAAGTTGACCTCCAGGGCAGCGTCGTTGACGTTGGCAATCGTGTCGCACGCCAGGTGATAGCACTCGTCATAGGCCATTCCGGCCTGCCCGCCGAACTTTTCCGCCTCGGCCTCGGTCTTGATGCCGTCAGCACCGGTGAACAGCCCACCGACCGGGATGCCTGCCGCCATGAAGGGGGCGTAGTCCGAACGGCCGTTGAGGTCCCTACCGATGAAAGGTCTTCCGATCCCCGTGTAGTACCGCTCGAACAGATCCTCGATCTCGCCAGATCCGGGCGGTCCCGCAGGGGCGCCTTCGGCGTCGGAGTCGTCACCGTCGAGGGTGTGCAGCGCGTAGTTCGGGGATGCGATCATGTCGGGTACATCTTGATTTTGGCTGCCTCGTCGTCGGAGAGGTTGGCCACGTGGTACCTGGAGCCGCGAAGGTTCCATTCTTCCGCACCCCAGAAGAAGAAGCGGAGCTTGTTAGCCTCGCTCTTTCGCGAAGGTTCGCCCGCATAGTAGATCTTGAAAGCGAAAGT
>NZ_JBHTAC010000098.1:0-2312 GCF_042663325.1 Catellatospora aurea
AGTCCGCCACCCCGAAAGGAGAGAACAATGCCCCTCCGGAAACGTCCGCTCGTCGCCGCCATCGGCGCGACCGTGACGGCCCTGGCGGCCGGAACGCTCGTCGCGCTGACCGCGGGCACCACCGCGGTCGCCTCGGCGGCCGTCTGCAACGCCCTGTTCGACGACTTCAGCTACAGCGGCCCGGCCGACCCGCTGATCAACCAGCGCGGCTGGTCGGTGCGCACCAACTCCGGCGGGCCCGGCATCCCGGGCGCGTCCTGGCCGGCGTCCAACGTCTCGTTCCCGACCGTGGACGGCGCGAAGTCCCTGCAGTTGCAGGCGTCCACCGACGGCACGGCCGGCGGCACCAGCCAGGCGGAGTTCCTGCACCAGCAGAAGTTCTTCGAGGGCACGTATGCCTCGCGGGTCAAGTTCACCGACGCGCCGGTCTCCGGCAACGACGGCGACCACCTGGTGGAGACCTTCTTCACCATCACCCCGCTGGCCGCCCCGATGGACCCGAACTACGGCGAGATCGACTTCGAGTACCTGCCCAACGGCGGCTGGGGCGAGCCGTCGAACATCATGTACGAGACCACCTGGGAGACCTACCGCCCCGACCCGTGGGAGGCCGTCAACGCCCACGGTGAGCAGCGGCAGTCCTACGCGGGCTGGCACGACCTGGTGTTCACGGTCTCGGCCGGGCACGTGAAGTACTACATCGACGGGACGTTGGTCGCCGACCACAGCGGCATCTACTACCCCGAGACGAACATGTCGATCAACTTCAACCTGTGGTTCATCGACTCGGCCGCGCACACCGGCGGCATGGCCACCTACCGCCAGCAGGTCGACTACCTGCTGTACACGCAGAACGAGGTGCTCACCCCGGCGCAGGCCAACGCCCGCGTCGCCTCGTACCGGGCGCAGGGCGTCAGCCACACCGACAGCGTGGGCGCGGGCGGCACCTGCCCGACCGCGTCGCCGAGCACCGGCCCGAGCACGCCGCCGTCGGCCTCGCCGTCGGTCCCGCCGAGCACGTCGCCGTCCCCGTCGGCCCCGCCGACCGGCGGCACGGGCTGCGCCAACGCGCCGCTGTGGAACATCAGCGGCGTGTACCTCGGCGGCAACCAGGTCAAGTGGGAGCGCAGCGCCAACGGCAACCCCGGCGGCCCGAAGTCCGGCGACGGCGTGCACCTGTGGCGGGCCCGCTGGTGGACGCAGGGCAGCGAGCCCGGCTGGACCCAGCAGTGGGAGGACCTGGGCCGCTGCTGAGCGGGTTCCCAGGTTCGGCATGAAGTGAAAGGATCAGCGCCCGTGACACTCGTCCTCGGCCTCGACGTCGGCGGCACGTCGTCGCGGGCGCTGATCACCACGCTCGACGGCGCCCGCGCCGGCTTCGGCCGCGCGGGTGCCGGCAACCCGGTCTCGGTGCCGCTCGCCGACGCCGTGACCTCGGTCGCTTCCGCCGTGCGGGCGGCACTGTCCGGGCTGGACCCGCGTGAGGTGCGCTCGGCCGTGATGGGCATCGCCGGGACCGGCCGCTTCGCCGACCCGGTGGTCGCCGACGCGTTCTCGGACGCCTTCGCCGCGCTCGGGCTGACGGTCCCGGTGCGGCCGGTCGGCGACGTCGAGGTCGCCTACGCGGCCGGAACGCTTGAACCGTGCGGCACCGTGCTCATCTCGGGGACGGGGGCGATCGCCGCCCGGATCGAGGACGGGCTCATGACCACCACCGCCGACGGCATCGGCTGGCTGCTCGGCGACCTCGGCTCCGGCTTCTGGCTCGGCCGCGAGGCGGCCGCGCTGACCGCCCGTGAGCTGTACACCCGCGTCCCCGACGGCCCGCTGACCCGCAGCGTCGCCGAGACCGTGCTCGGCACGATCCCCGCCGCCCCGTCCCGCCAGGCCGCCGACGACCTGATCGGCGCCCTGCACGCCCAGCCGCCCCGGCACCTCTCCCGGCTCGCACCGCTGGTCTCCGAGGCCGCCGAGCAGGGCGATCCGCAAGCCCTCGCCATCGTCGACCGCGCCGCCGACCACCTGGCCGACTGCCTCGCCGAGGTCCACACCGACGGACCCGTCGTCCTGGCCGGCAGCGTCCTGACGGGCTCCGCCCCGGTCCGCGCGGCGGTCATCCACCGCCTCGCCCGCCGCCTGCCCGCCACCGCGACGGTGCTCGCCGGCCCCGGCGAACTCGGCGCAGCCCGCCTCGCCGCCCGCCTCGCCTGAAGGAAGGGCACCTTCTTATCGCCATGGGTAGCGGAAGGGCACCTGCCTAGTCCGAAAACTTGAGGGTGAGTGGGCAGGCGGCAGCGTCTCGGCGTAGCGCA
>NZ_JBHTAC010000099.1:0-1959 GCF_042663325.1 Catellatospora aurea
GGCGACTACGGGCTGCTGCCCTACCGGCCAGGCCTGCTCACCCTGCAGCGCTGACGCCACCGGCACCACACCGGCCGTGCGGGCACGCCCATGCCCGCACGGCCGGCACAACGACCTATCGCACCTCCCGGGCAACCGCCCTGGCGGCTCCACGGACCTGTCCACCGCTCCCAGGAGACAGACATGAAACGAACGAACGTCCGCACGTTCCGTGCGGCTCTGACGGCGACGCTGCTCGTGGCCGCGACCGCCCTGACCACCATCGCCATGGCGAACTCCGCCAGCGCGGGCACCACCCTCGGCGCCTCCGCCGCCGAGCGGGGCCGCTACTTCGGCGCCGCGATCGCGGCGTTCAAGCTCAGCGACTCGACCTACGTCGGCATCCTGAACCGCGAATTCAACTCGGTCACCCCCGAGAACGAGATGAAGTGGGACGCCACCGAGCCGTCGCAGGGCAGCTTCAGTTACGGCAACGCCGACCGGATCGTCAACCACGCCCAGGCCAACGGGATGCGCATCCGCGGCCATGCCCTGCTCTGGCACGCCCAGCAGCCAGGCTGGGCGCAGAACATGTCGGGCAGCGCCCTGCGTTCGGCGGCGATCAACCACGTCACACAGGTCGCGACCAAGTACCGCGGCAAGATCCACTCATGGGACGTGGTCAACGAGGCGTTCGCCGACGGCAGCGGCGGCGGTCGGCGTGACTCGAACCTGCAGCGCACCGGTAACGACTGGATCGAGGCCGCGTTCCGCGCCGCACGGGCGGCCGACCCGAACGCCAAGCTCTGCTACAACGACTACAACACCGACGGGATCAACGCGAAGTCGACCGGCATCTACAACATGGTGCAGGACTTCAAGTCCCGCGGCGTGCCGATCGACTGCGTCGGCTTCCAGTCCCACCTGAGCAACTCGGTCCCCTCGGACTACCAGGCGAACCTGCAGCGTTTCGCGAACCTGGGCGTCGACGTCCAGATCACCGAACTGGACATCTCCGGGTCGAACCAGGCCGCCGTGTACGCCACGGTGACCAACGCCTGCCTGGCCGTGTCCCGCTGCAACGGCATCACCGTGTGGGGCATCCGCGACAGCGACTCCTGGCGCACCGGCCAGAACCCGCTGCTGTTCGACTCCTCCGGCAACAAGAAGGCCGCCTACACCTCGACGCTCAACGCCCTCAACAACGGCACGCCGTCGAGCCCGGCGCCGTCCACGCCGAGCGGCTCCATCGACACGAGCGCCTGGTATGTCCTGGTCAACCGCAACAGCGGCAAGGCCGTCGACGTGTACAACTTCTCCACCGCCGACGGCGGCCGCATCACCCAGTGGACCCGCACCAACGGCAACAACCAGCAGTGGCAGTTCGTCGACTCCGGCAGCGGCTACTACCGCATCAAGTCCCGCCACTCCGGCAAGGTCCTCGACGTCTACAACTTCTCGACCGCCAACGGCGCGTCGATCGTTCAGTGGGCCGACGGCAACGGCACCAACCAGCAGTGGCGCGCGGTCTGGTCGGGCGGCTACCTCCGGCTGATCAACCGCAACAGCGGCAAGGCCCTCGAAGTCCAGGGCGCGTCCACCGCCGACGGCGGCAACATCGTGCAGTACGACGACTGGGGCGGCAACAACCAGCAGTGGCAGCTCGTCCGCGTCGGGTAGCCCACCATGATCAGCCGCCGGTGCGTGGGTAGCCGCAGCCCCGCACCGGCGGCCTGCTCCACGAATCCCCGCCGCGAACCTCGGCGCGGCGGGGCCCGCCCTGAGACAAGGAGGATGCCGTGAGCGGCATCGGCACCATCACACGAGTCCGGCCGGCCCGGCGAGGCTGGCGCGCCGCGCTGATCACCGTCGTGGTCACCGCGCTGGCCGGCACGGGCCTGGCCGTCGTCACCACCAGCGCGGCACAGGCCGCGACCGTGGACACCAGCGCCTGGTACATCCTGGTCAACCGCAACAGCG
>NZ_JBHTAC010000100.1:0-1950 GCF_042663325.1 Catellatospora aurea
ACGTCTGCGGGGCGCCGCCGTTGCACGTGTACAGCTGGATCTGCGTGCCGTCGGCCGACGATCCGCCGCGCACGTCCAGGCACTTGCCCGCCAGGCCCTTGACGGGACCGGTGCCCGTGGAGGCGGTTCCCTTGACCAGGACGAACTCGTCGACGTCGAAGAGGAAGCCGCTGGATCCGGTGAAGGTCAGGTACACGTTCTGGGTGCTGGACGGGACGCCCGACAGGGTCGTGGTGACGTTCTGGAAGTTCGTCCAGCTGCCGGTGTTGGGCACGGTGACGGAGCCGAGCACCGTGCCGGTGGTCGAACCGGTCCGGACCTGGATCGTGCCGCCGGAACCCGCGGAGGCCACCCGGGCCCGGAAGGAGGTGGTGCCGGTCAGGTCGAGGCTGTTGTACGCCGCCCAGTCGCCGGACTCGATGTTGCCCAGGACCTGGCCGCCGTTGGCGCCCGACTTGGACAGCGCCGAGACGCCGCTCGCGGACGAGAACGACTCGGCCTGGCGGGTGATGTCACCCGTCGACGGGGTGCCGCCGAGGTCCTTGATCCGGATGTTGCGGAAGGAGACGTCGTCGCCCGAGCCGTGGTTCTGGATGCCGATGTAGCCGGCCATCGAGCGGGCCGAGTTGGTGTTCGTGTAGTCGTTGATCTTCGAGCCGTTCAGGAAGACCTGCAGCCGCTCCCCTTCGACGAGCAGCTCGAAGGTGTTCCACTCCCCCGGCGGGTTGAGCGCCGCGTCGCGGGCGGTGATGTCGGCCGACTGCAGGGCGTAGATCGCGCCGGTGGTCCGGTCGGCGGAGTCGGTGGCGTCGATCTGGACCTCGTAGCCGTTGTCCAGCGCGCCCTGCGCGGTGCTGCCGGCCGGGAACCCGATGATGACGCCGGAGTTGTCGTCGCCCGGCACCCGCCAGTCGAGTTTGAGCGAGTAGTTGACGTACTCGCGGGTGGTGTAGGAGTACATGCCCATGCCGCCCGACGAGGTGAGCGTGGCGTCGGAGTTGCTGAAGCTGCCCGGCCCGGTCTGCGCCCAGCCGGTGGTCGAGCCGTTGAACAGGGTGGTGTAGCCGGTCTCCGGGCGGCAGTCGGCCTTGGCGCGGCCGGCGGCGTAGCGGATGCCGCCGAGCAGGTGGCTGCGGAACGCCGTCTCGGAGTACGCCGACTGCGAGTGCCCGCCGCCGGTGTAGAAGGACCGGCCGCCGCTGTAGGTCTTGCACCAGGAGTGCGGGTGGTCCGAACCCATCGAGCCGCCGGAATAGGAGGACTCGTCGACGGTGGCCAGCACCCGGGCGGTGGAGCGGGCGTTGGTCTGGTAGTTGTACCACTCCTCGGTGCGGGTCCAGGTCGGCGACAGGTGCGCGGTGGCCGGGTGCGCCCGGTTCTCGACCTTGATGTTGGCCTGCTGGATCGCCGGGTGGGAGGCGAAGTACGCCCCGACGAGGTTGCCGTAGAACGACCAGCCGTACTCGGTGTCGGCGGCGGAGTGCACGCCGACGAAGCCGCCGCCGGAGCCGATGTAGGACTCGAACGCGGTCTGCTGGCTGGCGTTGAGCACGTCGCCGGTGGTGTTGAGGAAGACCACCGCCTCGTACTGGGCGAGGTTGCCGGTGGTGAAGGCGGAGGCGTCCTCGGTGGCGGTCACGGTGAAGTTGTTGGCCGAGCCGAGCGACTGGATCGCCGAGATGCCGGCGGCGATCGAGTCGTGCCGGAAGCCGGCCGTCTTGGAGAAGACGAGCACGTCGTAGGCGGCGTCCGCGGCGGCGGCCGGGGTGGCCGAGGCGGTGGCGGCGAGGGCGGCGAGGACCGCGGTGGCCGCGCCGAGGGCGGGTCGCAGGAGTCTGCGCATGGTGGCTCTCCTTGGGAGGGAAGGTGAGGCAGGGCCCCGCACCGGCGTGGGAGCGCCGGTGCGGGGCCCTGCGGATCAGGGCAGGGTCCACTTCTGGTTGTTGCCGC
>NZ_JBHTAC010000101.1:0-1681 GCF_042663325.1 Catellatospora aurea
CCACCAAGGAGGTAAGCGAAGCGAAGCCGACGACTGCCGCGTGACGCCGGCTGAGAGGCCGAACGCCGCAGTCGCCGAAGGCGGCTGCCAGAAGCAGGGTTACCCGAGGGTTCAGCAGGCGGTGGCGGAGTCGCGCCCACGGAGTGGGAAAATGGGGCGACTGACTTCATGAAAGGCGACATCGTGCCCACTACGCGTCTGCCCAGCGCCGGATACTCCATCACCGTACGCGTGGCGGTGATCGCCGACTCATCGGCGATCGGCCGGCTCACCATGGCCGTCGGCGAGGCGGGCGCCATCGTCACCGCGGTCGACGTGGTCGACTCGGACCACCTGCGCGTGGTCGCCGACGTCACCTGCGACACCGCCGACAGCGCGCACGCCGACCAGGTCGTCAAGGCGCTGGAGGCGATGGAGGGCGTCGAGGTCCGCAAGGTCTCCGACCGCACGTTCCTGCTGCACCTCGGCGGCAAGATCGAGGTCACTTCCAAGGTCAACCTGAAGACGCGTGACGAGCTGTCCCGGGCGTACACCCCGGGGGTGGCCCGGGTCTGCCAGGCCATCGCCGACAACCCCGAGGACGCCCGCCGCCTGACCATCAAGCGCAACACGGTCGCGGTGGTCACCGACGGCTCGGCCGTGCTCGGCCTGGGCAACCTCGGCCCGGCCGCCGCGCTGCCGGTCATGGAAGGCAAAGCGGCCCTGTTCAAGCGCTTCGGCGGCGTCGACGCCTGGCCGGTGTGCCTGGACACCCAGGACACCGAGGAGATCATCAAGATCGTCAAGGCGATCGCCCCGGTGTACGGCGGCATCAACCTGGAGGACATCGCCGCCCCGCGCTGCTTCGAGATCGAGGCCCGGCTGCGCGACATGCTCGACATCCCGGTCTTCCACGACGACCAGCACGGCACCGCGATCTGCGTGCTGGCCGCGCTGACCAACGCGCTGCGCGTGGTCGGCAAGAAGCTCGCCGACGTCAAGGTGGTCGTCTCCGGCGCCGGCGCGGCCGGGACCGCGATCATGAAGCTGCTGCTGCGGCAGGGCGTCGGCGACGTCATCGCGTACGACCGCCGCGGCGCGCTGCACCGGGACATGGCCAACCTCGGCCCGAACTGGCAGTGGCTGGTCGAGCACACCAACTCCGACGGCTACTCCGGCGACCTGCCCGGCGCGATCGTCGGCGCGGACGTGTTCATCGGCGTCAGCGCCCCGAACCTGCTGACCGGCGACGACATCGCCCGGATGGCCCCGAACGCGATCGTGTTCGCGCTGGCCAACCCCGACCCGGAGGTCGACCCGCGGGAGGCCCGCAAGCACGCCGCCGTGGTCGCCACCGGCCGCTCCGACCAGCCCAACCAGATCAACAACGTGCTGGCCTTCCCCGGCGTCTTCCGCGGCATGCTCGACGCCCAGGCCAAGGAGTTCACCGAGGAGATGGCCCTGGCCGCCGCCATGGCGATCGCCGACGTCGTCGGCGAGGAGAAGCTCAACCCGAGCGTCATCGTCCCGAGCGTCTTCGACGCCCGCGTAGCCCCCGCCGTCGCCGCCGCCGTCCGCGCCGTGGCCCAGCAGTCGACCACGTCCGTCCTCGACACCGACCCCACCCCCATCCCGGAGGCCTGACGCCGCCCACCCCATCGACCCACCCCATCGACAACTCTTAAAGACTTGCGGCCTCCGA
>NZ_JBHTAC010000102.1:0-1677 GCF_042663325.1 Catellatospora aurea
CCTCGCTCTTTCGCGAAGGTTCGCCCGCATAGTAGATCTTGAAAGCGAAAGTGCCTCTCATCTGGAACGATAGGACTTGTCGAGGGTCCGGAACCGTTGCAGGAGAGGCACTTTCCGCGTGCAGACTACCTTGTCGCGCCCCAAGCTCGTCGTCACGGCCGACGGCCGGGGTGTGGCCGGTCGGGCCGGGACCCGGTTGCTGGCCGATCTCGCCGACACCACGGGCCTGACCAGTGGATTCGGCGATGCCCTCGCGGTTGCGGGGCGGCGTTCGGGCGGTCACGACCCAGGCCGGGTCGCGCTCGACCTGGCGCTGACGATCGCCGACGGCGGCAGGGCGATCACCGACCTGGGCGTGCTGCGCGCCCAACCGGAGCTGTTCGGGCCGGTCGCCTCGGACTCGACAGGGTGGCGGGCTCTGGAGCTCATCGACGCCGCGGCACTGGGCAGGCTGAGGGCTGCGCGGGCCGCGGCCCGGGAGGTCGCCTGGGCGCAGCTGTGCGAGACCCGCGGCGGGCTGCCCGCCTCGACCGCCGGCGGCCGTGACGTGCCCGGGCTGGTCCTGGACATCGACGCCACGATCGTGATCACCCATTCGGAGAAGGAACACGCCAGCCCGACGTGGAAGAAGAGCTTCGGCTACTACCCGCTGCTGTGCTTCCTGGACAACACCCGCGAGGCCCTAGCCGCGCTGCTGCGCCCCGGCCGCGCGGGGTCGAACACCGCCGCCGACCACATCACCGTCCTCGACATGGCCCTGACACAGATCCCCGATGCGCACCGCCATGGCACCGACATCCTCGTACGCACCGACGCCGCAGGCCACACCACCGCATTCCTGCACCACATCCGAGACCTTCGTGAACATGGCCTGTCGACGTACTTCTCCGTGGGCGTGCCAATCACCGCACCGATCCGCGACGGCCTGGTCCACGCCAGCGCCTGGATCGACGCCCTGGACACCGACGGCGAACTACGCGACGGCGCGCAGGTCGTCGAGCTCACCCACCTCGTCACCGGCCACGTCCTGGCCGGCTACCCGGCCGGGACGCGGCTGATCGCCCGCCGCGAACGCCCGCACCCCGGCGCGCAACTCGACCTGTTCGACACCGTCGAGGGCTGGCGCCACCAGGTCATCGCCACCGACACCCCCGTCGGCGCAGGCTCGATCCAGTACCTCGAGGTCCGCCACCGCGCCCACGCCCGCGTCGAGGACCGGATCCGCTGCGCCAAGGCCACCGGGCTGGGCCGGTTCCCGTCCCGGCTGTTCGCGATCAACGCCGCCTGGCTCGAACTCGCCCTCACCGGCTGCGACCTGCTCACCTGGACCCAACACCTGCTACTGGATGGTGAACTGGCCCGCGCCGAACCCCGCCGAATGCGCTACCAGTTGCTGCACGTCGCCGCCCGCATCACCCGCGGCGCGCGACGGATCCACCTGCGCATCCACGCGACCTGGCCATGGGCATCCGAGCTGGCCACCGCGTTCGCCCGCCTGGACGCACTCCCCAGGCCCGCGACCTGACCGAGCCGATTCCACTCGGCCAACCGCGACCAGGACACGGAGAAACCCGGCCCGAGCCGGGCCATCGACGTGCCCATCACCAGCAAGTATCGACCAACATCATCAAGCTAGTCGACCTCAATCCAAGATCTATTACTCATGAAAGACCGAGG
>NZ_JBHTAC010000103.1:0-1637 GCF_042663325.1 Catellatospora aurea
CTAGTCCGAAAACTTGAGGGTGAGTGGGCAGGCGGCAGCGTCTCGGCGTAGCGCAGCGGAGCCGGGACAGGGGGTTGCCGGGCGGTGTGGGAGTCAGGCTGCCGCCGGTTCGATGGTGACCTTGTAGCCGAGGCTTTGTAGCGCGGTGATGTGGTTGCGGGCGCGTCGTGCCGGGTTGGTGCGGTTGTCGTAGAAGTCGGCCCCGAGGTCACGGAATGCGGCCTCGGGGTCTGACATCAGATGCCAGATGACGGTCAGCACGGAGCGGCCGACCGCGACGATGGCGCGTTTCGGGCCTCGACGGCGGGCGATACGCCGATAGCGTTCGCCCAGGAAGGTGCGGGTCCGGGCGGCGCTGACGGCGATCTGCCCCAGGGCGCGGGCCAGGTACGGGTTGCCGTGCCCGGTCGATGCGCTGCCCTTCTTGCGCCCGGCCGATTCCTTCACGCCGGGCGCGAACCGTGCCCAGCCGGCCAGGTGCGCGGGTGTAGGGAAGCGGGTCATGTCGGTACCGATCTCGGCGATGATCGCGCGGGCGGCCGTGGACCCGACGCCGGGGATCTGCTCAAGCCGGTCGGCCGCCGACGCGAAAGGGGCGATCTGCTCCTGGATGCGGGCGTCGACGTCGGCGATGTCGGCCTCGATCGCGTCGATACGCGAAAGCATCTTGGCCAGCAGGAAGCCATGGTGGTCGGTGAACCGGCCGACGAACGCCTCCTCCAGCACGTCGATCTTGCGACGGAGGCTGGACCGGGCCAACTGCGCCAGCACATGCGGGTCACGCCGCCCGGCGACCAGCGCGGCCATCATGTCGCGCCCGGACGCCCCGAAGACGTCCGACACCACCGACGACAGCTTGATCTGGGCGTCTTCCAGGAGTTTCTCGACCCGGTTCTTCTCCGCACCCACCACGGCGACCAGGTCGACGCGGTAGCGGGTCAGGTCCCGCAGCATCCGGATCTGCGGCGGTGGCACGAAACTCGCCCGCAGCATCTGCCGCTCGGCGACCTTGCACAGCCAAACCGCATCGAGGCGGTCGGTCTTGGGCCGCCCGGGCAGGTGTTTGACGTCGCGGGCGTTGACCAGCCACGTCTCGAACCCGGCCGCTTCCAGCAGGTAGAACGGCGGCTTCCAGTAGTCGCTGGTCGCCTCCATCACCACCCGGGTCACACCCAGTTCCCGCAACCGGCCGACCATGGCCGACAGCGCCCGGGTCATGGTCGAGTAGGTCTGCACCTCCTGCAACCTGCGGCCGGGCTTGGCCGGGTCGGGGATACGCACACAGCACACCAGCGATTTCTTGCCGACGTCCAGCGCCGCGACCCGTTCGACGATCTCCTCACGTTCCTGCGTCTGCTCAAGCATCGCGTGCTCCCTTGCCGAGGGCGAACAAAGGGCGGTCGCCCGCGGCAGCCACAGGGAACAGCGAATCTAGTCCTCGTGCTCGAAGCAACAGTGAAAGGCCCCTGGCGCGGCTGCCGGCGTCCGACTAACCCACGGCCTCAAACGGACCAAGAAGGTACGACGTCAGCACGGGCGACCACCACCACGGCACCACCGCCCCGACCACGGCCGCAACCGCCACGCACGGTTTTCACCCGTGAACGGGCCGCCATTCAGGCGAAGGGACTAACCCC
>NZ_JBHTAC010000104.1:0-1574 GCF_042663325.1 Catellatospora aurea
CAATGCCGGGAAGTTAAGCCCGGGTAGGGAGTTTCGGCTGGTTGATCTGCACCGTGCAGGTTGCTGGGTGTGTGACTTTCTGCCCGGGTCGGCGTTTGGCCGATGGGTATGGGCTGACGGGTCGTTTGACGGTGCGTGGGCTGGTACGTGGCCGGCGTGGGCCGCTGCGCTCGTCGATGATCTCGTCGAGTGCGGCCTGGCGGGCTCGCGGCAGGTCCGGCCCAGTGCTGATCTTGCGCCGGACGACGTTGATCACAGCGGTGAAACTCAGCTCGTCACCATCGACAGCGGCCTGCTCGGCAGCGTCGGTCAGCAGCCCTCGCATCGCCTGGTAGGTGATCAGGTAGGCCCACAGCTCCTGCTCGACGCCCTGCGGATCGTGGGAGCGCAGCACCACGCCCGCTCCGCGCTGGAACACCTTCAACTCCCGGTAGCCGTTCTCGCTCTCCCAACGCTGCTGGTAGAGCTCGGCCAGAGCCGGGGCGCCGGCGTCGGCGGGGTCGAGCAGACTCGTGACCAGCACGATCGTCTCGGTCCGCTGCTCGGGCTGCCCGTCGTCACCAGTGGTGTGCACGGTCACGGTGTACTGCACGACCCGGACCGGGACACCTTCGGGCGGGCCGAAGTCATGACCGGCGAACCGTTTGCGCCTGGCCTGGTCACGGCGCTTCTGCGCCGCGACCGGGTCGGGAAGGACCGCCAGCCAGGACCCGTCGGCAAGCACCCCGCCGCCGGTCGGCTTCGGAACCCGGTTGGCCTTGACCCGCCACAGCAGATGCGCCCCGGCCGCGCGGGTCTTGTTCCACAGGTCGTAGGACAGGAAGTTCCGGTCGGCCAGCAGCAGCATCCCCTCGCCCAGCGACCCGAGCATCTGCCTGGCCAGCTCCTGCTCACCGACCCCGTTGCCGCCGACACGGGCGTCGATCACCGCATGGGTGCCGCACTCGGCCAGCACCAGCACCCGCGCATACGGGTAGCCGCCGGGCTTGTCCTGGCCGCCGCTGCCGCGCGTGAACACCGCCGCGTTGGCCTGGCTGTCGGCGACCGCGAACGTGGTCCCGTCCCAGGCCACCACCCGCAACCCGGCGAAGAACACCCCCGGCTGCCCCACCACGCCCCGCGGCCCGCGGACCCGGTCGAACAACCCGCGCAGCGGCTGCGGCCCCAACCTGCGCCGAGCCTGCGACAACGCCGAACGCGACACCGCACGCCCCAACCCCGGCAGGTGACCGGTCAACTGCCGCCATACCTGCCGATACGACAGCGTGCTCCACAACGTCAGCGCCAACACGAAGTACACCACCACCCGCGCCGGCAACCGCCTCACCCGGACCTGGCACCGGCCCGTCTGCGCCAAAACCTCATCGACCAGCGCAGCAGGCACGACATCGGCCAGCAATCCCAAACCCACCCGGCCCAGATCACCAGGCAGGCACACACCACCCGGCACCGTCATGGCATCATGCACAGCGAAGCTCCTGCAGAAGCGTTTGTCTTGGTCGATCGACACTTCTACAGGAGCTTCGCTATTTCCGCAGGCCCGCCCTCACCGCCGGCTTAACTTCCCGGCATTG
>NZ_JBHTAC010000105.1:0-1455 GCF_042663325.1 Catellatospora aurea
GTGCCCGGGGTGGGGCGGCGGGCGTCTCAGGACAGCACGGAGCGCTGCTCGGGGACCCGCCAGTCGGTCATCCAGGACTGCTCCAGCGCCAGCGCGTGGCACAGCGACTCGGTGTTCCACTGCTCGTGCGGCGCGGGCACGGCGACGGTGTCGGCGCGCAGCCGGCGGCAGGCGGCGTCGAACAGGCGCTGGTCATGCCTGCCGTTGCCGCCCTCCAGCAGCCGCCTCGCCTGCACCAGCTCCTCCACCAGCGCCCGCTCGACCTGCCCGGCCAGCAGCGGCGGCTTGGCGTCGACCTCGACCCGGCGGCCCAGCAGGGCGACCGCGGTCGCCGCCAGCACCAGCAGCACCGCGACCCGGTACGCCACCGCCAGGCCGTCCTGCAGCCCACCCGCGGCCAGTGCCGCCGGCCGCGACCAGCCGAGCACGTCGGCCAGCCCGAGCATCGGCACCATGTCCACCAGGTGCCAGGCGTAGTCGGCCACCGCGGCGACCGCGACGTCCAGCGCGGGCAGCACGTCCGGGTTGGGCACCCGGCCGCCGAGTTCCACGTCCGCGGGCACCGCGGCCGGGGCGTGGGCGCCCAGCCAGCCGGCCCGCCACGCGCCGACGGTGAGCACCGCTGCCAGCGCGGTGACCCCGGTCAGCCGGGGCACGACCGCGCGCAGCTCCCGGCTGCGCTCCCAGCGGTGGGCCCAGCGCACCCGGACGGCGTGCGGGGCGGTCCGGCGCGGGCGCACCAGCCGCAGCAGCCTGCGGTGCAGCGGGTCGCCCAGCCAGGAGGGCAGGTCCAGGGCGGCGGGCTCGTGCTCGAACCGGGCCGGCGGACGCCGCCAGGACCAGTACTCGCGGGCCACGGCCGCCTGCCGGCTCGCCTCGCTGCGCCGCCGCAGCCCGCGGGCGACCCGGACCAGCAGCGCGACCAGCGCGGCGGCCGCCCCGGCGAACAGCACCGGTCCGGGCACGCCCGGCAGCACCGCCGCCGCCGCGACGACACCCACGCCCAGCACCGCCGCGGACGCCCATACGGCCAGGCGCAGCAGCGTCGCCAGCCCGACCCACAGCCACATCGCGGCGGGGAACGGCAGCACGCCGTCACGTTCCCGGCGCGGCAGCCGTTCTGTCCGCACGGCCAGCTCGTTGACCCTGGTGAAGTCCGGCTGCAGACGCGTCGTCCCGCCGACGGTCCTGACGTCCATGGCGCTCCCCGGCTCTTCCGCGCACGGCGCGGCAACGGTATTCAAGCCGCAGACTAGGGCAAATCATCGCCATTGACAGTCAAATGTCTTACACCTGGACGGACAGGATGTGCGACACGGTAGTCCGGACCGGCGGAACCGCCCCCACCCAGGTGAAACTCCCACCCACCAGGGCGACACCCACAAGCGCGAAAGGAAGGGCACCTTCACATCGCCATGCGATGTGAAGGTGCCCTTCCTTTCGTCGTCGGACTCC
>NZ_JBHTAC010000106.1:0-1219 GCF_042663325.1 Catellatospora aurea
GTCGACGACGGTAAGTCGACGTTGATCGGCCGGCTGCTGTACGACACCAAGTCGCTGTTCGAGGACCAGCTCGAAGCCGTCGAAGCCGTGTCCGCGGCGCGTGGCGACGAGTACACGAACCTGGCGCTGCTCACCGACGGCCTGCGCGCCGAGCGGGAGCAGGGCATCACCATCGACGTCGCCTACCGCTACTTCGCGACCCCGCGCCGTAAGTTCATCATCGCGGACACGCCGGGGCACATCCAGTACACGCGCAACATGGTCACCGGCGCTTCGACGGCCGACCTCGCGCTCGTGCTGGTCGACGCCCGCAAGGGCATCGTCGAGCAGTCGCGGCGGCACGCGTTCCTGTGCTCCCTGCTGCGCGTGCCCCACCTCGTGCTGTGCGTCAACAAGATGGACCTCGTCGACTTCGACCAGGCCGTGTATGACCGGATCGTCGACGAGTTCACGTCGTTCGCCGCCAAGCTCGACATCACCGACCTGGCGATCATCCCGATCTCGGCGCTCAACGGCGACAACATCGCCACCCGGTCGACGAACATGCCCTGGTACGAAGGCCCGTCGCTGCTGCACCACCTGGAGCACGTGCACATCGCCTCCGACCGCAACCTCGTCGACGTGCGCTTCCCCGTCCAATACGTCATCCGCCCCCAGTCCACGACCGTGACCGACTACCGCGGCTACGCCGGGCAGGTCGCCTCCGGGATCATGAAGCCCGGCGACGAGGTCATGGTCCTGCCCTCTGGCATGACCACGAAGATCGCCGGGATCGACACCGCCGACGGACCCGTCGCCGAAGCGTTCCCGCCCATGTCGGTGACGGTCCGGCTCGAAGACGAGATCGACATCTCCCGCGGTGACATGATCTGCCGCCCCCACAACACCCCCACCCCGGCGCAGGACATCGAAGCCCTCGTCTGCTGGATGGACGACAAACCGCTCACCGTCGGCGGCAAATACGCCATCAAGCACACCACGCGCACGGCCAGGGCGATCGTCAAGGGACTGCAGTACCGGCTCGACGTCAACACCCTGCACCGCGACGACACCGCCACCCAACTCGGGTTGAACGACATCGGCCGCATCCGGCTGCGCACCACCATCCCCCTCATGGCCGACGAATACCGCCGCAACCGCACCACCGGCGGCTTCATCATCATCGACGAAGCCACCAACCGCACCGTCGCCGCCGGCATGATCATCGAAGCCGCCTGAC
>NZ_JBHTAC010000107.1:0-1186 GCF_042663325.1 Catellatospora aurea
GGTCCGCAGACCATCAACTGGTGGCACATTCAGAACACCGAGCCGATGCTGCCGGTCTGGGCGGCGATGGCCAAGGAGTACGAGACCGCGCACACCAACGTCAAGGTCGTGATCCAGCCGCTGGAGAACGAGGCGTTCAAGGCCAAGCTGACCACCGCGACGCAGGCGGGTTCGCCGCCGGATCTGTTCCAGTCGTGGGGTGGTGGTGTGCTCAAGCAGCAGGTCGACGCGGGGCTGGTCAAGGACATCACGGCTGATGTGCAGCCGTGGATCGGTACGCTGCTGCCGGCGTCGGTGCAGCCGTTCACGATCGACGGGAAGATCTACGGGATTCCGTTCGATGTGGGCATGGTCGGTTTCTGGTACAATAAGGACCTTTTCGCCAAGGCGGGGATCGCCAAGCCGCCGGCGACGTGGGCTGAGCTGCTGACGACGGTGTCGACGATCAAGTCGAAGGGGATCGTGCCGGTCGCCCTGGCGGGTAAGGAGAAGTGGCCGGGGCACTTCTACTGGGCGTATCTGGCCATGCGTATCGGTGGTTTGGGAGCGCTTCAGCAGGCGGCCAAGGACAACAACTTCGACACTCCGGACTTCATCGCCGCAGGTCAGCGGTTGAAGGAGCTGGTGGATCTGCAGCCGTTCCAGAAGGGTTTCCTCGGGGCGGAGTATGGCTCGCCGGATGGTCAGGCCGCGACGATGGGCAATGGCGGGGCGGCGATGGAGCTGATGGGTCAGTGGGCTCCGGCGGTGCAGAACTCGTCGTCGACGAGCAAGAAGGGCCTGGGTGACAAGCTGGGCTTCTTCGCGTTCCCGGCGGTCGACGGCGGCAAGGGCAGTGTGGCGGAGGCGTTCGGTGGCGGTAACGGGTTCGCGGTCGGCAAGGACGCCCCGGCCTCGACGGTGGACTTCCTGAAGACGCTGCTGGATGTGGCGAACCAGCGCAAGAGCGCGGCGACGGGTGCGGTGCTGCCGACGGTGAAGGACGCCGCCGACGCGATCAAGGACCCGAACAGCCAGGTGGTGGCGTCGAGTCTGGCGGCGGCTACCGGGTTCCAGCTGTACCTGGACCAGGCGTACCCGCCGGCGGTCGGCCAGCAGGTCAACGACAGTGTCGCCGAGCTGGTGGCGGGTTCGAAGACCGCGGAGCAGATCGTCAAGGACATCACCAAGGTCGCGAAGAGCCAGT
>NZ_JBHTAC010000108.1:0-1149 GCF_042663325.1 Catellatospora aurea
CTTCTGCTTGCCCTGCTCCACACGGGTCAGACCGTTCTGGATCGCCGTGTTGATGTCACCGGACTTCGGACCCATGTACTGCGGCACCATCGTCTTCACCGAATTCGAGAAGATCTGACCGACCGGCGCGTTGTTGAAGAACGGGTTCTTGAAGTCCTTGATCACCGCGTCCTCGTACAGCGACACCGTCGACGGGAAGTTACCCAGCGCCCGGAACACCTTCGCCTGCTGCTCCGGAGCCACCAGCCACTTCGCCAGCTTCGCAGCCTCTTCCACGTTCTTGCCCTGCTTCGGCAGGGTCAGGAACGAGCCACCCCAGTTACCGCCACCACCAGGAACCGCAGCGATGTCCCACTTGCCCGAAGAGTCCTTGGCCTGCGACTGGATGTACGCCATCATCCACGACGGGCACGCCAGCGTCACGAACGAACCCTTGGCCATACCCGCGTTCCAGTCAGCCGACCACGGAGCGATCTTCCCGGAGAGGCCCTTGTTGATCGCGTCGATCGTCAGGTCCCACGCGCGCTTGACACCCGGGTTCGTCTCCACGACGACCTTGTCGCCGTCGTAGATGCCGGTGGGCTGCTGGCCCAGGATCGATCGGTACATCACCGTCGGGCCGTCCATCCAGGCGGAGCCCTTGATGTTGGCGTTCTTGAACTTCACGCCCGTCTCGATGTACTTCTCCCACGTCGGCCACAGAGCCGAAACGGCCTCGCGGTCGGTGGGCAGGCCCGCCTTCTCGAACAGGTCCCGGCGGTAGCACATCGCCATACCGCCCACGTCCGTGCCCAGACCGACAACCTCACCCTTGGCCGAGCTGCCCTGCTGCCACTTCCACGCCGGCCACTGCGACTTGATGTCGTTCGCGCCGTAGTCGGTCCAGTTGTAGAACTTGCCCGGGTTGGCGGTGAACTGACCCGCCCAGCCCTCCTCGATCGCCTCGATGTCGGCCGCACCCGTGTTCGTCGCCAGGTGCGCCGCGAGGTTCTTGTGGTGATCCTCGGCCTTGGTGATCCGCTCCACGATCTCCACGTTCGGGTTCGCGGCCATGTACTCCTTGTACAAGTCCTTGTAACCGAACTCGCCGAACGTCGCGATCGTCAGCTTGACCTTGCCACCCGGCTTCGCCGGGTCGTCACTGCCACC
>NZ_JBHTAC010000109.1:0-1080 GCF_042663325.1 Catellatospora aurea
CGGTCAGGAGAGCGGCGGGTAGGCGTTGGCCATCAGCTCGGCGAACTGGGCCGGGAACCACGCGCCCGAGATCGGGGCGTTGGGCAGGGCGCCGGTCAGGTTGTTGCCGTTGAGCTGGTTACCGGTGTAGGTCGGGTCGCACATCCGGTCGAAGCCCTTGCCCTCGTTGTTCGGGATCAGCGACGACGAGCCGTCGGACTCGCCCGGGGGCTTGACCCACACGTACGCGTCGATGCCGGTCGCCGGGGCCGAACGCGGACGCTCACCCAGGCCCGCGCCGGACTGGTTGCACCAGTTGCCGGCGTGGATACGGCGGTCGATACGCGACTGGTTGACGAACGTGTCCACGTTCGTGGAGGTGCTGGCCGCGGTCGGGCGGGCCGAGCCGCCCCAGCCGTTGCGCGAGGTGTCGATCAGCATGCCGATGTTGGCGTTGAAGCCCTCCGACACCAGCCGGGTCCGGAACGCCTGCGCGAACGACTGCTCGTCGACGTAGTAGTTCCAGTCCACCCACTTGCTCTGGCGCACCGTGGTCCCGTTGACCGAGGTGTTGATGGTGAAGTACGGCTCGACCAGCGCCGAGTAGTTCGCGGTGTTGGTGATGAAGCCGTGCACGTTGTTGACCGTGCTGCCCTCGGCGACCGCGGCCTCCTTGAGCTTCTGCGCGGTCGGGCCGAAGTTGGTGTCCCAGCCGATCCAGCCGTGGTGGGCCGAGTCGATGTAGTTGTACACGTTCGAGATCGCGCCCAGCTTGTTCAGTGCGTACCCGACGCCCTTGACGTAGCCGCCGTTGGAGTTCATCGTCGCGCACTTGGCGATGTTCGTGTTCGTCACCAGGTTCGGCAGCGAGTCGATCTCGATGATCGCCACGATGCGCAGCGGCGCGTACTTGCTCTGCCCCATGATCGCCGCGATCGGGTCGATGTACTCCGACTTGTAGCGGGGCAGCTCGTCCACGCCCAGCTCACCGTTGGACGCCAGGGCCGAGCAGTCACGGCCGGGCAGGTTGTAGATCACGAACTGCACGGTCAGCGGCCCGGAACCCGCGTTGTACTGCCGCAGCGCCTCGTCGAGGTGGTC
>NZ_JBHTAC010000110.1:0-853 GCF_042663325.1 Catellatospora aurea
AAGTCGGGCTGGGTCTCGCTCAAGGACTTCACCTACGCCCCCTACAACGGCCGGCACCTGGTCTACGCCACCACCCACGACAACGGCAGCAGCTGGGGCTCGATGAACTTCAGCCTGTTCACCAACTGGTCCGACATGGCCTCGGCCAGCCAGAACACCATGTCGTCGGGCACCGTCGCACCGTCACTGTTCTACTTCGCCCCCCGCAACATCTGGGTCCTGGCCTACCAGTGGGGCGGCCCCGCGTTCTCCTACCGCACCTCCTCCGACCCCACCAACCCCAACGGCTGGTCCGCACCCCAGACCCTGTTCTCCGGCACCATCTCCGGCTCCGGGACCGGCCCCATCGACCAGGCCGTCATCGGCGACAGCAGCAACATGTACCTGTTCTTCGCCGGCGACAACGGCAAGATCTACCGGGCCAGCATGCCCATCGGCAACTTCCCCGGCAGCTTCGGCTCCACCTCCACCGTGATCATGAGCGACACCACGAACAACCTGTTCGAAGCCGTCCAGGTCTACAAGGTCGGCGGCCAGAACCAGTACCTCATGATCGTCGAGGCGATCGGCTCGCAGGGCCGCTACTTCCGCTCCTTCACCGCCACCAGCCTCGGCGGCTCGTGGACCCCGCAGGCCGCCACCGAGAGCAACCCCTTCGCCGGCAAAGCCAACAGCGGCGCCACCTGGACCAACGACATCAGCCACGGCGAACTCATCCGCAGCAACGCCGACCAGACCATGACCATCGACCCCTGCAACCTGCAGCTGCTCTACCAGGGCCGCTCGCCGAACTCCGGCGGCGACTACGGGCTGCTGCCCTACCGGCCAGGCCTGCTCACCCTGCAGCGCTGAC
>NZ_JBHTAC010000111.1:0-835 GCF_042663325.1 Catellatospora aurea
TTCGCCGCGTTCGGGATCTTCCCGCTGGCGTACACCGCGTGGGTCTCCCTGCACGAGTGGAGCCTGCTGTCGGAGACGCACACGTTCCTCGGCCTGCAGAACTACCAGGATCTGTTCGCCGACGAGTACTTCTGGAACGCGCTGCGCAACACCGCCCAGATCTGGGTGCTGTCGACCGTTCCGCAGCTGCTGATGGCCCTGGTCCTGGCGCATGTGCTGAATCAGCGGCTGCGCGCTCCGACGTTCTGGCGGATGACGGCGGTGCTGCCCAACATCACGTCGGTGGCCGCGGTGGCGATCATCTTCGGGCAGATCTTCGGCAAGGACTACGGCCTGGTCAACTGGCTCCTGGAGACCCTCGGCCTGGGCCGGATCGACTGGCAGGCCGGCACGGCGTCGTCGCAGATCGCGATCTCGGTGATGATCCTCTGGCGGTGGACGGGTTACAACGCCCTGATCTACCTGGCCGCGATGCAGGCGGTCAACAAGGACCTCTACGATGCCGCGTCTCTCGACGGAGCCAGCAGCTTCCAGCAGCTGACCCGTATCACGGTCCCGGCGATCCGCCCGACGATCATCTTCACCGTCATCATCTCGACCATCGGCGGCATGCAGGTTCTGGCCGAGCCGCTGCTGTTCGGCGGCGGGTCGATGACCGGCGGCAGTGACCGGCAGTTCCAGACCCTGTCGCTGTACCTCTACGAGGTCGCTTTCAGCAGGTTCGACTTCGGTTACGCCTCGACCGCGGCGTGGGCGATGTTCGGCATCATCGTGATCGTCGCGGCGATCAACTACTTCCTGACCAGCCGCCTGCGGAGGTCCTGATGACTACCAC
>NZ_JBHTAC010000112.1:0-811 GCF_042663325.1 Catellatospora aurea
TGCTGGGCATCGACACCCGGTCGGGGCAGAAGGCCGACAACGCGCGCTCGGACACCATCATGATCGTGCACGTGTCGGCGTCGCACCGGGAGGCGTACATGCTGTCGGTGCCGCGCGACCTGCGGGTCAACGTGCCGGGCCACGGCTATCGCAAGATCAACGGCGCGTTCCAGGCCGGCCTGGGGCCCAAGGGCGACTGGGCGGGCGGCCTGAAGGTCGCCGCCCAGGTCGTCGGCAAGCTGACCGGGATCACGTTCGAGGCGGCGGTGGTCGTGGACTTCGCCGGCTTCAACAAGGTCATCAAGGCGCTGGGCAGCGTGCGCATGTGCGTGGAGGCCGACACGAGGTCGATCCACCATTTCATGGTCAAGGGCAAGCCGAAGTACATCGGCGGCATGCTCGACGACAAGGAGGCTGACGCCTACGCCGACCGCACCGGCAACCAGCGGTACGTGCACCGCAAGGGCTGCCGGGACATGCAGGACTGGGAGGCGCTGGACTTCGCCCGGCAGCGCTACCTGCCGGACAACTCCCTCGATTACGGCCGCCAGCGCCACCAGCAGCAGCTCATGCAGGCGATGGTGGCGAAGGCGACCTCGGCGGGGGTGCTCACCGACATCGGCAAGGTCAACAACCTGATCCGGGCGGCCGGTGAGTCGATGCTGATGAGCCTGCCCCGGGGCATGGACGTCATCGACTTCTTCTTCGCCATGCAGGACATCGCCGCCGCCGACCTGCTGTCGCTGAAGACCAACGGCGGCTGGTTCAACGGCTACGTGATCAACAAGGAGTCGTTCGAGGACCTCAACGA
>NZ_JBHTAC010000113.1:0-770 GCF_042663325.1 Catellatospora aurea
CCCTTGATGCTGCCGGCGAGGCCGCCGATGAGTTGGCGTTCGGCGACGGCGTAGAAGCCGAGGGCGGGGATCATGGACAGGACGACGTAGGCGAGGACTTTGGCGGTGTCGTCGGCGTATTGGCCTTGGAAGGCCTGGACGCCTACGGGCAGGGTCCACCAGCTCTGGTCGGTGAACACGACCAGGGGGAGGAAGAAGTTGTTCCAGCTGGCGACGATGGCCAGGACGGAGACGGTGGCCAGGGCTGGTTTGGCCATGGGGAGTAGGACGCGCCAGAAGAAGCCGAAGGGGGTGCAGCCGTCGAGGGTGGCGGCTTCTTCGACTTCGGCGGGGATGGTGCGGAAGAACTGGCGCAGGATGATGATCGTGGTGGGTAGTCCGAAGGCGGCCTGGGGCAGGATGACGCCGAGGGGGTTGTCGAGCAGGTCCATGCTGCGCAGGAGGATGAACAGGGGCAGGATGGCCACGGCGAAGGGGAACATGAGGCCGACGGCGAACAGGGTGAACAGGGTTTCGCGGCCGCGGAAGGCGAAGCGGGCGAACACGAACGCGGCCATGGCGGAGGCGCCGACGACGACGGCGACGGTGGCCAGGGCGATCAGGGTGCTGTTGGCCAGTTGTCGCCAGAAGACGGGGTCGCCCAGGATGCTGGTGTAGTTGTCGGGTTGCCAGGGGTCGGGCCAGCCGAGGGGGTTGGTGGACAGTTGTCCGTTGTCCTTGAACCCGCCGAGCACACCGAACCCGACCGGCACCACGATCAGCGCCCCGAT
>NZ_JBHTAC010000114.1:0-763 GCF_042663325.1 Catellatospora aurea
CCGATGATGTACTTGCCGAGCAGCGCGAACACGATCACCAGCGGGATCGTGGCGATGGCCGTGCCGGTCAGCGACAGCGAGTAGTCCTGGATGTAGCCGCTGGCCAGGGTGGACAGCGCGGTCTGCACCGTCGGGTCCTCCGGGGTGAGGACCACGAGCGGCCAGAAGAAGTCGTTCCAGGCCCCCATGAACGTGAGCATGCCGAGCACCGCGGCGGCCGGCTTGGACGCGGGCAGCACCACGTGCCAGAAGATGCGCAGCGTGTGGCAGCCGTCGACGCGCGCAGCCTCGATCAGCTCGCTGGGCACGGCCTCGCGCAGGAACTGGGTCATGAAGAACACGCCGAACGCGGTGACCAGGCCCGGCGCGACGACGGCGTACATCGTGCCGGTCCACTCGATCTTCGCCATGAGCAGGTAGAGCGGGATGATGCCGAGCTGCGTCGGCACCATCATGGTCGCGATGAGCATGACCAGCATCGCGTTGCGGCCCTTGAAGTTCAGCTTCGCGAACGCGAACCCGGCCAGCGTCGAGAACAGGACCACGCTGATCGTGATCGAGATCGACACGACGAACGAGTTGGTCAGCGCCTTGGCGAAGTCGACCGTGCCGAAGGCCCGTTCGAGGTTCGCGAACAGGTTCGGGCCGATGCCGAACGGCGGCGGGACCTGGCCGAGGATGCCGTTGTCGTGCGACGCGACGACCAGTGACCAGTAGAGCGGGAACCCCGAGAACAGCGCCAGCCCGGCCAGCGCGAGGTAGG
>NZ_JBHTAC010000115.1:0-733 GCF_042663325.1 Catellatospora aurea
ACTCGACGTACAGCACGATCGCCGCCCGTGAGTTCAACATGATCACGGCCGAGAACGAGATGAAGCCCGACGCCACCCAGCCCAACCGGGGGCAGTTCAACTTCAGCTCGGGCGACCAGATCTACAACTGGGCGACCCAGCGGGGCCTGAAGGTCCGCGGCCACACCCTGGCCTGGCACGCCCAGCAGCCCGGCTGGATGCAGAGCCTGTCCGGCAGCAACCTGCGCCAGGCGATGATCGACCACATCAACGGCGTCATGGCCCACTACAAGGGCAAACTCGCCGCCTGGGACGTCGTCAACGAGGCGTTCAACGAGGACGGCAGCCGCCGCTCGTCCAACCTGCAGGGCACCGGCAACGACTGGATCGAGGTCGCCTTCCGCACCGCCCGCAACGCCGACCCGTCGGTCAAGCTCTGCTACAACGACTACAACATCGAGAACTGGAGCTACGGCAAGACCCAGGGTGTGTACCGCATGATCCAGGACTTCAAGTCCCGGGGCGTGCCCATCGACTGCGTCGGCCTGCAGACCCACTTCACCGGCGGCAGCTCCCTGCCGAGCAACTTCCAGACCACCCTGTCCAGCTTCGCCGCCCTCGGCGTCGACGTCGCCCTCACCGAGGTCGACGTCACCAACGCCTCCACCTCGCAGTACGGCGGCCTGACCCAGGCCTGCATGAACGTGCCGCGCTGCATCGGCATCACCGTGTGGGGCGTGCGCGACAGCGACTC
>NZ_JBHTAC010000116.1:0-711 GCF_042663325.1 Catellatospora aurea
CGCGGGAGTTGATTGCATGACTGAGCGGTGGGTTCGACAGAAGAGAGAAGTTGATTCTTATAATGTATTCTTCAACGCATTTAAAGGGTACAACCCAAGCGAATCGCTCTATGATTTAGGATATCGGCTAGTTGGGTCATTCGTTGAAATCACGGACTCACGGCAAGACATTACTGCTGAACCTGACTTTGTCTTGTACAATGATGACACACTGCTGTTAGTAGAGATCAAATCTGGCTCAAACATCAACAGCAGAGATATTAACCAAATGGAGCGGACTGCCTCGATCTCGATTGAGTCCGCTGTTGAATGGTTACGCGATGCCGACATGACTGCCTCTGGGTATAATCCAAATAGCCTAACCAATATTGAACCAGCCATTGTCTACTATAAAGACTTCATTGAGGATTGTAGAAGTTCCACGGGCTGCGCTAATGCACTCTCGGAGATAGCCGAGCATGCGTCAGTGTTATCGCAAGAGAAGGGCGGCTCATTGGTACTTGAGGAGGGCGAGATAGCGGACGCCAATCTAAGAACCCGATTAGAAAGTGGTATCCCCATCCCCGTCACGGTCGACAAAAATGTGTACCTGACTGAGAACGTCGGAAGAGAAATACTAGCGTTCTCGATCGTTCACGATACCGTGCTAAACTCAATCGGGAAGGATAGTGAGTTAGCCATTGAGGCTGAGGACATCGTTGAGCGGTATCG
>NZ_JBHTAC010000117.1:0-695 GCF_042663325.1 Catellatospora aurea
GGCTACACCAGCCTGTACAAGTGGAACGGCTTCAACCTGCCGGAGAACTTCGTCGGGCTGGACAACTTCACCCGCGCCTTCAAGGACCCGACGTTCCTCGGCGACCTGTGGCACACGCTCGTTCTGATCACCCTGTCCCTGGTCATCCAGCTCCCGGTCTCCCTGGCTCTGGCGATGCTGCTCAACCAGAAGCTCAAGGGCCGCAGCGTCTACCGCGTCATCTTCTTCGCCCCGTACGTGCTGTCCGAGGTCACCACCGCGGTGCTGTTCACCCTGGTGCTCTCACCCAACCGGGGCCTGGGCGACACGGTGTCGAAGCTGCTGGGCGCCGAGGCGGGCGCGGTCTTCGCCGACCCGGACACCGTGCTGTTCGCGCTGTTCCTGGTGATCTCGTGGAAGTACTTCGGCTTCCACATGATCCTGTACTTGGCGGGCCGGCAGGGCATCCCGGCCGAGCTGACCGAGGCGGCCACGACCGACGGCGCGAGCGCGTGGCAGGTGTTCCGGCACGTGACGCTGCCGCTGCTGGGCCCGACGATCCGGATCAGCGTGTTCCTGTCGGTGATCGGCAGCATCCAGCTGTTCGACATGGTCTGGGTGCTCACCGGCGGCGGACCCATCCACGCCTCGGAGACCATGGCCGTCACCATGTTCGACCGCGGCTTCCGCCGCTTCGAGGTCGGCTACGCCAGCGC
>NZ_JBHTAC010000118.1:0-595 GCF_042663325.1 Catellatospora aurea
ATGACCTACGGCACCAGATCCAACCTGTGGGTCAACATGCGCGAAGCGATCGCGCAACTCAAACCGAAATACGTGGTCTGGGAAAACGTGCGCGGCGCGTACTCAGCCACCGCAGCAAGCGAGGAGGACAAACATGCGCCGGATTGCTGGATGGAACAGTGCCAGGGATGTGTGGGAGACGGATCAAGTAGACGTAATCTCACAGCGCTCGGACGTGTACTCGGAGACCTTTCCGATCTCGGGTATGACTGTCGATGGAGTGGCGTACGAGCTTCCGATGTCGGCGCCCCTCATGGCAGGTTCAGGGTCTTTGTTCTCGCAACTCGGCGGGAAGCTGATCCCGACCCCTCGAGCATCTGACGGGGAGAAGGGCGGGCCGAACCAGCGTGGCTCGAAAGGCGACCTCACGGTGAGTTCTGCAGTCGCGCTCCTCCCTACGCCGCGTCCGAATGAAGCCAACGGGGTAGGCGCCCATGGCGACGGTGGCGACGACTTGCGCACCACGGTTTCGCTATTGCCGACGCCGCAGGCACACGACCACGTACAAGGCAAGACACCTGAGCAAGTCCAGGCCATGCGCGAGCGCACAGGCGCA
>NZ_JBHTAC010000119.1:0-517 GCF_042663325.1 Catellatospora aurea
GCGGTGTGGCTCGCGGGCGCGGGCGGCCTGCGTACGCCCGATGAACTCGCGATCGCCACGGGCCGCGGGACGGCCCCGGCCGGCGGCGGCCGTGCGGCGGCGCGGGGCCTCCCGGCCCGACTCGTCGACGTCGAAGTAGCCGCCGTCGAAGTCGCCGCCGTCGGCGTCGCTCCGGCGCGGGCGGCGGACCGACGGGGCACCGGTGACCCGGCCCAGGCGCTGCGGCGGGCGGCCCTCCTCGGCCCGGCCGCCGCGCACCATGCGCAGCTCGGCCCGGCGGCGCTGGAGCTCGGCCTCGGCCTGCGGATCCGGCTCGGAACCCGCGGACGAGCCGCCGTCACGGGTGGTGCGCCCGCGCGGCGTGAAGGCACGCGCGTCGCCGATACCACCGCGGCGGTAACGCCCCCGGTCCTCCGGCTCGTCGGTGTCGCGTCGCGCCATCGTCGCCCTCTCCCGTCGACTACACAGCCAGTCCTCTACACAGGCAGACGCGGCACGGCTCCCGGGGAGCCGTGCC
>NZ_JBHTAC010000120.1:0-501 GCF_042663325.1 Catellatospora aurea
ACATCAAGTCGCAGTGGCCGGCGTGGAAGTGGCAGCAGGGCAGCTCGGCCAAGGGTGAGGTTGTCGGTCTGGGCACGGACGTGGGCGGTATGGCGATGTGCTACCGCCGGGACCTGTTCGAGAAGGCGGGTCTGCCGACCGACCGTGAGGCTGTCAGCGCGCTGTGGCCGACGTGGGAGAAGTACATCGAGACGGGTGTGAAGTTCAAGGCCGCGAACGTCAAGGGTTCGGCGTGGATGGACGGTCCGACGATCATCTACCGGTCGATCCTGGGTCAGCAGCCGGTGGGTATCTACGACGGTGACAAGGTCGTGGTGGAGTCGAACCCGGGTGTGAAGCGGGCGTGGGATCTGACGATCGACGCGATCAACAAGGGTCTGTCGGCGAAGATCGCTCCGTGGTCGGCTGACTGGAACGCGGGTATGGCCAAGGGTTCGTTCGTGACGCTGGCGTGCCCGTCGTGGATGATGGCGTACATCCAGTCGCAGGCCAAGGACTCTT